>SPMW01000006.1 GCA_009827235.1 Candidatus Campylobacter infans | reverse complement strand
AAATTTAGCCAAATACTTCGTTGCTCGGGGCGATGAGGTTTTGGTGGTTGATATTTTTAGGGATTTAGAAATTTTTTCTAATGGAAATTTGCGCTCTTTTGGGCATTATAAAAATTTGCTAGGATTTGGCGGAGATGTTTATTGTGGCGATATTTGCGATGATGCCACGCTTGAAATGATAGCTGATTTTGCCCCAAGGGCGATTTTTCATCAAGCAGCCATTTCAGATACCACCGTAAGCGAGCAAAGCCAGGTGATGAAAGTAAATCTAAGTAGCTTTACTAAGCTTTTAAAATTAAGTTTAAAATGCGATGCGAATTTAATATACGCAAGCTCTGGGGCAACTTATGGAGATGCGCCAAGCCCACAAACAGTAGGCAAAAATGAAAACCCACTAAATGCCTATGGATTTAGTAAGTTAATGATGGATAAAATGGCACATAATTTTTGCGTTCAAAATCCGCGCGCAAAGCTAGTGGGACTTCGGTATTTTAATGTTTATGGCGCAGGGGAATTTTACAAAAATAAAACCTCTTCGATGATTTTACAATTTGGCTTACAAATTTTAAAAGACGGCAAGGTTAAGCTTTTTGAGGGTAGCCAAAATATATATAGGGATTTTGTATATATTAAGGATATAATACTTGCAAATGAACTGGCCTTAAATGCTCCAAACGGCGTTTATAACGCAGCCACAGGCAAGGCGAGATCATTTAGTCAAATAGTAGATATTTTAGAAAACGAGTTAGATATAAAATGCCAAAGAGAATATATTAAAAATCCTTTCAAGCGCGGTTATCAGTTTCACACGCAAGCTGATTTAAGCACAAGCCAAACAGCCCTTAAATATCAGCCACAATTTAGCTTAGAGCTTGGCATAAGTGATTATAAAGATGAAATTAAACGCATTTTTAAGGATGAAATAAATGCCTAAAATTTTAGTGGTTGGCGATCTGATGATGGATCATTATATTTGGGGGAGTTGTGAGCGCATCTCGCCAGAAGCACCTGTGCAAGTCGTGCTAAAAAATAGCGAAAGCAAGCGACTTGGAGGATGTGGAAATGTGATCTCAAATCTAATCGCACTAGGGGCAGATACAGGCGTAATAAGCGTGCTTGGCGATGATGAAACAGGCAGGCAAATATCAAAATTGCTTGATGAATGCGGGGCAAAAAGTGAGCTAGTTTTAAAAGAGCGCGGGCGAAAATCTAGCCAAAAATCCCGCATTATTGTAAGCCATCAGCAGGTTTTACGCTTGGATACTGAAAGTGTTCAAGAAATTACTTTAAGCGATGAAATAATCGCCAAATTCCCACAAATTTTAAAAAATTATGATATAGTGCTTTTAAGCGATTATGCAAAAGGCGTGCTAAGCCAGCATTTATGCACGCAAATAATTAAAATCACAAAAGATGCCAGCAAAATGGTTTTAGTTGATCCAAAAGGCAAGGATTATAGTAAATATTGGGGCGCTACTTTATTGACCCCAAACCGCAAAGAAGCTAGCCAAGCATTAAACAGGGTTTTAAAAGATGATGAAAGCATAAAATGGGCGCTAAAACAATTAAAAGAGCGATATGGCTTAAAATACGGACTAATCACGCTTAGCGAGCAGGGCATTGGGCTTTATGATGGGCGAGATTTTAGTCAGTATGAAGCCTTGGCAAAAGAAGTTTTTGATGTAACTGGTGCTGGCGATAGCGTGCTAGCCACTCTTGGATACTGCTTAGCAGATGGTTTTAGTATAAGCCAGGCTATTCAAACGGCCAATTTAGCAGCTGCTGTTGTTGTAGGAAAGGTTGGCTCAGCCGATGCGAGTTGGAGCGAGATTAACGCATTAAAAAGCCAAAAAAATGGCTTTTTGCGTAAGATTATCACGCAAAATGAGCTAAAACATATCAAAAATGGCAAAAAAATTATTTTCACAAATGGCTGTTTTGATATTTTGCATTTTGGACATATTAGCTACCTTGAAAAAGCAAAAAATTTAGGCGATATTTTAGTTGTTGGTTTAAATACAGATCGCAGTATCAAGGCATTAAAAGGCGAACAAAGACCAATAAACTCTCAAAGCGACCGCGCAGCAATGCTAGCAGCGCTTGAATGCGTGGATTTTGTGGTGCTTTTTGATGATGATACGCCGCTTAATTTGATAAAAGAATTACAACCTGATATTTTGGTTAAAGGCGCAGATTATGCCGGTAAAAGCGTGGTTGGCGCAGAATTTGCTGGCGAGGTAAGATTAATAGAGTTTATAGAGGGCAAAAGCACAACAAACTTAATAAAAAAAATCCAAAATGAATGTTAAATTTTAATATTTTAGCTTTTTTGGCATTAAAATTTAAGGGCAAAAATGAAAAAATGGCAAGAATTGACGATTAATTCTTTTATGAATTTAAGCATAGCTTTAATTGCTGGTGGGGTTTTAAAACTGGTTTTGGATTTTACTAGCATTATAGCAGCGGTTGTGATTATATTTGTAGGGAGTTATTTTTTATTAGCTACGATAATTACAGCCAAAAATTTAGACAAAGGGGATTAAATGGACGCATCAGCATATGCAGCGGTGGTGATAGTTATACTTGGCACTATCGGGCTTTATTTTTTAAACAAAACAGCAAAAGACAGCAAAAAGGCTTAGTGATGAATTATTTTGAGGCAGAGTTAAACTCTCACAAGCAAGTTGTAGAAAAAATAAGCGCGCTTGCGCCAAAAATAAATGAATGTGCCAAAATTATAATTAGCGCGCTAAAAAATGGCAAAAAAATTTTAATTTGTGGCAATGGCGGTAGCGCAGCTGATAGCCAGCATTTTGCGGCTGAGCTAACGGGGCGTTATAAATGCGAGCGCGTGCCATTGCCGGCTATTGCGCTAAGTACCGATACCTCAGCACTTAGTGCTATTGGCAATGACTATGGATTTGAGTTTGTTTTTGCTAGGCAGGTGCTAGCCCTTGGGCAAGATGGCGATGTGTTAGTGGCGATTTCAACTAGTGGCAATAGCCAAAATGTGCTTGAAGCCATCAATTGCGCCGAGCAAAAAAACATACAAATAATTGCGCTCTTAGGCAAAGATGGAGGCGCAATGAAGGCTTGTAATAACGCTATAATCATTCCAAGCGATGATACAGCTAGAATACAAGAGATGCATATTTTAATTATCCACACACTTTGTGCAGCCATTGATGAGGCCTTTAATATTTAAAATTTATGCTTTTTTCAGGCATAAATTTTAATTCTAAAATAAACAGGCAAAAATATCTAGCAGGTTTTCATCTTAAATTTTAAAGCAAATAAATTTTAAAATTTTGCCAGCAAGAATGTGCTTTTTTGTTATAATTTGAGATTTTTTTAAAGGCGAAAAATGCAAGTAAAAACTAAAATTGAAGGTTATAAAAAAGTAGAATTAGTAGTGATTTTAGCTTTGATGAGCGCGGTCGCTCCGCTATCTACTGATATGTATTTGCCCGCTCTTACAAGCGTTAAAGAAAGTTTTAATTCAAATGAGTTTTACGCTCAGCTTTCGCTTGCTAGTTTTTTTATAGCTTTTGCTTTTGGTCAGCTGATTTATGGGCCATTAAGCGATATTTTTGGGCGGAAAAAGCCCTTGCTTTTTGGAATTTGTCTTTTTATATTGGCTAGTTTTGGCTGTGTGATCGCACCTGATATCAATACCTTTATAATTTTAAGATTTTTTGAAGCGCTTGGTGGTTGTGCTGGCGTGGTGATTGCGCGCGCTGTTGTAAATGATTTGTTTGAATTGCATGAAGCTGGCGCGATGTTTGCTTTAATGATGATAGTTTCATCGCTTGCACCTATGCTTTCACCTTCGCTTGGCGGGATTTTATTAGAATTTTTTAGCTGGGAGAGCATTTTTATTAGTTTGTTTATTCTTGGTTTTATTTTGCTAGGATTAATTATTTTTAAACTTGATGAAAGCGCGCCCAAAACAGATAGAAGTGAGATTTTTTCTCAAAAGAAAATCATTGCAAATTATAAAGTCGTGCTAAAAGATAAGGTTTTTTTAATTTATGTTTTATCAGCTGGTTTTGCGATGGCTGCGATGTTTGCATACATTACGGCATCAAGTTTTGTTTTTATTACACATTTTGGGCTGAGTGAGCAAATTTATGCCTTGCTTTTTGGTTTTAATGCGCTAGGTTTTATCATAATGAGCGCAATAAATGCAAAATTAGTGCTAAAAAAAGAGCCAAAAAAAATTCTTGCCTTTGCCTTTTTGGCTATGAGCGGGTTTAGTTTGGTTTTATTTTTGTGCGCTGATTTTGGCTTTTTGGCTTATGAGGCAATGCTATTTTTTACTATTGCGATGTTAGGGTTTATTATGCCAAATACCACAACTCTTGCTATGGCGCGCTTTAAAGAGCATTCTGGCACGGCATCTGCTTTGCTTGGGACAATTCAATTTATTTTGGCTGGCTTGCTTAGTTTTAGTGTTGGTTTTTTAAATGCTAATACTCCATCAATGCTTGCTCTCGTGATATTTTCTTGTGTATTTTTTGCAAGCGCGCTGTATTTTGCTTTCATAAAAAATGTGCTTAAAAAGGCACAAAATGATTGATTTTTCAAGCTTAAATTGCGCATTAGTTACCACAAAAGATGCTAGCACTCAAAAAGATGCCATTTTAAAATTAGAGCAAATTTTATCTTATCTTGGCATTACTATGTTGCTTGAAAATCACAGCGCAAAAGAACTAGGGCGCAATGATGGATTAAGCAAAGATGAGATTTTTTCGCGCACAAAACTTGTGATTTGTCTTGGCGGAGATGGTAATTATATCGGTGCTTGTAGAAAATTTTGGGAGTATGGGGCGTATTTATTTGGGGTTCATACTGGCAGGCTTGGTTTTTTAACTGATGTGGTAATTGATGAATGCGCGGTATTTTTGGCTGAGCTTAAAAATGGCAAATTTTATCTCCAACAGCCAAAATTTTTACAAGCAAAACTCATCAAAGGTCAAAATTTCATAAGCAAACTAGCCTTTAACGACATAACGCTAATGCGCGAAAAAATCAACTCCATTACGCAAATAGACGCATTTTTAGATGGAAAATATTTTAATTCTTATATAGGCGATGGTCTTATAATAAGCTCGCCGATGGGTTCAACTGCTTATAATATGAGCGCTGGCGGAGCCATCATGCATCCACAATGTGAAATTTATGCGATCACGCCGGTTTGCTCGCACGCCCTTACGCAACGCCCGCTGATTTTGCCTTCAAATTTTGAAGTAGAGTTTCGCTCAAATGATGATGTAGTGGTGCTAATGGACGGGCAAGATTATGTGGGATTAAAAGATTATGATAGCCTAAAAGTAGGCATAAGCCAAACTAGCATAAATCTAATAAGGCGCATGGGGCATGATTATTTTGATGTTTTAAGGCAAAAACTTCGCTGGGGTCATCAATGATAAAGAGATTTTACGCTAAAAATTTAGTAGGTTTTGGCGAGGTGGAGCTTTGTTTTGATGGCGGTTTTAGCGTGCTTACTGGTAGCAGCGGGGCGGGCAAAAGCGTTCTTATGAATGCGATTTTGAGCGTTTTTGGCTTTAAAGAGTGTATGAGCGGGGTTTGCGAGATCGATACTAGCAAGGATTTTGGCGCAAATTTTATAGACCTTGGCATAGAATGCGATGAAATCAATGTTTTTAAAGTAAGCAAACAAACAAGCACAAGGTATTTTATAAACAATCAATCCATTAGCAAAAAACAGCTCCAAGGCTTGATAAAACCATACATAAGCTATTTAAGCGCAAAAGAAAACAACGAAATATCAAATAAAAATCTTTTAATGCTTTGTGATGCTTTAATTAGTGCTGATGAGTTTATAAGGGCAAAAAACGATTTTAGGGCGCTTTTTAAGGATTTAAAAGCCACAAAAGAAAGCTTAAATGCTTTAAATGAAGATGAAAATAAAATTGAAGATATTAAGGAATATTTAAAATTTGAGATCGATAAAATCGCTGGTGTAAATCCAAAAATAGGCGAATTAGACGAGTTAATAGAGCTTAAAAATAAAATTAGCAAAAAAGATAAAATCATAGAAGCTTGGGGCAAGGCAAGCGGGATTTTTGAGTATGAAAACGCGGCTATTAGGGCATTAGAGCTTAGTGGGGTAGATGGGGAGTTTTTAAGTATTGCTTTAAATGAGCTAAAAAGCGTGCGCGATAATTTAAGTTTTGAAGAATTAAGTGATGAACAAATTGAGCGTTTGCTAGATAGAATAGAAGCGTTAAATGCGTTAAATAGGCGTTATGGCAGCATTGATGAGGCCTTAAATGTGCTAAAAATTCGCCAAATGGAATTAGAAAAATACGAAAAAATCGAGTTTGAAAAGGCCGATTTGGAGCGTAAAATTTTAAAATTAAACGAGCAAGCTAGCAAGCTTTGCCAGATATTAACTAAACACAGAAAAAAATCCATCAAAATGCTTGAAGATATGCTAAATTCATACCTTAACAAGCTTTATTTAGAAGGGCTTAGTTTAGAATTAAAGTGTTGCGAGCTTTGTGAGTTTGGCTGTGATGAGATTAATTTAAGCTTAAATGAAGCTAGTTTTAAAAATATTTCAAGCGGTGAATTAAATCGCTTGCGCCTAGCTTTTATAGCAACTAGCGCGCAAATAATTGGCGCAAAAAATGGAGTGCTATTTTTAGATGAAATAGATGCGAATTTAAGCGGCAAAGAAGCTATGAGCATAGCTTGCGTGCTTGCGATGCTAGCTAAGCACTATCAAATCTTTGCTATTTCGCATCAGCCACAACTTAGCTCAAAAGCCGACCATCATTTTATAGTTCAAAAAACAGATGGCATTTCACAGGTTAGAAAGCTCCAAAAAAACGAACGCGCGGGCGAACTAGCTAGGATGATAAGTGGCGAGCATATAAGCGATGAGGCAAAAAGCTTTGCTAAAAAACTTTTGGATTAAAATTTTAAAATTTATTTATTGCTTTAACATTTTAAAATTTAAAATAGCGATATTTAAAATTTTAAAATTTAAAATAAGGGCGCGATATTTTGAGGTTTTAAATTTTAAAACTCTAAATTTTAAAATTTATTTGTTGTTTTAATATTTTAAAATTTAAAATAGCGATATTTTAAATTTTAAAATTTGGCACGCAGGTTAGCGTTTTGATATTAAAATTTTTTTGGCAAATAAATGCCACAATCCAAGAAAAAAAGAAGCCACAAAAGCACTAATAAAAAATGCTCCATCTGGGCCAAAATGCTTTACCGCAAAGCCAGCAAAACTCGCTCCAATGGGCGTAGAACCTAAAAAAAACAAGCTATAAACGCTCATCACGCGCCCTCTGTATTTATCATCTGAGCCGAGCTGTAAGAGCGAGTTTATCGTGCTAATTGTAATGATTAGGCAAAATGATGTAAAAATTAAACTTAGCCCACAAAGCCAAAAATTATCCCAAACGCCAACGCTTGCAAGCATCAAAGCCGATAAAAACGGCAAATAAAGCGTGATTTTTTGGCTGGTGTTTAATGCGGGTTTTTTATGGTTTAAAGGCGGGGCATTTAAAATTTGGCTAGATTTTTGAGCTTTATTTGTGCTTTGATTTAAAATTTCTTTGGAGTTTTTGCTGGTTTTTGCTAAGTTTTGGCCTAAGCTAGCTGCAAAAAACGCTCCAAAAAACGCTCCAATGCCTAAGAATGCCATTAAATATCCATAGCTAGTATCATCGCCACCTAAATTAAAATGCACAAGAGCTGAAACCAAAACGCTGTAATTTGGCACGAAGGTGGCTACAATTAAAAGCACGATTAAGGGCGAAAGTAAATGCTCGTGCGATTTTATATAAATAAAGCCTTTAATTATGCTTTTTAGCATACTTGAATGCGCTCTGGCCGTGCGTGCGCGCTTTGGTTTAACCAAAAACAAACTAGCAAAAATCGCCACAAATGAAAAGGTATTAAATAAAAAACAAGCGCCAATGCCAAAGCTAGCCATGATAATCCCAGCAAGCGCAGGCCCTAAAATGCGCGATACACTCACGCTCATTGAATTAAGCGCAACGGCATTTGGCACAAGGGCGCGATTTTCTACAAGTTCATAAATAAAACTATGGCGGGTCGGCGAATCAAGGCTATTAAAAAGTCCAGTTAAAAAAGCTAGCACTAAAATCACGCCAAAACTAGCAAAATCCATAAACACGCTAAGAGCAAAAATAAACGAAACCACGCAAAGCCCAGCTTGAGTGAAAAATAAAATCCGCTTTTTGTCCATTCTATCAATCAAAACCCCAGAAAATAGCGAAAAAATCATAATCGGCAAGAAATGCATCGCTGAGACGATGCCTACAAGCACAGGATCATTTGTAACTTTAAGCGCAAGCCAGGGCTGGGCTATATTTTGCATCCAAGTGCCTGTTTGGCTAGCACCAAGCCCTAGCCAGTAAATGCGAAAATTACGAGATTTAAGAGCAGAAAAAGGATTTTGCATTTTTTTTTTTTCTTTATGGATTTTGGCTTTTAAAATTTGGCGATTTATTAGCCTTTGCTTAATGGCATTATTACGCCATTAAGGCTTAAAAAGGTTAGTTAGCTTTTAAATTTTAATCCCACCAACTAGAATAAAATTTTAAAGCAAATCAAGTGAAATTTTGCCGTTTTTAATCTCAGCGATTTTTACCCTTACGCTCTGGCTGGTTTTTAATGGGCTTTTAATTTTGCTTATGTGAAGCAAGCCATCAGCACTGCTTGATCCAGAGGTTATAGCGATAAACGCGCCAAAGTTTGTAGTGGTTTTAACCACGCCATCAAACTCAGCACCCACGCTAAATGCGCTAATATCTGGCTTGTGGGATTTAAAATTTGATTTAAAATTTCGGCCGTTATCTTTTTGGGTTATTTCGATTATATAATCTTTTGCTGCACGGACATTTTTTTGCTCATCTCCGGCGATTTTTACCTCGCCTTTATCTCTGTCTAAATCCACGCTAACGCCGAATTTTTCGATGATTTCTTTGATTGTTTTGCCAGCTTGGCCTATAATATCTACGATTTTGCTAGGATCTACGCTAAATAATTCTAGTTTTGGCAAAACATCTTCATTGATGATTATTTGGCGATTTGCTTCTTCCATTATATTTAAAATATGCTCTCTTGCTTGCTTTGCTTGATTGAAGGCTTGGGATAAAATTTGCATTGAAATTCCACCAAGTTTTATATCCATTTGTAAGGCTGTGATGCCCTCGTGCGTGCCAGCTACTTTAAAATCCATATCTCCATCGTGATCTTCAAGCCCCATTATATCGGTTAAAATCGCATATTTATCATCTTCTAAAACAAGTCCCATCGCCACGCCAGCTACTAATTTAATGCTTGCTATTCCAGCTGCTCTAAGTGCTAAGGCGCCACCGCACACACTAGCCATCGAGCTTGAACCATTGCTTTCTAAAATTTCACTTACTAAGCGAATGCTCTGTGGTAAATCTACATCAATGCTTGGATATAGCGCGCGTTTGGCTAGATTGCCGTGGCCTAATTCACGGCGTCCTGGTGCTTTTAGCTGGCTTGCTTCTCCTACGCTAAATCCTGGAAAATTATAATTAAACATAAATTTTTCACTAACTGGCGTCTTTTGCGTTAAAAGCTCGCTCATTTGCACATCATTATCATTGCCAAGAGTGGCTACTACTAAGGCTTGCGTTTGTCCGCGCGTAAAAAGACAACTACCATGCGCGCTTGGCAAGATATTTGTTTGTATGCTAATTGGGCGCACTTCATCAAGCTTTCGCCCATCAGCGCGAAGCCCTTCATTTAAAATTTGAGTCCTAACTACTTCTTTTTTGTATTTATTTAAAGCATTCACAATCTCAGCCTCGCTCCATCCTTGGGCGATGCAAATATCGCTTTGAAGGATATTTTGGGCGATTTTGCTTAGCTCGCTAGCCCTTTCGCTTTTGGCCATTTGATTTATGGCTGATTTTACATCAGCTCCATACATACCGCGCACAAGTTCATAAGCGTCTAAATTGTCAATTTGAGGTTTTAGATTGATGATGGCATCAGCTTTTTTATACGCTTTAAAGGCTTCATTGTAGGCTTTTGAGCCATTTGCGATAGCCTTTGTGCCAAACTCAATTGCCATAAGCATTTTTTCTTCGCTAAACTCATTCATGTTTTGATTAAAATTTGCTGGAATATCTATAAGAGAATCCATTGCTACCACAGGTATAGCACTAATTTCATTTTTGCTAGGCAATGAGCGCATTTCTATCATTAAAAGCTCATCATCAACGCCAGCAAGATACAAATCAAGCGTGCTTTGTTTTAGCTCATCTAAACTAGGATTTAGCACAAAATTTTCATCCACGCAAGCTACGCGCACCCCGCATACATTGCGATTTACTGGTATATCGCTTAAAAATAACGCAGCTGAGGCCGCATTTAGAGCAATAACTTGTAAATCCACTTGGCTATCAGCACTTAATACAAGCACAGTAATTTGCGTAGGATAAGCATAGCCTTTTGGGAAAAGCGGGCGTAAAGAGCGGTCAATTATTCTGCTAGTTAGCGTTTCAAACTCGCCAGGTTTTGTTTCGCGTTTAATATATCCACCAGGGATTTTGCCTGCGGCGTATTGTTTTTCTATGTATTGAACGGTTAGTGGTAAAAAATCCTCACTTACTTGATTTTCATCTCTTGCTATTGTGGCTAAGATGACAGCCTTGCCAACTTTAAGCATAACAGCACCTGCTGCTTGTTTGGCTACTTGATTGATATCAAAGATTTGTTCTTGATTGTTTGCTTGAATGTTAATTTGCATTGCTTACTCCTTGCTTTTTTAATGGTAGATAATATGGGCTATCTTCTAAAATTTTAAGTATGGCGTTTTCGTCATTTTCTAGGGTTTTTTCATAGTAAAAATCCGTGCTTACAAAGCCGTCTATTTTAAAGGCGCAATAAACATCATCGACTATTGTATTTGCGTATTCGGCCATATCGCTTGGCATTAGGGCTATGCCTAAAATTACGCTTTTTGCGCCCATATTTGTTAGTGATTTTGTAGCCACTGCTAGTCTTGCGCCCGTTTCACAGCTATCAGCAATCAATAAAATATTGCGATCTTTTAACGGGCTTAAAAGCCCGCCTTTGCGGTATTTATAGACATTTTTTAAAATTTTTTCTTCATACAGTTTTTTGGCTCGCCCATAAATATAGTCTTTTGTGATCTCAAAACTAACCCGTAAGGCTTCATTTATTACCACATCTTCACTCTCGCTAACGCAAGCTATATCGCATTCATCGTTATTTGGCGTTTTGATATCTTCGCTAAAAAGTATTTCATAGCCTAAATCTAGCCCTCTTGCTACAAAATCGCACATAATCACGCTTTTTATATTCAAGCAAAGAATTAAAAAATTATTTGCTTTTAGCTCGTTTCGTGGCAAAATCTCTAAAAGCTTAGAGCCAGCGTCATTTTGATCTGTAAATTTCATTAACTATTATCATCCTCTTTTAAAGAAAATCCATAATTAAACTCTCCAAATGGATAAAAAGTAAAATACACATAAACCCCGCTTTTTCTCTCGCTTTCAGGGCCTGCTGATGTGATTTTAGGCGTTATATCGCGGCGAAAATACAAGCCATAGCTAAAACATCTGCGCCTTTGGGTTAGTCCTAAAAGCCACATTTTTGTATTATCTCTTTCATAATCATAAGCCCACGCGCCAAAGATTTGATAATCTTGTGGCAATTTATAAGCAGCGTTTGTTTGGAAATAATTTGAGCGCACGAAGCTAGTATCAGCATCGCTATCGTAGCGTTTGGTGTAGTTGTGTAAAATATCTAGGCTAAAATTTAAATAATTAAAATTTGCGCCGCTTTGAAGGGCGGTAAAATCTTTGTGGGCATTAGAATAAACTAATTTATTATAAAATTTTGAATTAGCATAATATAAATCTATTTTATTTTTTGTATCGCCTAATTTATTTGCGCTAAAATTGTAGCTTTGGCTTATATAATGGCGTAAAATTTTATTGCCATCGTTATTAAATAAATACTGCGCCATACTTGCTTGGACGCTTTGGCTGGTGTAGGCGTTATCAAGTTCGTTGATAAAATTATCCTCTAAAATATAATCACTCGAATATATATACCTGCTGATATCGCCGTGCTTGTAGCCTGGTTTGATGTATTGTAGCTCTAAGTTTAAACTATGATACACACCGCCAAAAACATCATACGCTCTTGCAAGGTCTGTATTTAATAAAATTTCATGCCAGTTTCTAATGTATTGATCGTGCTTTTTATCCATTAAATAAAAATCATTTAAATACGGCACATAAAATTGATTTTTTACATAATCCACACGGCTAGCATACAAATGCTCATTAAAACTAAGATTTAGCCAATCATCAAATAAATTTATATTAAATCCAAATGGTGCGTAAAGCTCGTATTGGTGGGCTTTTGTGCCAATTGAGCGCGTGTAGTTGTGGTATTTGGCATCAAATGAATAGGTAAAGTGCTTGTTTATAAAGGTATCATAATAGCTGTGGTATTGTAAGGCGGGCAATTCTTGGATTGTGGCTTTGTTTTTATGCTCTGTGCCAATTTTTGCCGTGTCTATATAATAATTGCCATATAAGCCAAAATAATGCTCACTAGTGTTGATATAATAATTTAATTTAGAATGAATTAGCGATGAATAAGCCAAGCTTTCTTTACGGCTACGCAAGTTTAAATAATCCACATCATTTAATTGCGTTACCCTTAATAATAAACCCTCATCATAATCGCCATTATATAAATATTTGGCTAATTTATCTCTATCGTATTCTAATTCTATGCCGTAGTGTTCTTGGTATTTGAGATTTTCTTTTATTTGGTAGGATTTTTTATCTGTGAAAATTCCGCCTCTAATTAACCCTTGCGAATAAGGCGAATCCACAAAACGAAATGTGCCATATAATCCTGCGCCACGCACTGAGCGAATTTGCGGGTTTAGTTCTAAATCCCAATTATCATGCGTGGCTATGTAAAAGGGCTGTTGGTAGTATAAACCCTCGCGGTGCGTGTAGCCTAGCTCTGGGGTTAAAAGCCCGCTACGCCTGTTTTTATTTGTGCTATATCCAAAATAAGGCAAATACGCAACCGGCGTAGCACCAATAAATGGGAAATTTATATACATCACAGAATTATAAAGTCTTAAATATTCATCTTTTTTATCTAATTCTCCGCTTGAGTATTTTATAAACCAATCGGGGTTCTCTACATTACAACTTGAAGTAATTGATGAGTTCGTTTGAAGTAAAATTTCATTAGAGCAGACCTTTTTTGCTTGCACCCAAAGTTCGCTTTTTTTGTCTAATCCAAAGGCATTGTTTATTAAAATTTCGTTATTTGCTAGATTTATTTTAGCGTAGGTGCTATTTGAGGTTTGGTTGTCATCTTTTAGCACATAAACATCATCAAAAAGCTCTACAATCTCATTTTTTTCATCATATATAGCGCGTTTAGCACTTATTAAATAAGAGGGCGAATAAAGCAGCACATCACCGCTAGCTTCTGTGATATCGCCATTTTTTTCTACCTTACTTGCTAAAAATTGAACCTTTTGGCTTTGTGCGTTTAAAAGGCTTATTATAAAAGCGTATAAAATTATGCTTTTTATAAAATTTTTATTTGACTTCACAGACTATTGTCCTTGCGATTTTGTCTTGCCAGGTTTGACGCTCGTTATTGCCAAAAGCCCAAACAAAGCCCAAATAAAAGCACCACGCACTAAGCAATCTCATACAAGCTCGCAAAAAAGCATTCAAAAAACTAGGCGTTGAAAGCATAGTAGTATCTAAGCAAATAATCTTACACGCCATTTTGCCAGCTGTCGCACCAAATCTCCAAATAAAAAAAGTATGATAAAGCAAGTTTAGGGCAATTATCTCTAAAATCAAGCTAGAAAGCGCAGCACTTAGGGCTTGAGGGTCATTAAAAAGCGGCATTAAACTAGGCAAATATATTATAAAAAGCAAGCCATTAAGCAATATATCATCTATCAAAAAAGCAAGGGCTCTTTTTTGAATGCTTGCTAATTCAATGCCCTCTCGTTGTAATTTTTCAGCTATTGTTTCCATGTTTTGCCTGTAATTTAAAATTTTAAAATTTAAAATCGCGCATTTTAGCATAAAAGCTTGAAATTTTACTTTTATGGCTTGATTTAAGTTTTGCTTAACTTTTAAAATTTAAAAGCGTTTTGTGGTCGGCTAAATGTGCTTTTATATATTTTTAAGTTTTAGTTATATTTAAGTTTTTTTAGTTAGAATTGCCACATTTCGTTTATATCGCAAATGCGCTATCTATGACATCTTAGCTTAAACTTATCAAATATTTTAAAGGTTTTTTATGGAAAATCCACAAAATTCTGGTGAAAATAATATTCGCACCAAAAAGCAACATATGCAAACTCACACGCCAGTAGATGGGCATACTATTGAAGAATTGCGAGAGCTTGATTTAGAGCGTCTTATAGAAATTGCCAGCTCTATGGATATAGAAAATCCACGCGAATTCCGCCGCCAAGAGTTGGTTTTTGAAATTTTAAGAGCTCAAACCAAACAAGGTGGATATATTTTATTTACTGGTATTTTAGAGATTGTGCCTGATGGTTTTGGCTTTTTGCGAGCTATGGGAAGCGATTTAAGCGATAGCCAAAATGATACTTATGTTAGCCTTAGCCAAATCAAAAAATTTGCCCTACGCGTAGGCGATATAATCACCGGCCAAGTGCGCGAACCAAAAGAGCAAGAAAAATATTACGCTCTTTTAAAAATCGAAGCCATAAATTATAAAAGTATAAATGAAGCTAAACAAAGACCATTATTTGATAACCTAACGCCTATTTTTCCAACCGAGCAGTTAAAATTAGAATACGACCCACTTCGCCTAACAGGGCGCGTGCTTGATTTATTCACGCCTATTGGTAAAGGACAGCGCGCATTGATAGTAGCCCCGCCACGCACAGGTAAAACAGAATTAATGAAAGAACTAGCACAAGGCATTACCCGCAATCACCCAGAAGTGCAATTAATCGTGCTTTTAATAGACGAGCGCCCAGAAGAAGTAACCGATATGGAGCGTAGCGTAAAGGGCGAGGTGTTTAGCTCTACTTTTGATATGCCAGCATTTAATCATGTGCGCGTAGCCGAACTAGTAATAGAAAAGGCAAAGCGTATGGTAGAAACCGGGCGCGATGTGGTGATTTTGCTTGATAGCATTACGCGTCTTGCGCGCGCTTATAACACCGCAACGCCAAGCTCAGGCAAGGTTTTAAGCGGTGGCGTGGATGCAAACGCACTTCATAAGCCAAAACGCTTTTTTGGCGCAGCAAGAAATATAGAATGTGGCGGTTCGCTAACTATCGTAGCGACAGCACTTATCGACACAGGCTCGCGAATGGACGATGTGATATTTGAAGAGTTTAAAGGCACGGGCAATAGCGAAATGGTGCTTGATAGAAATATCTCAGATCGCCGAATTTACCCAGCACTTAATATCTTAAAATCTGGCACCAGAAAAGATGAATTGCTACTAAAACCTGAAAACTTAGCAAAAATCTGGGCTATTCGCAATGTAATAGCTACAATGGACGATGTAGAAGCGCTTAAATTTTTATACCCAAAAATGCAAAAAACTAAAAATAATGAAGAATTTTTAAATATTATAAATAATTAAATCGCTTATGCCAAAAAGCTAAAACAATGACAAAATTAGAAAGAAAAATTGCTCACGCTTTTAATGTTCCACGCGCTCTTTACACCGCAAATGGCACAAGTGCTTTATATCTTTGCTTTTTGCGCGCTAAAATTTTAGGCAAAAGTAAAATCGCTTTGCCTAGCATTATTTGCCCGCAAGTCGTATCTGCTGCGCTAAAAGCTGGATTAAAAATTTATTTTTGCGAGCCAAATTTTAAAGATTATAATAGTGATTTTAAAGCCATCAAAGCTCTTTATAAAAAAGAAAAATTCGATATTTTGCTTGTGGCTCATCTTTATGGGCATTTATGCGATGAGCGCGTTTTTGATTTTGCTAAAACTCATAAAATTTTACTTATTGAAGATAGCGCGCAAACTTATAAAGTAAATCCAAAAAGCGATTTTTCTGTGCTAAGCTTTGGGCATACTAAATTTCTCTCTAATGCGGGGGGGGGGGGTGTATTGTGAGCTTTAAGCACAATCTTAGCCCGCTAAAAGCATTAAATAAAGAGCTTTTGCCGCGCCCATTTAATCTTAATGAATTATTTGATGAATACAAAAAAACATATTACGCCCTAAATCCACTTGATAAAAATTATTTAAACGAATTAAAAAATTTATTTTTAAAGTATTGCTTTATTTTTAAAGATGAAAGAAAAAATGAAATTTTAAGCACAAAACTAACAAGCCTTTATAAAATTTCTAAGCAAAGAAAACAAAAAGCAAAACTCTATCAAAAGCTTTTAAAGCATAAGCTAATAAAACAACCAGAAATTCAAAAAGGCTCCATTGCTTGGCGTTATACATTTAGAATGAAAAATTTTAGAGATGAATTATTACAAGCACTTCGGGCAAAAGGCATTGATTGTAGTAGCTGGTATATGAATAATGAAAAGATTTTTGGGTTTAAAATTTCGCCAAAATCAGCGCGCCTTGAAAAAGAAATAGTAAATTTATGGTGCGATGAGAGTATAAGTAAAAAGCAAATTAAACAAAATATTAAAATTATTTTAGCGATTATATCGCAACTTAAAGGACAAAAATGAATAAAAATCAAGAGCAATGGATAAATCTACACAAGCAAAAACGCCACCAGCCACGCTATCCTCATCAATTAGTTGTTTCATTTGTCTTGCGCACTTTTAAACAAGGCGGAGCGATTTTGGATTTGGGTTGTGGAGCTGGCAGGCATTTAAAATTTTTAGCTGAAAATGGCTTTGAAGCTTATGGCTGCGATTATTCATCAAGTGGCATACAAGCAAGCCAAGAATTGCTAGCAAGCGCAAACTTAAAAGCAAATTTTGAAATTGCAAGTGTTGATAATTTGCCTTATGATGATGAATTTTTTGATGGTTTGATTTGTTTTGGCGTGCTTTATTATAATGATAAACAAAGCATACAAAAAGCAGCCGGCGAAATATTTCGAGTGCTTAAAAAAGGCTCAAAGGCTTTAATTCTTGTGCGAAATTTAGAAGATTATCGCTATGAAAAGGCAAAAAAACTTAGCAAATACGAGGTAATAATCCAAGAAAACGATGAAAAACGCTCAGCCTTTAAAGAAAATGATATGCCTATGTATTTTTTTGATAAAGACGAGGTAAAAAGAGTGTTTTATCACTTTAAAAATTTAGAAATAAACCGCATCCGCACTTCTTTTGATAATGATAGCTATGCTGATGATGATTTTGTAATAATTTGTGAAAAATGAAAATTTTAATCTACGCAAACGGCGGAGAAAAAATCGGCTTAGGGCATATAATGCGCTGTTTGCGGCTAGCTTTTTATCTTAAAGGCTGTGATATTAGCTTTGCAAGTGATGATAAAAAGTGGCTAAGCCACGGACACGAACTTATAAAAAACGCAGGTTTTAAGCTTTATAAAATACCAAATCATCAAGCCTTGGCAAGCTTGGGCGCACAAATTTTACTTATAGATAGTTATGATGTAAGAGCTGATTTTTTTACTTATATAAAGAAATTTTTTTATAAAGTGGTTTGTATAGATGATGAATGCGAGCTTAAATTTTATGATGTGGATTTAATTATAAACCCAAATCCTTACGCAAGCACACTGCCTTATAAATTAAGCCCACGAACTAAAACGCTTTTTGGGCTTTTGTTTTTAAGAACTGAGTTTATAAAGGCTAAAAAAATTACTATCAACAAAAATATAAAAAATATTTTTCTTACTCTTGGCGGAAGTGATGATAAAAATTTAAGCTATTTTATTGCTAAGAGTATTCACAACTATCTTTTAAGCCGTAATGTTATTTTACACATAGCAGTAGCTAAGGCTTTTAAATATAAAAAAGAGCTGTTGGGCTTAGAAAGTTCGTTTATTAAATGCTATGAAAATGCGCCAATGGCTGAGCTTATGCTTGGTTGTGATGTAGGGATTTGTGCTTGTGGGCAAACGGTGTATGAGTTTTTAAGCTTAGGTGTGCCAATAATTTCTTTTGTCCTTGCAAGCAACCAAAAAAATCTTGCTCTTTTTGGCGTTCATCAAGGCTATTTAGTATTTGCTCGGCCTGAAAATATAGCAATGGAGCTTGAAAAAATGAGCTTTGAAAGAAGGCTTAATTTAAGAGCAAGTATTAATCAAAATTTTTGCCCAATTTTTATAGATGAAAATTTTAAAACCCTGCTTTTTACGCTTTTAGGTCTTTAAAAAAATAAATCAAAACCGATTTGGCGTTTTACAATTTTATAAAGGATACAAAATGGATTTAGATGAAAAATTAAAAAAAGCCCAAAGGCTTGAAAAGAAGTCTTATTATATTAGTGAATATCTTTTTAGGGTGCTAATTATTCAAAAATTTATACTTTTGCCACTGGCTAAAACTCCAATAACGCCAAATTTCATTACCATTTTAAGCGCAATTTTTGCGGCCTTGTCGTTTTACTTTATATATTTGGGGCATTTTATTTGCGCTGGGTTATTATTTTTGGTTTATAGCTTGCTTGATCATATCGATGGAATGCTTGCGCGCTATAAAAATCTTTCATCAAAAATTGGTAAATTGCTTGATGTAAGTGTGGATAATTTAACATTTAATGGGATTTTCATATTTTTGTTTTTTTGCGATTTGATCTCATTACAAGCTTGCATTTTTGCTCTTGTTAGTATGAATATTTATAATTGCATAACTACTTTTTATATCTTAAATCAGCTAAGAAAATTAAAATCCATAAAACGCTTTGGGCTAAAAAAATGGTTTTTAGATCGTGGTTTTTTGCTTGGCATTGATGCTAGTTTGTTGGCTATTTTAATTTCTGTTGGGATAATGCTAGGCGCTTTTGAGCTGATGTGTTATGTTGTGGGTGGGATTTTTCTTTTTGATTTGTGTTATCGTTTGATTGAGCTTTATGCAAATATAAAAATTCAAAAAAACGATAATAAATTTTATTGAGCGAAATTTTATCAAAACAATCAAAATCTCTTTTTACTATCTTTAAAAATGAAGATGATTTTTTTATAAGAATTATCGCGCAAAAATAGCCTTAATATTTTCATTTATATATAAATCTGGATTTTCATTTAAAGGGATATTTAAATAATAATATCCCTTCGCATCAAGTAAATTAGAAAATCCATTAAAAAACTCATCGCCTGCGTTTTCTTTTATATTAGCGCATTCATCGCGCACAAGCATTTTAGCTTTGCTTGCTTTTATTGCCTTATAAAACTCAAAATGTTTTCTAGTAAAAATCATTTTAACTAAACAAAATTGCCTGGCTGTTAAAATAAAATTTGGCAAGTTTTCTTTAAGTATGCTTTGAAGTAAAAGCTCATTATAATCAACGCCAAAGGCATTTTGTATTAGCTCATCGCGCCATCCGCCCATTCTGCTAGCTATTTCTATAAAATTTATTTTATTATTATTAAGCTTTAATTCTATATGCGCTGCGCCAAATTTTATATCAAAAGCTTCAAGCACTCTTAAACATTCTTTGTGGATTAGAGTTTTTTCATCATCGCTTATTCTTGCTGGGATTAGGTTGTTAGTTTCGCAAAAATCATTTGAGTCGTTGAAATACTCCTCTGTGATAGTAATAATGCGGTGTTTTGAATGCGAGCTGATGGTTTCTACTGAAAACTGCTTGCCATATAAAAGCTCTTCAAGCAAAACTTTTTTATTATAAGCTAAGCTTTGACAATATCCAAAATGCTCTAAAAGCTCGCTTTTATCGCGCACAAGCATTACACCCCTGCCAGCACTTCTATCACTTGGCTTTATTACAAGTGGAAATTTTAAATCCAGCTTTTCAAGCTCTTTTATATCTTGAACTACTAAATAAGAAGCACTTGGTATATTAAAGCGTTTGAAAATTTCTTTCATTTTGCTTTTGTCTGTTGTGTTTAAGGCTGTTTGGTATGAGTTTGTGCCTAGGTTTAATTTTTCGCCCACATAACACGCCGTGATATTTCCTAGTTCGCTTGCGCTAGTGCCAATGCCTGCGATTTGATATTTTAAAGCAAGAGCAAGGATTTGTTCTTTTTCATCTACGGAGATAAGATGAAAAAAATCTGCTTCATCCTTGCAAACGCAATTTTTGTCATAATCAAATACATGGCTAATAAAACCAGCTTTTTTTACGCAATGCAAAAAATTTCTTTGTAAAGATGAGCCACCGATGATGAAAAAATGTTTCATATTTAGCCTTTTTTACATTAAAATTTGGCTATTTAGCACAAATCGTGGTCTTTGAAACTCAAAGCTTGGGCGTGCTAACAGCATCTTGGGCGTTTAGTTGAGGCATTTTGAATGCTTTTAATAAACTCTTTTTTGCTTAGTATTGGTTTATCTGGGTGCTTTTTTTTGGCGTGTTTTACATATTCATCATAGCTTGGCAAGCCAGCTATGGCTGAAAAAACATCATCAATCCTACTCCAAACACGCCCTAAAAAGCTAAAACAAATTTTAAACATACGCATATTCATTTTTGATTTTTTTATCTTCAACTTCGCTAATATCTATGTATTTGCTTTCTTTTAATGGATAATCTTCTTTGCCTTTATTTCGTGCATAAGCTATACAAATTTTAATGCCTTGAAAAGTTACGATTAGCACAACAACCATAAACATCACGCAAAGAACGGCATCTACTGTGTTATTAAAAATTATACTTTTGGTTTTTTCGATTAAGGCCATATCTGTCATTTCTAATAACTCAGCACTTTTATTTTGCACGGTGGCCACATGGCTTATTTTATCATGCACGCTAGTTGGGTCGCCATTGCTTGGTAAAATTTTACAAAGTGCTGCATACATGGTAGTTATCCACACCCAAACAAGCGGTATAATCGTAACAAAAGAGTATTTTGCCTTGCCTATTTTAAAGATATAAACAGTAGCAAATAACAAAGCCATACCTGCTAGCATTTGATTGCTAGCTCCAAATAAAGCCCAAAGCGTGTAAATTCCGCCCATAGGATCAGTTACGCCAGCATAGAGCAAATACCCCCAGCCAGCTACGCCTATTAGTGTAGCTATAATCGCCCAGGTCATATTTGTGGTATCGCCTGCTTTTTGATAGATATTGCCTAAAATATCTTGTATCATAAAGCGACAAGTGCGCGTGCCAGCATCAACAGCTGTTAAAATAAAAAGTGCTTCAAAAAGTATGGCAAAATGATACCAATAAGGCATCATCGCCGCTCCGCCTAACACCTCATGAAAAAGTAAGGCAAGCCCAAGCGCAAAAGTAGGCGCACCGCCTGTGCGTGAAAGCATTGTTTCTTCGCCTACACCTTTTGCTAGGGCTTCTAGCTCGCTAGCTGTGATGGTAAAATTATATCCATTAGCATTTATGCTGTCTAAAACAACTTGTATTTTAGGCACGGCCGCTGCTATATCAGTGCCTAATCCTCCCATATTTATAGAAAAATACTCACCAGGACTTAGCATTACAGCGCATACTAAGGCCATTACGCCAACCAAGCTCTCCATTAGCATCGCGCCATAACCAATAAAAAGAGTTTGGGTTTCTTTTTGAACCATTTTTGGGCTAGTTCCTGAGCTAATTAAAGCATGAAATCCGCTAATTGCGCCACAAGCAATAGTTACAAATAAAAACGGAAACAAATCCCCAGCAAAAACAGGTCCATCTCCCGTGCTAGCAAAGATCGTAACAGCTGGCATTTTAATCTCAGGGCCAACAATTAAAATAATAACGCCCATTAAAAATATAACGCCAAGCTTTAAAAAGGTGCTTAAATAATCGCGCGGTGCAAGCAAAAGCCACACAGGCAAAACAGCCGCACAAAAGCCATAAATCATAATCGCCCAGGCTAATGCCTCGCCACTTAAACTAAAAAAATTATTCCAAAAAGGACTTGCTACCACATAATGCCCAGCCCAAATACTAACTAAAAGCGCGATAAATCCAACAATGCTAGCTTCTAAAACCTTACCAGGTCTAATATAACGCGTCCAAACGCCCATAGCAAGAGCAATCGGTATAGTCATAGTAATAGTAAATAAACCCCACGGGCTATCAGCAAGAGCTTTAACCACAACCATAGCCAAAATAGCAATTAAAATAAGCATAATAAAGAAAATCCCCACCATCGCAACGCCGCCGGTGAATTTGCCCATTTCTAATTTTATCATTTCGCCAAGACTTTTGCCGTTATGGCGCACTGAGATTATCATTACCACAAAATCATGCACCGCGCCTGCTAGCACCACACCAACGAGTAGCCAAAGCATACCAGGCAAATAGCCCATTTGCGCTGCTAGCACAGGGCCTACAAGCGGGCCAGCACCAGCAATGGCAGCAAAATGATGACCAAAAAGCACATATTTGCCAGTTGGATGATAATCCTTGCCATCATTTAGCGTGTATGCTGGCGTTGCACGGCGCTCATCTAAGCCCATTACTTTCATCGCTACAAAACGCCCATAAAAACCATAGCCGATGATATAAATACAAGCAGCAGCTACTACTAGCCAAGTAGCGCTAATTTTTTCTTCGCCGTTATTTAGCGCAAGCACGCCAAAAGCCCACGCCCCAATAACAGCTGCTAAAACTAAAAGCAATTTTTGCTTAAAGCTCATTTGCTCTTGCATGGCAAATCCTTTTTTTGAGAATAAAAGCGTGTATTTTGCTATAAAAAGCTTTAATTTATGGTTAAATGAAAGAAATTTTAATATCAATATTTAAAATTTGTGATGATAATATTTAAAAATACAAAATTTTAAAATTTTAATAGGCAAAAAATTTTAACTTTTAAGCTATAATGGCAAGCCCAAAAAATTTAGTAAATTTAGGTAAAAAAATGCAAAGAAAAAAAATCTATAACCCATCATCAAATGAAAATTTAAGCCAAAGGCGCGTATTTAACGGCAATCCGCACGGAATTTTAAATTTTACAAAAGCAAAATACGAATGGGCGCTTAAACTTTGGGATTTAATGGAGGCAAACACTTGGTTTCCAAAAGAAGTAGATACCACCGATGATGTGCGTGATTATGCGCATAATCTTACCATAGCAGAAAAGCGAATGTATGATTTGGTTTGGTCGCAGCTAATCTCAATGGACAGCTTTCAAACAAACAATCTAGCAGATAACATCAATCCTTACATCACCGCGCCTGAGATTAATGCGGTTTTAGCGCGCCAAGCTTATGAAGAGGCAAATCATAGCAAATCTTATGCGGTGATGGTTGAAGCCATTTGCGATAATACAGATTTGATTTATGAAATGGAAAAACACGATGAGGTTTTAAGGCGTAAAAATGACTATATTTCAAGCGTTTATGAAGAATTAGCAGGCGATGTAACAGATGAAAAGCTTTTGCTAGCTATGGTGGCAAATCAAATTTTAGAGGGCATTTATTTTTATAGTGGATTTACAGCCATTTACGCGCTAGCAAGGGCTGGCAAGATGCTTGGCTCAGCGCAGATGATTCGCTTTATTCAGCGCGATGAAATCACGCATTTATTGTTATTTCAAAATATGATAAATAGCGTTAGAAAAGAGCGCGAGGATTTATTTACCAAGCAAACCACAGATAAAATTTACTCAATGTTCGAGCAAGCTGGAATTTTAGAGATCGAATGGGGCAAATACATCACGCAAAATCAAATAATGGGCTTTACTGATGAAATAATCGAAGAATACATTCATTATTTAGTGGATAACCGCCTAAGCTCAATTGGCTTAAAAAAGCTCTACAACGCGCGCCATCCAATCAAATGGGTAGATGATTTTTCAAAATTTAATGATCAAAAATCTAACTTTTTTGAAAGCAAGGTAACAAATTATTCAAAAGGTTCGCTAAGCTTTGATGATTTTTAATTACTTCTTTAAAGCGTGGCATTTGGGCTAAATGAGCTAAGCTTTTTGCCACGCAACTTCTTTAAAATTTACTAGCAAATTTTAAATTTTAAATTTTATTTTTATGCGTTTTAGGCTAAAATTGCCGTTTTTTTAGGGGTTAATATGCAAATTGATTGGCAAAAATGCGCTAATCTCGTGCCAGTGGTGGTTCAAGATAGTAGAAGTAATGAAATTTTAATGCTAGCTTATATGAATGAAGAGGCTTTTAATCTAAGTAAAAAAACTGGCTTTGCGCATTATTTTTCGCGCTCAAAAGGGCGAATTTGGCAAAAAGGCGAAAGCAGTGGCAACACCCAAAAAATTTGTGAAATAAAAATTGATTGCGATGGCGATAGTATTTTATTAAAAGTAGAGCAAAAGGGTTGTGCTTGCCACACGGGCGCGTTTTCTTGCTTTTTTAATGAAGTAAATTTTAATGAAAACACGCAAATTTTAAACCAAGCACCAGCAAAAAACCCAGCACCACAATATGAAATTTTAGACCAACTTTACCACACCTGCTTAGAGCGCAAATTAAAAGGCGATGCAAGCAAAAGCTACATAGCAAAACTTTATAAAAACGGCACAAACGCTTATCTTAAAAAGATTTGCGAAGAAGCTGGTGAGCTTTGTTTTGCCTTAAAAGATTTAAAAAATGCAAGCACTTTAAATGATGAAAAAAGTAAAAATGATTTTATAAATGATGCTATTTATGAGAGTGCGGATTTGCTTTTTCATTTAATTGTGGCACTTGGAGCGGCAAATATCCACCCTGAGCGCGTATTAAGCGAGCTTAGACGCAGGCAAGGGCTAAGTGGAATTGATGAAAAAAACTCACGCAAAAATAATTAAGGGTTTATTTTGAAAGATTTAATAACCAACCTTAGAACTGAGATATTTTTTTATTTAAATCATTTTGAAATTTATGATTATATCGCTATATCCTTAGTGCTTGCTACTTTTTTGGTATTGCTTATTTTAGCGACTATGACCGTGCTAAAACACGAAATTATCGGCACTTTTTTATTTTTGCTGGCTACTGGGTTTTTGTTTTTTGGATTGTTTTTTGCTTATAAGATTGTAGATAGTAGCACGAGGACAAGGCAAATTAACATTAACGAACTCAAACAATTACAATATAGTGATGTTTTTATAGTGGATTTAAATCTTACAAATCTTTCTAAGCGTGATTTTAATTTTTGCCGTGTTAATGTGAAATTTCATAAAAACGGCAAAAATGCCCTTAGGGAGTTTTTAAACAGCTTAAAGCCATTTAAACACAGAATGAGCGAGCTAAATGCGACTATCGCGCCACATCAAAGCCATAATATAAAAATGGTAATAAAAGATTTTCGCCCAAGCGATTTTAATGTAGTTGTTAATTCGGAGTGTTTTTAATGGGTTATTTTACGATAATTCATATAATTTTTCTTATTTTATTGCTTTTGATTTTTGGTGGGATTGGCTTTTTAGCTTTGAGAAAAACAAAAACAATAAAAAGCATTATTTTAACGGCGGGTTCGTTGTTTATACTCTATCTTTTAATAGCTGTGATGGCTTGCTTTTTTATAGATGAATACACTAAAAAAGCAGTAATTTCTAACATCAAATACACTAGAATTTTAATGAATGAAAGCATGCAAATAAGCGGAGTAATCACAAATGTAGGCAACTTCGATATAAGTTCATGCACTTTAAATGTTAGGGTTATAAACTCCCCATCAAAATTAGAGGGCTTAAAACCTGATCTTTTCGTGCCAAAAAGCTCGTGGGAGACTTTTTTGATGAAAAGACGAAAATTTGAAATAAGCACGGTTGAAGAAAGTTTTGTTATAGGCCAGGGATTAAAAGCTGGCCTAGCGCGCCCTTTTAGTGTAAGTGTGCGTTATTCGCCAAAGTTTGTATCGCCTAGCGTTAGTCATTTTTTAAGCTGCCATTAGTTGATTTATAAATTTTAAAATTTCATCATAAGTAAATATATTTAAACATTTAGCATAAATTTATGTTTTTTTGCTATACTCCGCCACTTAATTTTAAAAAGGAGCAAAAATGAGTTTATACGATAGAGATCGCGCGTTAAACACCAAAAGTGTTCAAGATACGCAAAATACAGATTTTGGTAGAAGTTACGAAAATTACGCAAGCGAGCAAGTAAGCCCTAGTTCTCGTTCTGTGTTTATTAGGCAAACTTACCAGCTACTAGCAGCATCTTTGCTAGCTGGCACGGCTGGCGCATATATCGGCCTTCATGTGCTTAAAACTTTTAGCTGGTTGTTTTTAATTTTAGAATTTGCTTTGTTATTTGGGCTAATTATGAGCAAGAAAAAGCCAGCACTTGCTTTATTTATGCTTTTTGGCTTTACTTTTGTAAGCGGACTTACGCTAGGGCCTACGCTTAATTATTATGTGGGTAGAGGTATGGGCGATGTTATAGCTCAGGCCTTTTTGCTAACGACAGCGGCTTTTGGCGGACTTAGCGTGTTTGCTATGTATTCTAAAAGAGATTTTAGCGTTTGGGGCAAATTTTTATTTATCGCTTTGATTGTGGTTGTGGTTGCTTCGCTTATAAATATTTTTACGCAAAGCTCAGTGCTTGCTTTGGTGATTTCAAGCGTTGGTGCTATTTTATTTAGTGCTTATATTTTATATGATACACAAATGATAATCCGTGGCGGATACGATAGCCCTGTGCTTGCAGCTGTTGCATTGTATCTTGATATACTTAATTTATTTATTTCACTTTTGCAGATACTTGGTGCAATAAATAATAATAGGTAAGGCACCCGTGAGCACGCTTTTTTTAGTTTTACAATTCATTTTCGCTGTGGTTTTGACCATAGCGGTTTTATTGCAAAAATCCAGCTCGATAGGACTTGGCGCATATAGTGGCAGTAATGAAAGCTTATTTGGCGCAAAAGGACCAGCAGGATTTTTAGCCAAATTTACATTTTTCATCGGCTTTTTATTTATTTTAAATACCTTAGCACTTGGCTACACTTATAATCAATCACTAAGAAACTCAGTCGTTCAAAGCAAAGAGTTTAAATCCTTAGTTCCAGAAGCTAGCCAAACAAATCAAAATAACGCACCAAGCGCGCCAGTTAGCCTAGATACAAATACCAGCACATCAGCAAGCGATGTAAATATCACAAAGGATTAAAATATGCTTGATAATATTTTTAAAGCCCAAGATGAAGCCGCGCAAAAAGCCATAGAAGCATTAAAACGCGATTTTGCTACTTTGCGCTCAGGTAAGGTTAGTATAAATATCCTTGATAATATCAGCGTGGATTATTATGGCACGCAAACCCCATTAAATCAAGTAGCTACCGTGCTTGCTAGCGATGCTAGTACCATAAGCATAACCCCTTGGGAGAAAAAAATGCTAAAAGATATCACAAGCGCGATAGCAGCTGCAAATATAGGCGTAAATCCTAGCAATGATGGCGAATGCGTGAAGTTATTTTTCCCGCCTATGACACGCGAAGATCGCGAAAAAAGCGCAAAAGAAGCAAAGGCAATGGGCGAAAAAGCTAAGGTTTCTATCCGCAACATTCGCAAAGACGCAAACGATGAAATAAAAAAAATAGAAAAAGAAAAAACCATGGGCGAAGATGATATTAAACGCGCCTATGATGATATTCAAAAGCACACAGATGCTTTTATAGACAAAATCGATGAATTAGTAAAACACAAAGAAGCAGAGCTTTTAAAAATATGAACTTAGAAAAAATTTACACAGATGCCGGCGCTTATTTGCAAGGGCATTTTTTATTAAGCAGTGGCAATCATTCAAAATTTTATCTTCAAAGCGCAAAAGTGCTTGAAAACCCAGAGCTTGCTGGTAAATTAGCAGATGAATTGTTTTCTTTAATTAAGAGCGCAAATATTAGCTTTGATAGTGTTTGCTCGCCAGCACTTGGTGGCATTTTGGCTGGTTATGAGCTAGCAAGAGCCGGCAAAAAACGCTTTATTTTTACCGAAAGAGTAGATGGCAAAATGACCTTGCGCCGTGGTTTTGAGGTAAGAAAGGGCGAAAAATTTATTATTTGTGAGGATATTATCACTACTGGTGGCTCAGCCCTTGAAAGCGCAAAAATCATCGAAGAATTAGGCGGTGAGGTTGTAGGATATGGCGCGCTTGCTAGTCGTGGGTTTTGTGCGATGTATGGCGATGATAAACCATCAAAAATAAATGCAAAATTACCAAGCGATAAGCCGTTTTTTGCTCTTGGAAATTTTGATTTTGAGATGTTTAGCCCTGATAATTGTCCGCTGTGTGCTAGCGGTCAAAAAGCCATCAAGCCCGGCTCTCGTGGCAACTAAAAATGAGCACAAAAGCTCTCCCAGCGAGCATAATTGCTCGTTTTAAGGCTTTTATTATTGATTTATTTTTAATTTCTATACCGCTTTTATATTTTACTACTTATATAATCTTAAACGGCAAGAACGACTTTTTACAAAACCAACTTGCCATTTTTGCTGTTTGGCTGATTTTTGGATTGATTCAAAGTGCGTTTTTTGCTTTTAAGGGCGCAAGTCCTGGATATAAAGCACAAGGCATTTACGCCCTAAACTTACAAGGCAAAAGGGCAGGTTTTTTGTGCTATTTTTTGCGTTATGTTTGTTTTGTTGTGTTTTTTTTAATAGGCGGTTCGTTTTTGTGTTTTTTCACCAAAAATAAGCGCAATTTACACGATATAATCACAAAAACCATAGTAATACAAATCAAGCAATAAACTTAAAATTTTAATTTATTTTATAAATGCGTGGCATTTTTGTGGCATTTGCGTGGCATTAAAATGCCCTGATAAAGCTAAGGCTAAAAGGAATTTGAATGAAAATAGCGATTATGCAACCTACATTTTGCCCGTGGATTGGGTATTTTGTGATGATTGCAAGGGTTGATGCTTTTGTGTTTTTAGATTGTGTTCAGTTTCAAAAGCAATCTTGGCATAGTAGAAATAAAATTAAAGTAAATGATGCGCCTTTTCTTATTAGTTTGCATTTACAAAAAGCCCCGCTTCAAACCCTAATCCAAGATATGCGCCTTTGTGATATGAAAAAATGGAAAATGGTGCTTTTAAAAACCCTGCGCCAAAATTACCAAAAAAGTCAAAATTTTAAAGAAATTTATGAAATTTTAGAATACGCGCTTTTTAATTTTGAGAGTTTAAGCCAGCTAAATATTTATTTAATCGAGCAATTTTCTCAAATTTTAAAATTAAAAACTCCCTTTATAAAAGCTTCATCTTTGGCTTTATCCTCGCAAAAAAAAGAAAAATTAGTGCTTGAAATTTGTCAAATTTTAAAAGCTGATGAATATCTCTCGCCAATTGGCGCAAAAGATTATTTACAAAAAGATGAAGCAAGGGCCTTATTTGCCAAAGCTAATATCAATATAGAATATTTTGCGATGAATCATCCAGTTTATAAGCAACAAGGCAAGCAAAATAATTTTCTACAATCTCTTAGCATTATTGATTTATTATTTAACGCCAAAAACCCAGCGCAAATTTTAAATAAAAGCGCATATGAAAGCGGGGGGGGGGGGGCTAAAAATTGCTTGCTAACTAAGCTAGCGGTTTAAAATGCCCTTTTGCTAGGAATTATAAATTTTAAAATTTTAAAAGGCTAAGAAGGATTATTGTTGTTAAATACTTATCTTAATGGCGTGATTTTTTGTTTTGTTTTGATTGCTGCGATTGGGGTGCAAAATCTTTATGTAATAGAGCAAGGTTTGGCTAAAAATCGCATTTTTTTGGTCTGCTTGCTTTCGTTTTTGGGTGATTGTGTTTTGTTTGGTTTTGGCGTTTTTGGCATTGGTGCTATTGCTTTAAAAAATCAAAATTTTATGCTTTTGCTAGGAAGTTGTGGTGCGATTTTTTTATTATTATACGGCGCAACTAGCCTAAAATCGGCTATCCAAGGCACGCATTTTGCCAAGATTAAAAGTGCTAAACCCCAAAGCCTAAAAGCCACCACGCTTAAAACCCTAGCCATTAGTTTATTAAATCCTCACGCTTATATTGATACTTTTATTATAGTAGGTGGCTTTTGTGCTACGCTTGAAAATACGGCAAAATCATATTTTTACACTGGTGCCATCACTGCTTCGTTTGTGTGGTTTTTTGCTCTTGGTTATAGCTCAAAAATGCTTTCACGCTTTTTTACAAATCCAAAAATTTGGCGAGTTTTGGATAGTTTGATTGCTTGTTTGATGTTTTATATAGCGTTTTTGATAATAAAATTTATAATGCAAAATCTTGGATATTTGTAATAAAATTTACGCATTTAGCTAGATTTGCCAAGGCTAAATTTTAAAATTTTAATTTAAAAGTTTAAACTCACACTATGATAATTTTGCTACAATTTCGCCTTTTTAGGATTTTTTATGTTTAAATCAATTTTTGTTTTGGCTTTTATAGTTTGTGCGCATTTTTATGGGCTCTTTGTTGTTTTGCCAGTTTTGAGTGTTTATGCGCAAGATTTTAATGGGGCAAATGGCGTATTAACCGGGCTGATAGTAGGCTCTTACGCGCTAGCTCAAATCATTTTTCAGTTTCCTTTTGGGCGTTTAAGCGATAAAATAGGGCGCAAAAATACACTAGCCTTGGGGCTTGGCGTGTTTTTTGTTGGCAGTTTGATTTGTGCTAGCGCAAATAATGAATATATAATGATTTTAGGGCGGTTTATCCAAGGCGTTGGTGCTGTTGGCGGTGTGGCTAGTGCTTTTGTGGCTGATCTTAGCAGGGCAAATGAACGCGGACGCGCGATGGCGATTATTGGCGTTGGTATGGGGCTTAGTTTTAGCGCGGCGATGATTAGCGGGCCGATTTTGGCATCAAAATTTGGGCTTAGTTCGCTGTTTTATTTGTGCATGATTATTTGTGTTTGTTGTTTTATTTTGCTCTTTTTATTTTTGCCATCAAGCCCTAAAAAAGCGCGCAATATCCAGCAAAGCCCTAGCATTTTAGAGCTACTTGCTAATAAAAACCTAGCCATTTTAAGTTTAAGCAATTTAGCCCAAAAAGCCTTGCTAAATGCTGTATTTGTCGCTATGCCTTTAATTTTGGTAAATAAAATGAATTATATTAAGGCTGATTTGTGGCAAGTTTATGCTCTGGCTACGATTTTTGGATTTTTTGCTATGGGATTTAGTGGAGCCTTAGGCGATAAAAAGGGGCTTGGTAAAGAAATTTTACTTTTTGGCACGGGGCTTTTTGCTTGTTGTTTTGTGCTTTTTTGGCTTGGGGAATTTTATGCTTTGCGTTTTGTTTTTGTAATGGCGGCTGCTTTGTTTTTCATAGCTTTTAATATGCACGAGCCAATGCTTCAAGGCTATGTTAGCAAGGTTGTAAAGCCTGAGTTTAGGGGCGCTGGGTTGGGGCTTAGTACGGCTTGTGGGTATGTGGGAAGTTTTTTTGGCTCGCTTGTTTCATCTAGCGCGTTAGAATATCTTGGATTTAGCGTTTTGGCTGGTGTTTTATTTATTTTATGTATTGGCTGGTTTTTTCTTTTAACCAAGCTTCAAAAAATTAGTTAAATTTTAAAATTTAGCCCGCATTAGAGGGCTTTTTAGCCCCGCGCTCACTAATCTTACATCGCCAAAAAATAAATTTTAATTTATCTAAGTGCTTGATATGCTATATCTTTTCGGTATTGCGCGCCTGTAAAGCTAATTTTTTTTGCTAGCTCATAGGCTTTTGCTTGTGCTTTTTCAATGCTATCGCCAAGCCCAACGCACACAAGCACGCGCCCGCCATTTGCTGCTAGTTTGCCATTTATTTGGCTAACCCCAGCAAAGCAAATATGACAATCATTTGTGTTATAAAAAGTGGCTTCATTTACGCTTAGTTCTTTATTATCTATGCTAATTATTTGCGCTTGTGAGCTTTTATAAGGGTAATCTTTGCTTGCCATTACCACGCCCACAGCAAAACGCCCATTTAATTTTATATTTTCAAGCTCGCCATTTGCTGCTTTTAATAAAATTTCGCCAAAATCACCGCCAATTAAAGGCATCAGCACCTCGCACTCTGGATCACCAAAACGCACATTATATTCAAGCACAAAAGGCTCATTATCCACAATCATCAAGCCTATAAAAAGCACCCCACAAAAAGGCGTGCCATCGCGCTTCATACCCTCTAAGCTCGGGCGTAAAATTTCATTTTCAACTCGCAAAATAAGATCACTACTAGCTAACATACTAGGCGCATAAGCTCCCATTCCACCAGTATTTGGCCCCATATCGCCGTCTAATAATTTTTTATGATCTTGTGCTACTGGCAGGCTTAGAAAATTTTCTCCATCACAAATAGCAAAAAAACTAAGCTCAAAACCATCTAAAAATTCCTCAATCACCACGCGTTTGCCAGCATCGCCAAAGCTTTGCCCATTTAGCATATCTTTTGTGGCCATTTTGGCTTCATCGGCGTTATTTGCGATTATTACGCCTTTGCCAGCGCATAATCCATCGGCTTTTATTACTACCTTGCTAGCGTTTTTAGCAAAAATTTCATCTATAAACTCGCAAGCGTGGCTATAATCATGCGTGTTTAAAAAAGCTGCCGTGCGGATATTATTTTTGGCCAAAAAGTCTTTCATAAAAGTTTTTGAGCTTTCTAATTTAGCAGCTGCTTTGCTTGGGCCAAAAATCGCAAGCCCTTGTTCTTTAAAAATATCCACCACGCCCGCATCTAGCGCATTTTCTGGGCCAACCACGCATAAATCAATGCCCTCATTTTTAGCCCAAAGCGCAAGTTCATTAAAATTTTGTATATTGATATTTTTTGCTATTGCATTGCTTGCTGCATTGCCAGGAGCAATGAATATATCGTTATTATCAGCTTTTAGGCGAAGTGCTAGGGCAAATTCTCTGCCGCCATTTCCTATGATTAAAATTTTCATTGATTTATCCTATGATTGAATTAAGCAGTGTGTAATTTAGCCCAAATGGCCGTCCGCTAATTAAGCTCGGCCCACATTAGCCAAACTTGTGGCTTAGCCTCGTATTTTAGGCACTTGCAGCGATAAACGCAAATTAAGCAGCGCACACCATACAAGCCACTTCGCCACTAAATACTCTTCGTTGGACCCCCAAAAAAGCGTGCCACGAACCACTCAGGTGCGCGCATTATAGCTATTTTGCTTAAAATCGCCCTTAAAATTTTATAAATTTTAATATCAGCTCATTTAAAAATTTTATTAAATTTTAAAACAACGCTAAGATTAAAAGTTTTATAATTCTCAACTTTCATTTAAAGGAGGCAAGATGAAAAAACTTCTTGTAGTTTTAGCGCTTTCATTTACAGCGTTATTTGCAAAGCCAAATGTTGTGATTTTGGCTACTGGTGGCACGATAGCAGGCTCAGCTAGTGGCCAGCTAGACACTGCTTATACATCAGGGACAATCACCGTTGATGCTATTATTGCAGCTGTCCCACAGCTAAAAGATATAGCAAATATCAAGGGCGAGCAGGTTTCAAATATCGGCTCACAAGCTATGACAAATGAAATTTGGCTTAAACTTTCTAAGCGCGTAAATGAGTTATTAAAAAGAAAAGATGTCGATGGTATAGTGATCACTCACGGCACTGATACGCTTGAAGCGACAGCTTATTTTTTGGATTTAACTATTAAAAGCGATAAGCCAGTGGTGCTAGTGGGTGCGATGAGAAATTCAAGCTCTATGAGTGCTGATGGCCCTTTAAATATCTATAATGCCGTAAGCGTGGCTATAAATAAAGAAAGCAAGGCAAAAGGCGTGCTAGTAGCGATGAATGATAAAATCCACGCCGCAAGAGAAGTACAAAAAACAAACACCACCGCCGTTGATACTTTCCAAAGCCCAAATACAGGTGCTATCGGCTCAGTGTTTTATGGTAATGTGAAATATTATTTAGCGCCAGTTCGCGCGCATACCAAAAAAAGCGAATTTGATGTAAGCAAATTAAATGAATTGCCACAAGTTGATATAATTTATGCTCACGCTAACGATAACGCAAGCATTATAGATTATTTAATAAAAAATGGCTCAAAAGGCATAATAAGCGTTGGTATGGGTAATGGCAGTCTTTATCCTGATAGCCAAAATCTCTTAGAAGAAGCTGTAAGCAAGGGCATAAAAGTAGTTCGTTCAAGTCGCGTTGGCAGCGGCGAAGTAACGTTAAATGGTGAAACCAACGATGAAAAAAGCGGTTTTATCGTAGCTGATAATCTAAGCCCAGCAAAAGCTCGCGTGCTTTTAATGCTAGCACTTACTAAAACAAACGACACAGCAAAAATACAACAAATGTATTTTAAATATTAAAATTTCAAATGCCCCAGATTAAACCCGGGGCTTTAAATATTTAAAATTTCAAATGCGCTTTAACGCGCAAAATGAAAATTTTAACGCAATTTAACGCGCAAATTAACGCACAAAATTAAAATTTCAAAGCTCTTTAACGCCACGCAAGCGCGCAAAATAAATTAAAATTTTAACGCGCCCAAACGCCCAAGGCAAACCCCAAGCTTAAAATTTTAAAATTTCAAAATTTCGCCAGGCAAATCAAGGCTTAAAATTTATCAATCAATCTTTAACACGCTTAAAAAGGCCTCACTTGGCAAGGCTACTTTGCCAATGGCTTTCATTCGTTTTTTGCCTTCTTTTTGCTTTTCGAGCAATTTTCTTTTACGCGTAATATCTCCGCCGTAGCATTTTGCTGTTACATTTTTGCCTACGCTTTTTACGGTTTCGCGCGCGATTATTTTAGAGCCAATGCTAGCTTGGATCGCCACCTCAAAAAGCTGTCTTGGGACTATTTCTTTCATCGCACTTACTAAATCCCTGCCTTTGCTCATGGCATTTATTTCAGGCACGATGATTGATAGAGCATCGACAATCTCGCCTGCTACTCTTATATCAAGCTTTATAAGGCGTCCAGGGCGGTATCCGCAAGGCTCATAATCAAAACTAGCATAGCCTTTTGTAGCGCTTTTTAATTTATCATAAAAATCCATCACAATTTCATTTAGCGGTATGTCGTATTCAAGCAAAACCCTAGTTTGCGTGATGTAATCCATTTTGGTTTGTATTGCTCGGCGTTTGTTTAAAAGCGTGATGATATTGCCTAAAAACTCGCTTGGGGTTATGATTGTAGCATGCACAAAGGGCTCTAAAATCGTGCTTATATTATTTGTAGGCGGCAATTCGCAAGGATTGTGAATTAAAATTTCATCTCCGGCGGTGGTTTGGACACGGTAGGTTACAGTTGGCGCGGTGGCTATTAAATCCAGCCTAAACTCACGCTCTAAACGCTCTTTAACCACCTCCATATGCAAAAGCCCCAAAAAGCCCACACGAAAGCCAAAGCCAAGTGCTAGCGAGGTTTCAGGCTCATAGCTAATTGCGCTATCGTTTAATTTTAATTTTTCAAGTGCGTCTCTTAGCTCTTCAAATTTATCAGTATCAATAGGATAAAGCCCCGCAAAAACAAAAGGCTTAGCCGGGCTAAATCCAGCTATTGCTTGCTTGGCGCGGTTATTTTCAAGGGTGATTGTATCGCCAACTTGTAAGGCACTTAGGCTTTTTAAACCCATTACGATTATTACTATTTCGCCCTCGCTCGCACTTTTGGTTTTAATGGGTGAGAGTGGGTGAGGATAGAGCAAATCAAGCACGGTGTGATGTTCATTTGTGGCCATTACTCGCGCTTCATCGCCTACTTTTATAGAGCCATCAAAAATTCTCACCAAAGCAAGCGCACCCAAATAGTTATCAAACCAGCTATCATAAATCAAGGCTTTTAGCGGATTTTGCTGGCTTAAATCATTAGAGCTTTTTGGTGATGGGATTTGTTCGCAAATCGCACTTAGTAATTCATCTATGCCTATATTGTTTTTTGCGCTTACTAGCACAGCATTAGAGCAGTCAATGCCTATGATATGCTCTATTTCATCTTTTACGCGCTCCACATCGGCATTTGGTAGATCGATTTTGTTTATTACTGGGATTATTGTTAGGTTGTATTCAATGGCGGTATAGACATTTGCTATTGTTTGGGCTTGGACGCCTTGGCTAGCATCAACTACTAAAAGCGCGCCCTCACAGCTTGCTAGCGAGCGATTTACTTCATAGCTAAAATCCACATGCCCTGGGGTGTCTATTAAATTTAGCACGAAATTTTCGCCCTTATAGCAGTAATTTAGGCGCACAGATTGCGCTTTTATCGTAATGCCTCGTTCTTTTTCTATATCCATTGTATCCATTACTTGCGCGCTCATTTGGCGATTTTGTATGCCACCACAAGCGCTTATAATACAATCAGCCAAGGTGGATTTGCCGTGATCGATGTGTGCGATTATGCTAAAATTGCGAATTTTACTCATTTATTGCCTTTATTTTAAAAGCGCAAATTGTAGCTAATTTATGCAAAAAATGAAAATTTAAGGTTTTTTTTTTTTTCTATTTTATATAATTTGAAATTTTAAAATTTATTAACTTTTATTTAAAATAAAGGAGAAACAATGAACGAAAATACAAAACTTTGGGAGCAATTATATCAAAATAGCTTTTCGCGCTCTAAATACCCAAATGAGCCTTTGGTTTCTTTTATGGTAAGAAACTATAAAGGCGGTGAAAGGATTTTAGATTTAGGCTGTGGCAGCGGACGGCATATGTATTATTTAGCCCAAAACGGCTTTAAAGCTTATGGTTGCGATATTAGCCAAGAGGCTATAAAGCAAGCTAAATCTTTGCTTAAAGAGCATAATTTACCCGGCGTGCTAGAAGTTGCGAGCTTAGAAAAGCTGCCTTTTGAAGATAATTTTTTTGATGGGCTTTGTTGTATTGGGGTTTTGATGTATGGCACAAAAGCCCAAATCGAGCAAAACGCAAAAGAAATTTATAGAGTGCTAAAAAAAGGCGCAAAGGCTTTTTTGATTTTAAGAAGCATAAGAGATTATAGGCATTTTCACGCCAAACAGCTCAATAGATACGAAGTAATCATAGATATAAAAGACGAAACAATGCCAGGATTTTGTGAAAATGGTATGAGGGTTTATCATTTTGATGAAGATGAAGTAAAAAGAATTTATTCAAATTTTAATGATTTAGATATAAACACACTAAGGCGTTCTTTCAAAAATAACGCCTACGCAAATGATGATTTAATGGTAACTTTTACAAAATAATTAAAATTTTAATTATTTTGGTCAATATAAGAGCCTAAAAAGCGTATTTCGTGTCCGTTATTTTTAGCATTATTTATGGCACGGCATACATTTTCATCATCAATATGCCCTTGAAAATCCAAATAAAACATACTTTTAAAGCTTTGTGTAGGACGGCTTTGAAGTTTTGTGATATTGATATTTTCATTTTTAAACAAGCCCAAAAGCTCAAAAAGTCCGCCTGGTTTATTTTTGGTGTAGGCTAAAATGCTTGTTTTATCGGCATTGCTTGGTGCGTTTTTAAAGCGCGCTAGCACAAAAAAGCGCGTGCGGTTTGTGCTGTGATCTTGAATGCTATTTTGTAAAATCGGCAAATTTTCTAGGCTAGCTGCTACACGCGAGCAAATAGCTGCGCCCATCTTATCCGTGCTTGCTTTGCTTGCGGCTAGGGCTGTGGAGTTAGTGGGGATAAACTCTATCTGGCTAAGCCCATGAGAGTTTAAAAAATCCCTACATTGCGCGTAGGCTTGCGGATGAGAATAAATGCGCCTAATCTTGCTAAAATCATCAGCAAAACTAGCTAAGACATGGCGAATATCTAAATAAATCTCAGCTACAATCTTGGCATTTTCATAAATTTTCAAGCAATCAAGCGTGATATTTACCGCGCCTTCTGTGTTGTTTTCAATCGGCACCACGCCAAACTCACACGCCCCGCGCGATACTTCTTTAAAAACCGCTTCTATTGTGCTTAGAGCCAAATACGAGCTAAGCACGCCAAAGCGAGATTTTGCTGCTTCATGCGTGTAGGTGCCAAATGGGCCTAAAAATGCTACTTTTTGCGGGGATTCTACATTACGACAAAGAGCAAAAATTTCATAAAACATACTTTCAATGGCTTTATTTATCATATTTGGATCTAATTCGTTTTTATTTTTATTTATGGCTTTTTGAATGTTTTTATCAGCGTAGTTTTCGTTGCAATCTGTGTTTATATTAAAATTTTCACAGCTTTTAAATATTTTGGCCTTTAATCTATCAAGTATTTGTTCTTCACGCTCAGGGCGGTAGATTGTTTGGGTAGTTTTAGCCTTTATGGCGCCAATTTGCTTTACAAATTCCAAGCGTTTTAGCAAAAGCATTAAAATTTCATCATCAATTTTATCTATATTCGCCCTTAATTCATTTATATCCATTTCAATCCTTACTTAAAAGCCGTGAGTATAGCATATTATTTAAAATTTGCTAAGGCGATTTTGGCTAATTTGTAATTTAAAAAATTTTAGCTAAAATACGCGCTTTATTTTAAAGGCTAGATATGACAAATATTGATTACAACGCACTTAGAGCAGATTTTGATACTCCGCTTTATATTTATGATTTTGATATGATTAAAGCAAGATATAAGGCCATTAAAGATCAATTCATCGCCCATAAATCCTTGATTTGCTACGCGCTAAAAGCAAACTCAAATTTAAGCATCTTAAAGCTTCTAGCTAGCCAGGGCGCGGGGTTTGATTGCGTTAGTATAGGTGAGGTGCGCCGTGCCTTACTAGCTGGCGCAAAACCTTATAAAATCATCTTTTCAGGTGTTGGCAAACGCCAAAGCGAAATAAAACAAGCTATAAATTTTGGAATTTTAATGCTAAATGCCGAAAGCCCTGCCGAGCTTGAAAGTATCGAACAAATCGCCAAAGAGCTAAACAAAATCGTAAATATTTCAATTAGAATAAATCCTAACATAGACGCTAAAACTCACCCTTACATCTCCACAGGATTAAATGAAAATAAATTTGGCGTAAGCATAGATCAAGCGCGCAAGATGTATTTAAACGCCCAAAAAAGCGCACATTTAAATCCTATTGGCGTGCATTTTCATATCGGCAGCCAGCTATGCGATATTAAGCCTATTATTGAGGCAGCAAATATAGTGAGCGATTTTACCTCTGAGCTAATAGCTGCTGGGATTGAGATAAAATTTTTTGATGTAGGTGGCGGGCTTGGAGTGTGCTATGATAATGAAATAGAGCCAGATTTATACGAATACGCACAAGGCATTTTAGGCGCGCTAAAAGGCAAGGATCTAACGATTTTATGCGAGCTTGGGCGTTATATTGTGGCAAATGCTGGCGAGCTACTTACTAGCGTGCTTTATGAAAAGCAAAGCCAAAATGGCAAGCGTTTTGTAATAGTTGATGGGGCGATGAATGATTTAATTAGGCCTAGTTTATATAGCGCACATCACGGCGTAAGCCTAGCTAGCATTCAAAAGCCAAATGAAAACTTTTCTACAACCGATATAGTAGGCCCAATTTGTGAAAGCGGTGATTTTTTAGCCAAAAATATTAGCTTGCCACAATTACAAAGCGGGGATTTATTGCTAATAAAAAGTGCTGGCGCTTATGGGTTTAGTATGGCTAGTAATTACAACACGCGCCCAAGATGCGCTCAAATCGCCATCGAAGATGGCAAGGTGCGCCAAATCGGCAAAAAAGAAAGTTTTGAAGATTTAATCCAAAATGAAAAGGAATTTTTATAATGTATTTTATAGATGTTCAAGGCACGCTTATAAGCGATAGCGATAAAACACCATTAAATGGGGCTTGTGAGCTAATTGCTTATTTAAATAAAAAAGCCCTGCCTTATTGCGTGATTACAAATAACACCAAATTTCAAAGTGCCCAGTTTCTGGGAGTTTTGCGGGATTTGGGCTTGGAGATAAAAGACGGGGCTTATTTGGATCCTTTTTGCGTGCTTGATGAAATTTTAAAGCCTACAAATGTGGCTCTTTTTGGTGCTAGCGAGTTTAAAGCCACTATGAAAAAGCTAGGTTTTAGCGAGGATTTAAATGCGCCAAAGGCCGTGATAATCGCTAGCGGATGTGATTTTAGCTTTGATGAGTTTGCTAGTATGATAGAGCTAATCCAAAAAGGCGCAAAGCTAATTGCCATGCACGAAACTAGCATTTACAAAAAGCACGGCAGGCTTTATCCTGGGGTTGGGGCAATATGTAAAATGCTTCAATACGCCACCAGCGCGCAAGCCATAGCCGTTGGCAAGCCTAGTTTTGCGTATTATCAAAAAGCAAAAGAGCTTGTAAGAGCGCGAAATTTTAATGAAATAAGCATAATCAGCGATGATGCCAAGGGCGATTTAATCGGCGCAAAAGAGCTTGGTATGAAAACTATTTTAGTTTTAAGTGGCAAGGCGGCTAGCTTAGAAAGCACGGGCGTAGATCCTAAGCTAATAGACGCTGTTTATAGCGATGTGAATGAGTTTTTACAAAAAGGATTAAAATGAATGATGTTGTTGAATTAAATTTGGCTGAGTTTAATGTAAATTATAAAATGTATTTGCCAAATAGCCAAACAAACCTAATAGAGCGCATAATAACTCACACAAAAAAACCCTATGAATACGAAATGCTAAAATCTATGGCAAGGCAATTAAATCGCGTAGATCCTAGCAAAAATACAGCCGTGCTTGATGTGGGAATGAACTTAGGCAATCACGCCTTATTTTTTGCAGCGCTTGGTTATAGAGTAATTGGCATAGAAGCCAACCCAAAAATGAGCGAAATTGCTAAAAAAAGCATACAAATAAATGGCTTTGATAATCTTATAAAAGTTATAGAATGTGGCGTAAGCGATAAGAATGAAATTTGCCATTTTGATTGTGAGATCCCAGAAAATTTTGGCGGTATGAGTATGGCAAAAAGCCACGAAGAAAACGCCACGGGGGGGGGGGGTGCTAATTTAAGCAATTCTTTAAGTGTGCAATGCCGTTTGATTGATGATTTAAATATAAATGAAAAAATTTCTCTTATTAAAATGGATATTGAGGGCATGGAGCCAGCTGCTCTACGGGGCGCAAAAAAGCTAATTGCTAAAAACACTCCCTTAATCTACCTTGAAAGCCAAAAAATCCAAGCCTTAAATGAAAATGCCGATATCTTAGAAGCTCTTAATTACACGCATTTTGCTATGTGGGATATGGGCGCGCCAACGCATTTATTTATGCATCTTGGCGCAATCGATGAAAACTTATGGCGCCAAAAAATAGCGCGCGATATGGCGATTTTGCGTCTTAATCATTCAAGCACGCCACAAGGTGTGTATTTAGAAAATCTTTTAACGAGCTTTTATAACGAGCAACACGCCCTTAAAGACCAGCTCTTATACGCCTTTATACAATTAATCGGCGGGCAATTCAACGGGCAAAACATTCAAGGCAAAATAAACGAAATTTTAGAAATTTTAAAAAAATAAGCCAAATTTTAAAACACACAAATTTTAAAATTTAAAAGCGTAAATTTTAAAAGCGTAAATTTTAAAGCAAAGCAAATTTTAAAAAGCAAATTTTAAAATTTACGCCAAATTCTTAGCAGATTTGAGGCCAAATTTTAAAATTTTAATCCGTGCTAAATTTAAAATAACAAAAGCAAATTTTAAAATTTATTTTAAACTTTCATTAAATAAATTCTCACGTCTATTTTTCTTTTGACTTGTGGCAAAATACAGCACAATCACGCCTAAAATTATCGCAATTGATGAAGCAATCAAAATAGACAATTTAGCCGCTGCTATTTGCTCGCTATCACTAAAAGCAAGCCCAGCCACAAAAATCGACATAGTAAAGCCAATGCCAGAAAGCACGCCCACAGCGATAATATGCTTATAAGTTAGCCCTGTTGGGCGCACGGAGATATTTAATTTTTCACTTATAAAAGAAAAAGCCACAATCCCAAGTGGCTTGCCAACAACCAGCCCCAAAACCGTCCCATACAAAATGCCATTCGAGCTTAAATCTACGCCATTTTCAAGGCTAACCCCAGCATTTAAAAAAGCAAAAACCGGCACTATAAAATAAGCACAAATGGGCTGTAAAATCAGCTCCATTTTAACTAGCGGATTTTGCGCGTAGTTTGAGTATTTAGCGATGGTATCAAGCATATGGACTTGTTTGCTGGTTTCTTGGATATCGATTTTTTTACTGCTATCTTGGCGAAAAAAGTTCATAATCCCGGTAAAAAAATCGCGCACAAACCCGCGCGCTTTTTCATCTTTTTGTAAAATCCCCGCGCCTTCTTTGACAAGCATTTTGTTCCATTCTTCGAGCATAGTTATAATGCTTGTGAAGTATTTTGTGCGGATATTTGAACGCCCGGGGATAGCAAAGGCTAAGATCACGCCAGCTATTGTGGTATGAATGCCACTATTAAAAACCGCAATCCACAGCAAAATCCCGGTTATAATATAACTAAGCAAATATTTTGTATCTTTATAATTTAAATAAATCAAAAAACAAACCAACAGCCCAGCGATTAAAAGCCATTGGAGATTAAGATTAGCCGTGTATAAAAATGCTATCACCAAAACAGCGCCCAAATCATCAAAAACAGCAAGCGTAACCAAAAAAATCTTTACCACATTTGGAATGCGCTTGCCAAGCAATAAAATCGCACCAAGAGTAAAGGCAGTATCCGTGCTCATAGCTATACCAAAGCCGTGAGCTGATGGGGTGTTGTAGTTAAAATATAAATAAAATATCACAGGAATTAGCATTCCGCCCACAGCACTAAGCACCGAAAAGCTAACCCTTTTAAAGCCAGCAAGCTCTCCATAAAGCACCTCGCGCTTCATTTCTAGCCCAACCATCACAAAAAACAGCGTCATTAAAATATCATTTACAAAATGCCCCACGCTAATTTGTATTTTTTGATTGCCAAAAAATGCGCCAAATTCTTCATTTAATAAGGCAAAATAAATATTTTTATACTCGCTATTTGCCACAGCCATAGCCAAAACCACGCAAAAAAACAGCAAAATACCGCCAAAAGATTCGTGGTTTATAAAATTTGTTAGCCCGCGTTGTAGTTTTTCTTTAATATACAGCGTGGTTTGAATAGGAAATTTATGGATAATAATTCTATGCTTTGGCTGGCTGGCTTGCATCACAAAAACCTTGAAATTTGCTTAAAATTTTATAAATCCAGGATTTTATCAAAAATCCTTAACTTTTAAGCTAAAATTTTAATAATTTCGCGCTTTAATTATAAATTATTAAAATTTCTTATAAAATTTAAGCAAAATTTATTATAAATTTATTAGATATTAGCTAAACTCCAAGCCTTACACTACATCACGCGAAAGGACACACATGCGAACTTTTAGTAAAACTCCTGTGAAGTCAGGGGGGGGGGGGCTTTATGAAAGCTATTTTAAAGCCCCTAGTTGCTTTAATGCTAATATCAAGTATGGCGTTTGCTGCAATGGACGATATCATATTTGTTTCAGAAGCTAGCAGCGATTGGCTACCAAAAGATAATAAAATTTCTTTTAAAAATGCTAATAACGCGAATTACCTCGAACTAAGCGACAACAAAAACTATGTAATGGATATAGGTGGCACGGGTCCATTAAAATATGGCAACGGGCAATTCTACACCATTGGCTTGGTTAATCCTAAAAAAAAGCAAGATACCGCAGGTAAAAGAGGTGGCTATATTGAGGTTATAATAGATATGAATATGGCCAAATCCATACTTGCTAGCGAAGTTCAAAAAGATGGCAAGCTAAGAGAATATATTGATAGCAAAAAAGCCACTCCGCCAAGCATTTATGGCAAGCATAAAAGCGATGGGCTAAACTTCTTTTTAGTATCCAAAAAATCAGGCACACAAGAAGATAAGGGCATAAATTACGGCCGTTGTAAAGATAAAGGCAATGCCGGCGGTGAAAGCATAGATCAAGGCAAAGAAGATGTTACCGCAAGGCAATTTAAAGTAATAATCCCAGATTGCGATGGTAATTGTAATGGAGCCTTTAATAACAACATTCATTATTTAACGATTAGAACAGATTCTAAATATACAGATTGCCAAACACAAGCTAAAATTAATGATGATGCCACAAAAAGCCATATTTACGGCATTAGAATGTCTGTAAAGCGCGTAAATGAGCCGTATGTTGGATACACTGAAAGCGGGCTAACAGGCTTTAACCCTACTAAAAGCGATGCAAAATCCACCTACAACCTGCCTACTTTAATAATAGGGCGCGAAGATGTTTTGCCGGAGTTTTGCACACCTGGAATGAGAGAAAGCGGGCAATACTTTTGCTATACAGGCGATGGCAAAACGCTAGATAATAACGATCCTTGCGTTGGCAACTGCCCAGTATGTAAAACTAATCCAAACGGGCAAGATTGTAAAAACTGCAAAAATGCGCAATGTAATTTTACAAATGCTGGCGTGAGCAAAAAAAGCCAACTTCTTTGGGCAGCTTGCGGTCAAGCTGATAATATAAAAGACGAGCTAGATTGTAGAAAAACCGGAGCAAGATGTGAAAATAGAATTATAGGTAAATGGAATATAATTAGAGATTGGGCTGGTAGTTGGCAGGCTTGGTTTAATACTGATAGAAGTGCATTTAGCGATGGTATTGAGGATGCTAGTAAGTATGGATATCCAACAGATGATGGTCGGCACCCTAATTTATACTTTATTGCTAGATGTTGGAGAAATGCCTCTTATGGTAGCACTATTTATTCTAGTGGATATTATTTTGTAAGAGAGCAATACACAGAATTTGACACATGGGACATAACTTGGTCATGCGAGAGAGATCAAACCCGCGGAGATTGTCATCAAACAAATATTGCAAGCGAAAACTGTAAATATAGACACTATGTAAAAACGCCTAAAATTTTTACCTTATCTTTAAGAGAATACGCAAATAGAGCTAAAACTGGTGGAAAATTGCCTGATTTTGAAGCAAAATTTAGAATAGTAAATGCAAGCACGCAAACAGGCGGGTATTACTCAGCACCAAAAATTTCTTACTTTAAAAATAGACGAGCCATGTGCTATATTTTAGATAATAATGGCAATAGAATAGGTAGTGAAAAAGCTGTTGGTATAAGCGTAGAAGGTGGCGAAACCGATATAAATATTAAAACGCAAGCCGATAATATGTATTTCATCATAAAATCAAAAGATTTTAACATTAAAGATGGCAAAGATATTCATTGCCGCTTTGATCTTAGCGATTATGAGGACAATAAAAGAGCATGGGGGGGTGGCTGGAATGCCTTTGCGGCTTCTGGTTTATACTACGAGTTTGCTTATAACTTTCAGCTAGCAAGCCTAAAAATTTTAAATACAAAAGGCGCAAGCTATAAGGATTTATCACTTAATACAAGATGTTCTTTTCCTGGCACTTGGCAATCAAAACCGGGTAGAGTTTGGACAGAAAGTGGCGATCTTGCCTTTCAAGATCGATCTGGTTTAACCTACACAAATAAAGTAAAAACTTATACTTATAGTAGTAATCGCCCAGGACAAGTAAAATCCGCTCAGCGCCATTTCCGCTTTGATGCAAGGCCTTTATACTACACAGCCACAAAAGTAAGTGGTGAGCTTTACGCAGGCTATAAATACCCTGAAAATGCGGGCGATAAAGACACTCTAAACTCAAAAGCCGAGCTAGCCTATTTAGACGATAAAAAAGAAAATGAAAAATTAAAATCTATAAATTTTAATAAATCTAAAACAGGCGAAGCCAACAAAATCAAAATCAAAGCAGTAGATGCCAACGGCGATGAAATACAAGGCCTAAACCTAAAAGCCAACCTAAAAGGCCTGCTAACTAGCACATACGCAAGATATGATGAACTAAGCTACACTGAAATTCCTTATTTAGACTTAGTAAAAAAAGATGAATGCTATTTATATGGTAGTAATGGCAAATGCGTTGATACCTTTAAAAACTCGCCATATTATATAGATAACTGCTTTACGGCTAATGTTTGCCGCAGTGTATGGGGCGATGCAAATGGCGTAAATCCATCGTTTTTCGTATATACTGATAGCTTTGAAAATAAAAGATATCTAGCTTATGATAATGCGGGTAAAACAATCCTAGCTTTAAGAGATAGTGATTTTACCTTATTATCACAAAACTTAAAAACCACGCATAGCGACATAGAAGAGCCATTATGCGCCCTAGATGAAGTAGGCTCTGTGTATAGACATAGCAACAGCGCGCACGGCGATTTTAGAACAAAAGGCAAAAACTATTTAGACTCTACAAATTTTAATAAATTAAGCTCTGATGAGAAAAAGAAATATTATGTATATGGTTGCGATATAGCCGTAATAGATGAGAGCAAAAATGCTATAAGCTCTAATAAGGATAGCTTTTATTCCTACACAAAAGCAGAATGGGAGGGCTTGCCATTTTACAGCTTTAAGCCAGCTATGATAAAAATCAACGCCGTCTTAGGCAGTGGCGCGCTTAATAACAACCCTTATCATTCAAATAAATTTCTATATAACAGGGCAAAATGCGCTGAATACTCAGACCCTACAAACTGCGATGATAGCGTAGAAAACTCTGCTTTTAAAATCCAAGTAGGCGCAACAGGTGCTAGCAAAGCTGATATCTTAGCAAATAACTTTTTGAGCAGATATGATGGCACTGCGATGACTAGCAAAAGGGTATTAGTGCTAAATAGCTTGCTAAATCCAAAAATCGCACATCAAAAGCTAAATAGTAATGATATTTTGGTAAAAGATGATTTTAGATTTAAAATCAAAAGCAAAAATTTAGACACTTTATATTTGGCTCCAAAATGTAACAAGTTTATTGAGATTAATGGCGATACTGGCGCAATAAAAGTAAGAGAAAAATGCGAATCCGGCAACACCATAAATAACACTAACTACATAGCAAAAGGCGAGGGCTCTAAGCTAGTTTATAATAGCAATGATGTTAAAAGCAAATACGGCCAAATGAATGATAAACAAACTTATTGGCAAGATTTAGTCCAAACCCCAGCAAAAGATGGCAAGCAAGGCGTAGCAGATATTACAATGTATGCAAATGGCTTTGTAAATGGTATGAGTGAGCTAAAAAATGTCAAAAAAGGCGATAAAACAAAAGGCGAACAAGACCAAGAAATCGGCCTAGTAGTGGCTCAGGGCTTTGGCAAGTATTCCCTAAAACCAGCTGAACCTGTAAGGGCTGAGGGTATGCTTGAAGATTTAGAAGTAACAACGGATGCTCCAAATCAATGGCTCAAAACAAAAGGCGTTTCTGTAATGTATGATTCTATTGGTGCGGCTGTTGTTTTAGATGTAACGCTAATAGCGCCTAATAAAGAAGTAGGCATAAATAAAGATAATGCCGTGTTCTTAGCAGCGTATTCAAGCGACAAAGAAGTAGCAAAAGCCTTACAAAAAGATGGCATTTTAGGCGATATAATCCCAGGCTATGCAAATTACTACCGCATTAGACGCGATGCTTTCTCAAACGCTCTGGCAGATTCATTTTTTAACTATGAAAATGCTAATGTGGGTCTTAACGCAACGAATATGCAAAGCGGGGATTTTTTAACCATAGATAAAGTAGCAAATCCTGTAAAAGTAAAACTAAAAGGCGATGATAAAAAAATTGCCAAGACTTATTGTAACTTTATAAGGGAATGTTATCCATTAGATGCTAATGATGTTGGCACGCAATTTAGAGGTTTTGAAAACGCAAACACTAATTGGACCAATCAACAAGGCCAAGGCTCAACTATATTAGACAAAGCAAGAACCCGCCCTACACAAAGGCGCATTGCTTGGTAAGATGATTTAAAATTTTGCGCGCTTTTTTAGGCGCGCAAATTATTTTTAAAATTTCATTATTAAAATTTGCTTTTTAAAATTTCTTTTTTTATAGATTTAGCCCCGCACGGAGCTAACAACGGCTAGCCTTTTTTAAAATTTGCTTTTTAAAATTTTTGTTTTTTAACTTGCTTTTTAAAATTTTAAAATTTTTCTATTTTTAAATTTTAATATAAGCGCAAATAAGCGTTAATTTGCTACAATACGCGCCTTAAATCACAAAAAGGGCTAAGATGTTTGAAGAAATTAGATTTAACACAATTGAGCGTTTGCCAAATTATGCTTTTGCTGAGGTTAATGCTATTAAGATGGCTGCTAGGCGCGCTGGCGAGGATGTGATTGATTTTTCTATGGGTAACCCAGATGGTCGCACGCCACAGCATATAATTGATAAACTTTGCCAAAGCGCACAAAAAGACAAAACGCAAGGTTATAGCGTAAGTATGGGGATTTATAAGCTCCGTTTGGCTATTTGTAATTGGTATAAACGAAAATACGGCGTTGAGCTTGACCCTGATACGCAAGCATGCGCAACGATTGGCTCAAAAGAGGGCTTTGTGCATTTAGTTCAAGCCATCACAAATCCGGGCGATGTGGCTATCGTGCCAGATCCTGCCTATCCTATACACACGCAAGCCTTTTTAATCGCTGGTGGCAATGTGGCTAAAATGCCCTTGCCTTATACACAAAAATTTGAATTAGATGAAAATGCTTTTTTTGAAAATTTACAAAATGTTTTAGATGAGAGTATGCCACGCCCAAAATATGTAGTAGTAAATTTCCCGCACAATCCAACCACTGTTATTTGTTATAAAAGCTTTTATGAGCGTTTAGTAGCCACAGCAAAAGAGCAAAGATTTTATGTGATTAGTGATATAGCTTATGCTGAGCTTGGGTTTGATGGGTATAAAACGCCTAGTATTTTTGAGGTTGATGGCGCAATGGATGTGGCTGTTGAGTGCTATACTTTGTCAAAAAGCTATAATATGGCAGGCTGGCGCGTGGGCTTTGTATGCGGTAACCGCAAACTAGTAGGCGCGCTTAAAAAAATCAAATCTTGGTTTGATTATGGTATGTTTACGCCTATTCAAGTAGCAGCTACTGTCGCCCTTGATGGCCCACAAGATTGCGTAGAGCAAATTAGAGCAAATTACGAGCATCGCAGAAATGTATTAAGCGAGGCATTTAGTGCGGCTGGCTGGCCAGTGGAAAAAAGCCCAGCTAGTATGTTTGCGTGGGCAAAATTACCGCCAAAAATGCTTTCTCTTGGCTCAAAGGAATTTTCAAAACTACTTTTAACAAAGGCAAATGTTGCAGTAAGTCCTGGTATAGGATTTGGCGCACAAGGCAATGAATATGTGCGAATCGCCTTTATAGAAAACGACAACCGCATACATCAAGCAGCAAGAAATATAAAAAAATTTTTAAAAGATTATTAAATGAAAATAGCAATTTTAGGATTAGGCACGGTAGGCAAGGGCGTGCTAGATGTATTAGTAAATAATCAAAAAATCATCACCGCAAGAGCTGGCGAGCAAATAATCCCAGTGGCTGCTTTGGTGCGTGATTTAGCCAAGGCAAAAGAAGCAATTAAGGCTTATGATTTAGCAAATTTTACATTAAGCACAAATGTTGATGAAATTTTAATGCGCGATGATATAGATGTGTTTGTAGAGCTAATTGGAGGTGTGGATTTGCCAAGAGAGTTAATAAGCACATTATTAAAGCGCAAAAAGCCAGTAGTTACAGCAAATAAAGCCCTTTTGGCTTATCATAGAAGCGAGCTTGAAATGCTGGCAGGGGATACGCCTTTTGGTTTTGAAGCAAGCGTGGCTGGGGGAATTCCTATCATCAAAGCCTTGCGCGAGGGGCTTTCAGCTAATCATATAGAGCAAATCACAGGCATTTTAAATGGCACTAGCAATTATATTTTAACAAATATGATGAAAGATGGCCTAGCCTTTAAAGACGCCCTTTTAAGCGCGCAAAAATTAGGCTACGCAGAAGCTGATCCTAGCTTTGATATAGGCGGATTTGACGCAGCTCATAAGCTTTTGATTTTAGCTAGCATTGCTTATAAATTAAACGCAAAACCTGATGATATTTTGATTGAAGGCATTGAAAATATCAGTAGCGATGATATTTATTTTGCCCAAGAATTTGGTTATGCCATTAAGCTCTTAGCCATAGCTAAAAAAAGCGCACAAAGCTTAGAATTGCGCGTTCATCCTGCGCTTTTAGAGCATTCTAAGATGATAGCTAAGGTCGATGGGGTGATGAATGCTGTTAGTGTGTGGGGCGATTGCGTGGGTGAGAGTATGTATTATGGCGCAGGTGCTGGCGCAAAACCCACAGCAAGTGCTGTAATAAGCGATCTAATCGACATAGCAAGAAAAATAAAAAGCCCGATGTTAGGCTATAAAGATACTAACTTACAAAGCGGGCTAAGCTTAGTAAAAAGCGATGATTTGATGAGTAAATTTTATTTAAGATTGCGCGTGCATGATGAACTTGGCGTAATCGCTAAAATCACAAATATTATGAGCCAAAACGAGCTTTCAATAGATAGCTTTTTACAAAAACCAAACTCGTCAAAAGCCGATACAACCGTGTATTTTACCACTCACACTTGTAAGCAAGCAAATGTGCTTAAAAGCTTGGAGCTAATCGGGCGTGAAAATTTTGTAGTTTCAAAGCCTTTTATGATAAGAATAGAAAAATGAGCTTAAAAGATTATGTTTTTGGCTTTAATGCTGAAAGCAAGGCTGTAAGATATTTAGAAAAAAATGGCTTTAAAATTTTAGAGCGCAATTTTCATAGCCGTTTTGGCGAAATAGACATAATCGCTACAAAAGGGCAAAACTTGCATTTTATCGAGGTTAAAGCCACAAATGGCGATTATGAAGCCATTCAACGAGTAACTAGCAAAAAAATGGCAAAACTAATAAAAACTATTAACTTTTATTTATTACAATCCCAATTTAATTTAAATTATCAATTAGATTTAATTTGTGTGCAAAAAGATACTATCACAATGCTTGAAAATATCAGCATTTAGCGATTTTGTTACAAATTAACTTTTATAATTTAAGTAAGATTAACTCACAAAAGGAGAAAAAATGGGAAAATACATAGAGATCGCTGATAAAGCGCAGTTTGATAGCCTTGTTAAAGAGGGTGTTGTTTTTGTGGATTTTTGGGCGCCGTGGTGTGGGCCTTGCCGTATGCTAGCACCTGTGATTGACGAGCTTGCTAGTGATTTTGAGGGTAAGGCTAAAATTTGTAAGGTAAATACTGATGAAGCACAAGATTTAGCCGCGGAGTTTGGCGTTCGCTCAATTCCTACGATGGTATTTTTTAAAGATGGCCAGATTAAAGAAACCTTAATCGGCGCTCAAAGCAAGGCAGTAATTGCTGATAAAATCAATTCTTTATTGTAATTTTAAATTTGCCTAAATTTTAATTTAGGCAAATTTTAATTTAGTTTGTTTAGCTAAGCTTTTATATTTTAAAATTTTAATTAAATAAATTAAAGGAGAATAAATGATAGATTTAGCGATTATTGGCGGTGGGCCAGCTGGACTTACGGCTGGACTTTATGCTACGCGTGGCGGATTAAAAAATGTGATAATGTATGAAAAAGGTATGCCAGGCGGTCAAATCACAAGTAGCTCAGAAATAGAAAACTACCCAGGCATTAGCGTTGTAACTGATGGCATAAGCTTTATGGCGCCTTGGAGCGAGCAATGCACGCGTTTTGGACTAAAAATTGAAATGAAAAGCGTTGAAAGGGTTGAGAAAATTTCAAATGGCTTTTGCTTGCATTTTGAAGATGCCAGCAAGCAAGAAGCAAAATGCGTTATAGTATGCACTGGCTCAAAGCCACGCCGAGCAGGCATTAAGGGCGAAAATGAGTTTTTTGGCAAGGGCGTTAGCACTTGTGCTACTTGTGATGGATTTTTTTATAAGGGCAAAGAAGTAGCCGTTTTAGGCGGTGGCGATACGGCGGTTGAAGAAGCTTTATATCTTAGCGAACTTTGCTCTAAGGTGTATTTAATACACAGGCGAGATGAGTTTAGAGCAGCGCCTAATTCTGTTGAGCGCGCAAAAAAATGCGAAAAGATAGAATTTGTGCTAAATGCTGTGGTTGATGAAATATTAGGCGATTCAAGCGGAGTAACGGGGCTAAGATTAACTTATAAAGATGGCAAAACGCGCCAAATAGAAGTGCCGGGGATTTTTGTTTTTGTAGGGCTTGATGTTTTAAATAATGTTTTAAGCGATAATAATGGCGGATTTATTTGCGAAATGACGCCACAAGGCAATGTAAAGGTAAATCTAAAAATGCAAACTAGCTTGCCTGGGCTTTGGGCGTGCGGAGATTTGCGCCAAGATGCGCCAAAACAAGTAGTATGCGCTGCTGGCGATGGTGCCGTGGCCGCACTTGATGCGATTGAATATCTTAGAAATCATCACTAAACTAAGCCGCGCAATAAATTAAAATTTATGCGCGCTATTTTTATTTGGTAGATTAGCGCGCACTTACTTTAAAATCAAAAGAGCCAAAATTTTAAAATTATGCTACAATCCGCGCTTAAAATCACAAGGCAAAATAAATGCAAGATAAAGAGTATTTTAGCAACGATGACGAGCTAAACCTTCAAACCCGCAAAGAATATTTTAATGAAATTTTAAACCTTGAAAGTGGGCGGATTTTAAGTGATTTTTGGCTTGAATACGAAACTTACGGACATTTTAATGGAGATAATGCCATTGTTATTTGCCATGCATTAAGTGGAAATTGCCACGCGGCTGGGCGTTATGAAGGCGAGCGTAAAAAAGGCTGGTGGGATGATGTAATTGGGGCAAATAAGGCTATTGATACAAATAAATATTTTGTGATTTGTGTGAGTATTTTGGGCGCAAATGGCGGTATTTTGGGCGGTTCTACGAATGCGCTAAGCATTGAGGCTAGCACAGGGCGTGAGTATAGATTGCGCTTTCCTGTGCTTGCAATTAGCGATGTAGTGCGCGCACAAATGCGCTTATTTGAGCGTTTGGGGATTAAAAAAGCGCGCGCTATTATAGGTGGGAGTCTTGGGGGAATGCAAGCGTTGTGCTTTGGCATAGAACAAAGCCATTTTTGCGATAATATAATGATCCTAGCTAGCACTTATGCCACGCAACCTTGGGCGATAGCCTTTAATAAAATCGCCACAGAAGCAATAGTGCGCGATAGCGCATTCATGGGCGGTTATTATGATAAAGAGCACATTAAAGAAAATGGCTTAAACGGGCTAAGCATAGGCAGAATGGCAGGGCATATAAGCTTTTTAAGCCCGCATTCAATGGCTAGAAAATTTGGGCGCAATTACTCTGGCACGGACGGGCTTTATGAGCTTTTTGGGCGTTATGAGATTGAGCGTTATATGCAATACAATGGCGATAATTTTGCTAGAAAATACGATCCGCTATGTTATTTGTATGTGGCAAAAATGATGAATAACTTTGATAGCACGCGCCATTACAATAGCCTAAAAAACGCGCTTTCATTAAGCAAGGCGCGCTTTTATTTGCTAGCATTTAGCGGGGATTTGCTTTTTATGCCTGATGAAATGGAGCAAATCAGCCAAGCTTTAAGCGAGCTTGGGAGAGAGCATTTTTATAGTTGCGAGCATAGCGATTATGGGCATGATTCTTTTTTGGTAGAAAACGACATAACAACAAAACACATAAAAAGGTTCTTAAATGAAAACTCTAAATAGCGCAAGCTTTGAAGAAAAATTACAAGAAATTGAAGAAATTTTAACTAAGTTAAATGATGAAAACACCACGCTTAAAGATAGCATTGAGCTTTTTAAAAAAGGCTCACTAATAGCCCGCGATGCTAGCGAGCTATTAGAAAACGCACAATTAGAAATTCAAAATTTTAAATATAATTTACAAAATGGATTTAGCGAGCAAAACTCTGCTTTAAACGATACTAGCGCGCAAAATGATGAGTTGTTTAGTTAAATCATTGGGCGTTTAGTTTTGTAATAATCTCATAACATTTTGCTGAATTGTATTTGCTTGGCTCATGGCATAACTGCCTGATTGGGCTAAGAGATTGTATTTGTTAAAATTGCTAGCTTCTGTGGCAAAATCCACATCGCGGATTTGGCTTTCGCTAGATTTTACATTTACTTGGGTTACTGTTATATTGCTAATTGTGCTTTGGAGCTGGTTTTGAACTGAGCCTAGATCTGAGCGTATTCTATCAAGGGCTTTTTGGGCTGATTCTGCCACACTTACCATAGCTTGTGCGCCATAATAAGTCGTTACTCCGCTTCTTTGGTCGCTTTTTAGCGCACCAGCAGCAAAATACCCCAAGGCATCTGCTATGCTTGAAGACATTATGCCTGTATTTAGATCCTTTAAGCTTATGCTTTTTTGGCTAGCTGCTGTGCCACTAAATGCTTTTGTATCGCTGATTGTGTAGCCACTGCTTATGCTATTGCCTAAATTCACAGCTGAAACTGTTACATTATTTACAGCCGAGATATTAAAAACAATATCCCTAGCATCTTGGCGCACTAAGGTTAAACGCCCTAAAATTGCCACATCTTTTATATCTTTGCCATTGCCACTAAATACTCCGCCAACTGCGCTACCACCCTCATCATATTTAAATCTAATCGCCCTGCCATCTTTGGCATTTAGGGTGAGCTTGCCATCTTTTACACTAGCTTCAACGCCTGTTTGTTCTTTTACTTTATTTATCGCATTTACTAATACTGAGTTTGAATCGCCAGATTTTGTTTCTACTATGCCTATGCTTATATCATTTATTGTAAGGCCGGTTATTTTGCCTGCTTGAACTGTGGATGAAAAAGTAAGCGTATTCATCACCTTAGCCGAAACGCCCGTTAAATCAGACACCGCATTTAATCTATCGGCCACTGCTTTAAGCCCGTGCTCTTTTAGCTCGGTGCCGGCTATGTTTTGGAAATTATATCCATTTGGATAGCCATCAATGCCCGATAAACTAAGGGCAAGCTCAAATTGCGAAAGTCCGCTATTTATATAGGCTATTGGCGCTGAGGTTTCAAAGCGCGTAAGGCCGATTTTATCACTAGCAGTAGCACCGATTGAAACTTGAACTGTTTGATTAGCGTAAGCACCGATTTGGAAATTTTTATTGGAGAAGTTGCCATTTAAGAGTTGTTGGCCATTAAAGCTAGTGGTGGTGGCGATATTATCAAGCTCTTCAAGTAGCCTTGAAATATCGCTTTGTAGAGCTTCGCGTGATTGTGAGGTTTGGCCATCTTGTGCTGCTTGAACTGCTTTGGTGCGAATTGTATTTAGAATGCTTAATTGCTCGTCCATTGCTTTGTCGGCAGTTTGAACAATGCCTATTGCGTCATTGCCGTTTGCTATGGCTTGACCTAGCGCGCTTGCTTGGGCGCGCAGGCTATCTGCTATGGTCATACCTGAGGCGTCATCGGCTGCTTTATTTATTCTTAGGCCTGAGCTAAGTTTGGCTATGCTTGCATCTAGCTCTCTGCCTGTCGCACTTGCATTTGTGTAGGCGTTCATAGCTGAAATATTAGTGTTTATGCGAAAACTCATTTTGAGTCCTTTTTTAAAATTTTAAACGCCTTAGCAAGAAGTATTCCAAATTAAAATTTCTTAATTTGAGCTTATTAAAATTTTAAGATTTGTATTTTTAAACTTTAACTTGCTAAAATCTGCGATTTTTTTATAAGGACAAAAATGCGTTATGATATAATCATCATTGGAGGCGGTCATGCTGGCATTGAAGCAAGTTTGGCTTGTGCTAAAATGGGCGCAAAAACTCTGCTAATTACGATTTTATGCGAGCAAATCGGCGCAGCTAGTTGTAACCCTGCTATTGGCGGATTGGCTAAGGGGCATTTGGTTAAAGAAATAGACGCTCTTGGCGGTGCTATGGGGCTTGCTAGTGATGAATGCGGGCTTCAATATAGAATCTTAAATGAAAGCAAAGGGCCTGCTGTGCGTGGTTCTCGCGCGCAAATCGATATGGATGCTTACCGCATTTATATGCGAAATTTGCTTTTAAATACGCCAAATTTAGACATCAGCCAAGAAATAGCCACGCAAATTTTATCTTGTAAAAATGGCGATAAAAGCGAGGTTTGTGGCATAAGAACTAGCATAGGCAATGAATATGCTTGTAAAAAATTAATAATTACTACTGGGACATTTTTGCGCGGGCTAATTCACATTGGCACAGCCAAGCAAAATGCTGGGCGCGTAGGCGAGCTAGCAAGTAGCGAGCTAAGCCTAAGCTTAGAGCATCACGGCATTAAGCTAGGCAGGCTAAAAACTGGCACCTGCCCGCGCGTGCTAGCAAGTAGCATTGATTTTAGCGTGCTTGAAGCCCAAAATGGCGATGAAATACCGCACCCTTTTAGTTTTCGCACAAAAAATTTTAATCCCACCCAGCTAGCTTGCTTTATAACCTACACAAATGAGCGCACGCACGAAATCATTCGCTCAAATTTTTCGCGCGCTCCGTTATTTACAGGGCAGATTAACTCAACAGGGCCAAGGTATTGTCCTAGTATAGAAACTAAAATTTATGAATTTAGCGAGCGTTTGAGGCATCATGTTTTCATCGAGCCACAAACTGCGCAAAAAAACGAATATTATTTAAACGGCCTTTCAACAAGCCTGCCTTATGATGTCCAGCTAGCAATGCTACGCTCCATCAAAGGCCTTGAAAACGCCAAAATAACGCGTCCAGGCTATGCGGTAGAATATGATTACGCACAGCCAACCCAGCTAAAACATAGCTTAGAGAGCAAGACTCTTAGTGGATTGTATTTAGCAGGGCAAATAAACGGCACCACAGGCTATGAAGAAGCAGCAGCGCAGGGCTTGATGGCAGGAATAAACGCAAGCCTTGCTTTAAATGGTAAAGAGCCTTTTATTTTAGGGCGCGAAGAAGCGTATATTGGCGTTTTAATCGATGATTTAGTTACAAAAGGCACAAATGAGCCTTATAGAATTTTTACTAGCAGGGCTGAGTTTCGCCTGCTTTTACGCGAGAACAACGCGCATTTAAGGCTTGGTGAATACGGCTATAATTTTGGGCTTTTAACCAAGGCAGATATTAAAGCCATAAGAGAGCTAAAAGATGATATAGCGCGCGGTATGGAGCTTTTATTAAACAAGATTATTACGCCAAATAAACAAAATCTAGCCTTGCTTAAAAGCTTAGATGAAGAGCCTATTAGCCAAAATGCAAGCTTACAAAAAATCGCCGCGCGCAAGAGCTTTAACACCCAAAAACTTCAAAGCCTAGATCCGTTTTTTCAAAATTTAAGCCAGCAAAGCTTAGAGCAAATTTTAATAGAAGCAAAATATTATCACTACATCTTACAAGAAAAAGACGAAGTAGCAAAAATGAAAGAATTAGCCCACACAAAAATACCAGAAAATATTGATTATAACGCCATTGCCAGCCTTAGCAATGAAGTAAGATCCAAGCTAAATGAGCTAAAACCACAGACCTTAGGCGCAGCCTTAAATATCAGCGGGATAACGCCAGCAGCCATTGATATATTACAAATTTCAATAAAGCAATTAAATAAAAATAAAACTTAATTTAAAATTTTAAATCCACAAGGACAAAAATGAAAAATATTTTTTTAGCTAGCATTCATACAAACGCTGGCAAAACGCACGCTAGCGCGGTGCTTTGTGCTAGTTTTGGCTATGAGTATTTTAAGCTAATTCAAGCTGGCACGCCAAGTGATAGTGAGTTTATGGCTGAGTTTAATTTAAAATATTGCGCTAAAAATCCTAGCTTTTTAAAAACTATAAAAATCCATAAAGCAGGCTTTGATTTAGCCCACGCTTGCTCGCCGCACGCTGGTATGATTAAAGAAAACTTAAACATAAACGGCCTAAATATCAAGCCAGCACAAAATGAAAATTTGCTAATTGAGCTTGCTGGCGGGCTTTTTACTCCGCTTGATAGAGAACATTTTATGATTGATTATGTTGAAAAATACGATTTTGGCGTGTTTTTAGTAGCTTGTGAATATCTTGGTAGCATTAATCACACAGCACTTAGCATAGAGGCTTTAAAAGCGCGAAATATCAAGCTTTTAGGCGTGATTTTTTCAAATTGCCAAGACGAATTAAGCAAGGATTTTTTAAAAAAACATTATAATCACATAAAATTTTTTGAGCTTTTGTATTTTGATGATGAAAAATCTCTTAAAAATGCCTGTATATCGCTAAAAGAGCAAATTTTAATTTCAGGGGTGTTTGATGATTTACCAAGATGATAAACTTTTTATAGAGCTAGAAATAGCCGAAATCCCCTGGCTTAAAATTTTTACAAACGAGCCTTTTAAAGAATTAAGCGATTTACCAAGCGATCTTAGGGCGTATCTTTTTAGCGTTGGATTATGCTGTGAGCGTGCTTTGCGTGAGTTTTACCATCCAGATAAAATTAATTGGGCAAGCCTAGCAAACTATGTCCCGCGCGTGCATTTACACATTCAAGCGCGCTTTAAAGACGATAGCTTTTGGCCACAAAGTATGTGGGGACAAAAACAACGCCAAGCACAAAGGCGTAAGCTAGATATTAGCGCATTTAGCGAGTATTTAAATCAGCAATTAAAGAGTTTATCATCAAAGAATTAGCCAGATTTTCACATTTAAGCTTAAATGAAGCTTTAAAATTTTATTTTGTTTTTGAAGGGCTTGATTTTGGGTGTAAATATAGCGATATTTTAGAGGCTATAAATGAGCAAATTTTAAATCAAGCAAGCAAAATCGAGCGAAATTTTAATAAGCTTTTTAAAGAACAAGCAAGCGATGCGATAATTTTGCTAAAACGAGTAGCGCGCGGAAAGCGCGGGATTTTTAGCCTAAGCAAAAGCACGCATAATGCAAAAAGCATTTTAAATATGCTTTTTAATTTAGAAATTTTAAAACTAGAAAAAACGCCACAAATCCCGCCTATTCGCATAAAAGGACAAAAATTAAAGCGTGAAATTAGGCGTTATAAAATCCAAAATAAAGTTCAATTTAGCAAGGGATTTTATCGTTTTTGGTTTAGTTTTTGTGCGGATAATGCCTTGCTTAAAAGCCCTAAATTAGGCGCAAGGCAAAAAATTTTAGAATTTATTAAGCAAAATTTAGAGCGTTTTTATAGCTTTGGTTTTGAGCAAGCTTGTGCTAAGCTTTTAGCAAAAACGCTAAATATAGAGCCAAATACCATTTCAAGCTACTGGCAAAAGGGCGTTGAGATCGATATATTCGTAAATGCGCGCTCTAAGCTAATAGTTGGCGAGGTAAAATATAAAGAACATAAAATTTGTAAATCCTTGCTTACTAAATTACAATTTAAATGCGAGCAATGTGGCTTAAAGCCTGATTATTACGCGCTTTTTTCTCTTGGTGGATTTTCAAGCGAGCTAATAACAAATAAAGGTCAAAATGTTTGGCTTTTTTCATTAAACGATTTTGAGGCAATTTTATGAAACAAGATATTCAAAGCACCCTAGAAAGCTTGATTCAAAGCACTTATAAAGTAGAAGAAGAATATAAAATTTTAAGCGCAAGCTACGATAATATGCGTAATTTTGTGCGCCAAATAGTTGAAAGCCTTGGCGCGGCTCTTTGGGTTGTGGATTCTAATGGCAAAATCGTGCTTGAAAATAGCCTTGCAAGCATTAATGGCGATGTATTTGCTAGCATTAAAGCAGATAATAAAAGCCAAGAAATTGAGCTAAACGGACATTATTATGCCGTTAAAATCACCAAAAGTGGCGAGCATAGCGTGATTTTAGCCACAGATATAAGCGCTGAAAAACGAAGCGCAAGGCTGGTATCAATGGGCGCGATAGCAGCACATTTAAGCCACGAAATTCGCAATCCAATCGGCTCCATTGCTTTATTAACCAGCACTCTTTTAAAGCGTAGCGAGCCAAAAAATATAGCTTTAATTGAAGAGATCCAAAAGTCGCTTTTTCGCGTGGAGCGCATTATTAAAGCCACTTTACTTTTTACAAAGGGCGTGCATTTAAATAAGCGCAAGTTTGCTTTAAGTGAGCTTAAAATTGCTTGCGAAAATGCCGTAAAAAGCTATGATTTTAGCGCGCAAATAGATTTTAGTTTTGATGGTTTTGAGGGCGAAATTACTGGCGATTTTGACTTGCTTGATCTTGTTTTTAGTAATTTTATTTTTAACGGCATTGATGCTATTGAAGAAAGCGAGGCTGAGTATGGCAAGCTTAGCATTAGCCACAAATTTAGCGATGGCGAGCATATTTTTAGCATTAGCGATAGTGGCGCGCGCATCGATCCTAGCGTGATGTATGAGCCTTTTAAAACCACTAAATTAAAAGGCAACGGCCTTGGCCTAGCTCTTAGCACGCAAATAATAAACGCCCATAAAGGCGCGCTAGATTTACAAAACGAGCCAAAAATTTTTACTATCACCTTGCCTTAAATTTTGAAATTTTGGTAGTTTTGCAATTTTAAATTTTCAAAAATTGCAAATTAAAATTTAAAGATGTTTGAAAATTAAAGAATAAAAACCCCCTGAAATTTTAAATTTAGATTTTTGTGCTTTTGATTTAATGCTTTATCGCGTGTTTTTTTTGTTTGCTCGCCTGTGCCACATTCTCAGCCACACGCTTTTACGCTCCACGCTAAACTACCACCAAGCCAAATGCGCCCACCACGCATTTTTTATTTTTATTATTTTAAATTCCGCACGGGTTTTAAAAAGATTTTTGAAAATTAAAATTTAAAGAATAAAAATAAAAAACCCAGCTAAATTTTAAATTTATGATTTTGTGTTTTTGATTTAATGCTTTATCGCGCGTTTTTTTGTTTGCGCCCGCCCACCACACTCTTAGCCACACGCTTTTACGCCACACACTGCTTTTTTGTGCCAACGTGCTAAACCTGCCACGCTTTTTTTGCTCTTGCTTTGCCATACTCTCAGCCGTGCTTTTTTGCGCCATGCCCGCCCCGCGTTTTTTTGTTTGTCTGTCTGCGCCATATTTTTAGCCTTGCGCTTTTATGCCACACCCGCCACGAGTTTTTTTTTGTTCGTGCTATTCGCGCGCCTGTTTTGCGCGTTTTTTGTAGTTTAATTCCGCACGGGTTTTGAAAAAGATTTTTGAAATTTTAAAATTTAAAGTTTTTTGAAATTTAGAAATTTGAATAATAAAAATAAAAAACCCCGCTAAATTTTAAAATTTAACGGGGTGAATTAAAATTAATTTAAGATTTTAATTTCAAATTTTAATTAATTTGAAAATTAAACTTAAAAAACTAAATTAGAATTGTATGCCACCTGAGCCGCCGACTTGGATTTCACAAGTGCTAGAAATGCTGTCATTTGTACCGCTTTTACCGCACATTGATTTAATGCCTGGTAATTTCTTTAATTGTTTGCATACGGCATCATCCTTGCCGCTAGCTGCAAAGTTTAATGTTATCTTAACAGCATCTGAGTTGCCTTGATTACCACCAGCATTAGTAGGCAATGTTACTTGCACACACTCGGTACTGCCCTTTACTTTAAGTTTGCCAGTTTTATCTAACGCATTAGTAATTTTATCAAAATTATTTTGCGCACTACTTTCAAACTTGCCCTTCGCCGTATAATACGCCGT
>SPMW01000005.1 GCA_009827235.1 Candidatus Campylobacter infans | reverse complement strand
TGGCCAAAGCAGCGACAAATCTTACTACTGCGGTGAGTGATATTACGGCGTATTATACGACGAAAGGTAAATTTAGTACACCAAATGATTTTACCAAGATTACAAACGCACTTACGAAAACTGGTGAGCTTCAAATGAAAGGTAAAAAGTGTGCAAGTATAACGCTACCGGCTGCTGTTGCAGCTGGCACTGCCACTACAGCAAACGATAAAGTAGAAATTACCTTAAAATTTGAAGGCACCGACCAAGCCTGCAAGACATTAAAAGGTCTTTCAGGCATTAAACAAATGTGCGGTAAAGGAACAAACGAAAGCATTAATGGCGATTGCAAAATCCAAATCGGTGGCTCAGGTGGCATAACTTGGTAATAAAATTTTAACAAACTTTTGGTTTAATTAAATTTTAATTCACCCCTTGAAATTCTAAAATTTCAAGGGGTTTTTATTCTTATTCTTTAAATTCTAATTTTCAAAATCTTTAAATTTTAAAATTTCAAAAATATTTTTCAAAATCTGCGCGGAATTTAAAATAAAAAAAGCAAAACTCACAAAAAACGCGTGGCATGCGTGGCGTAAAAAAGCACGGCTAAGAGTGTGGCAAGGGATTTAGCGCGTGGCGTTTAAGTGGCTTGGCGCGTGGGCGTGCGAACAAAAAAACGCGTGGCTGGCGCATTTGGCTTGGCGGTTTAGCGTGGAGCGTAAAAGCGTGTGGCTAAGAGTGTGTCGAGCGGGCGCAAAAAAAGTGGTGTGTGTGGCGTAAAATATGGCGTGGCAGATTAGTGCGCAAAACGGGAGCAAAAACAGGCGCGCGAATGGCGCAAACAAAAAAACACTCGATAAAGCATTAAATCAAAAGCGCAAAATCATAAATTTAAAATTTAAAATAAATACGAAATTTCAACATTTAAAAATCCGTGCAGAATTTAAAATAGTAAAAATAATTAAAATTTTAAAAATAACCGCACAAAAAAATAATCAAAATTTTAAAATTTTAAAATCCGCATATAATTTAAGATAGTAAAAAATAATTAAAATTTTAAAAAATCCGTGCGAAGTTTAAAATAAAAAAACACAATTTTAAAATAAACACGAAAATTTTAAAATCAAAAATGCTTATTGTAAAAATAAATTTTAAAAAATCCGTGCAGAATTTAAAATAAAAAAAAGCAAATTTTAAAAATAAAACCGCGCATAAAACACTACAAAAAAAATTAATAAAATTTTTCAAAATCCGTGCGGAGTTTAAAATAAAAAACTAACAAAACAAAATTTTAAAATTTGCCTTATTTTTGCTTAGCGATTAAAAGTCCGCTAATTATGATTATAACGATGCCGAGCATTACAAAAGCATTTGGCAAACTATCGCCTAGCAACACGCCAAAAAGCACGCCAAATGCGATATCAAAATAGCTTATGGCTGCTGGAATGCCAGCTTTTTTGCTAGCAGAGTAAGCCTTTGTCATATAAATTTGATAATAATACCCGCAAAAGCCCACCACAGCGACTAAAACCCAACCAAAAGCATTAGGATTTTTATAAGAAAAATCGCCAAATTGCATCAAGCCAAAGCTCCCAGCCACGAGCAAAACCCCCATCACCGCCACGCCACAAAACATAAAAGAAAGCACAATTTGTGCAGTAGAATAAAATTTGCGTAGCTCATGAACGCTAGTCATCGCCATACCGGCAAAAATCCCGCCAAAAAGCCCTATAATGTGATTTATATCAAGCCCATTTATGCTAGGCCGCATAATAAATAAAATGCCCGCAAATCCTAAAAATATCGCAATCCAGCTTAATTGGCTTAATTTTTCTTTAAGCAAAATTGCTGAAAAAATACAAATGAAAATCGGCGCTGTTTTTTGAAAGGTAAAAGCCGTGCCAAGGTCGATATTTGCGATATTATAAAAAAAGCAAAGCAAGCCAAGCGCACCGCTAATGCCCCTAAAAACCAGCAAGCCAAAATGCCCGCCTGCGCCAAAATGATGTAATTTGTTAAGGGCAAAAAGCACTATTATTAGCCCGATTAAATTACGAAAAAACACGATCTCAACGCTATTTATTTGCTCGCTTAAAATCTTTGAAGCAGCACCAACTAAGGCAAAATAAAAGCAAGCAATAAGCATATAATAAATACTAAGATGGCGCATTAAAAATGGTGAAAACATAAAAAATGCCTTTAAAATTTTGAAAGAATAATTTACTTAAACTAGAATATAGCGCGCTTTAAGGCTGGTTGAAAGCCTTAAAATTAAGCGCGTTTAAATTTATAAGCTTAAAGATTATTTAAGCCCATGTTTTTGCATAAGCTTATCATAACTGCCATCACTTTTCATTTTTTCAAGCTCGGCATTGATTTTAGCAATTAGCTCGGTGTGCTTGTTTTTTTCAAAGCCAATTGACATACCCTCGCTACCATCTGGTTCTTCAAAAAACTGCACCAAATCAGCATTTTTTTTCAAATACTCCATACCAACTAATTTATCAACCAGCACGACATCGATCTTGCCAGATTTTAGCGCCATTATACAAGTGGCGATTGTTTCATTTACATTAGTTTTAACGCCCGCAAGCTTTGTAGAGGCTAGTTCTTGGACGGTGCCGATTTGAACGCAAACTTTTTTATTTTTTAAATCGTTTTTATTATTTATTTGCGTGTTCGTAGCTTTTTTAATGTATAAATTTTGCGTTATAAAATAAGGATTTGTAAAATCTACTGCTTTTTTGCGCTGAGTAGTTGCGCTCATAGCTGAGATAATAGCGTTGATTTTGCCGGTGCTAAGTGCTGGTATAAGCGCGTCAAAGCCCATATTCGCAAGCTTAACTTCAAAGCCTAATCTCTTGCCTAATTCATTAATTAAATCCACATCAAAACCTGCTATATTGTTATTTTGATCTATATATTCAAAGGGCGGATATTCAGCATTTAAGCCAAATTTTAATTCCTTAGCATTTGCGCTAAACATTAAAGCAACAATGCCCAAACCTGCGAAAAATTTTTTCATTTTTACTCCTTAGTGATTTAGTATTTTATTTAAAAATTCCCTTAATCTAGGGTGTGGCGGATTATCTCCAAATGCCGTATGTGGCGAGCAATCGCTAGCTATGTATCCGCCGTCCATAAATATCAATCTATTTGATACATTTTTAGCAAAACCCATCTCATGCGTTACTACAAGCATACTCATACCTTCATTTGCCACATCTTTTATCAATGAAAGCACCTCGCCTATCATCTCAGGATCTAGCGCGCTTGTAGGCTCATCAAATAAAATCGCTTGCGGGTTCATCGCAAGCGCTCTTGCTATGGCTACTCTTTGCTTTTGACCGCCTGAGAGCTTGTGGGGATAAACACTAGCTTTATCTTTTAGGCCGACTTTTTTGAGTAGATTTAGGGCGTGTTCTTTGGCCTCGTCTTTACCCATTAGGCCTGTTTTTATGGGCGCAAGGGTTAAATTTTCAAGCACGGATTTATTTGCAAAAAGATTAAAATGCTGAAAAACCATAGAAATTTTTGTGCGAATTTTATTTATATTACAAGTTTTTGCCGTAATATCTACGCCATCAATATAAATATGCCCGCTACTAGCACTTTCAAGCGCATTTATACAACGCAAAAAAGTGCTTTTACCACTACCGCTTGGGCCAATAATTGCTACAACTTCGCCCTTTTTAAACTCACAATTAATGCCCTTTAAAACTTCTAATTGGCCATAATTTTTGTGTAAATTTTCTATCTTAATCATTGCGGTTTAATCGCCTTTCAAGCAATTTTGCAAGGGTTGAAAAAATCTTAACGCTAGCATAATACACAACCCCAGCAAACAAAATCGGCTCAGGGCTAAAAAGCGTAGCTTGTAAGCTTTTGCTTTGCATTGTTAAATCAAAAATACCAATCAATCCAACCACTGATGTTTCTTTAAATAACGATATAAACTCATTTGCAAGGGCTGGCAAGATATTTTTAATGGCTTGGGGGAAAATGATTTCTTTCATACTAGTAGCATATCCTAAGCCCATCGCGCGCGCAGCCTCCATTTGCCCGCGATCTACGCTATTTACGCCACTGCGGACTATTTCTGCTACATAAGCTGAGCTATTTAGCCCAAGTGCTACTATCGCCGCCCATAAATTATCGCTCACACTTGCCATTATCACAAAAGCAAAAATCATAAGCTGTAAAAGCACGGGCGTGCCACGAATAATATCGATATATTCATCAATGATAAAATTTAAAGCTTTGATTTGTAGAAATTTTAAAAAGGCTAGCAAAAAGCCTAAAACTATGCCTATGCCGATACCACCAAGGGTTAGTTTAAGTGTCATTAAATAAGCATTAAAATATGCGCTTTTTTGCGATGGAGTGATTTCATAAGGAAAGGTAAAATACGCGCCAAGTATGATTATTACAAGAGCAAATATCAATTTAGCATTAAAAATTTTTTTCAATTATTAGCCTTGTGAGATTTGGGGCGGTATTATACAAATAAGTAGCTAAATTTAATGTAAGATTTTTTAAAATTTTATAAATTTTAATATACTCTTAGCTACTTTGCGCGCACAATTTTTGCTATAATGGCGGATTTTTTAAGGCAAAAAATGCGTTTTTCATCTATTTTTTATTCTATAACTTTTATTTTTGGGCTTGCAAGCACGGCTATATTTTTAGCGTTTTTATGGCTTAAAGAATACGACCAGCAAAACTACACCAGAGAGCTAAACACAAAATATTCAGTAGTAACAAACGCAATGTTAATGAAATTAAATGGCTATATCACCACAAATGAATACGAAGAGCAAGTAGAAGGCATTGCGATGCCAGAAATTGATAATGAAATTTTAAAAGAGCAAATAAAAACCCAAGCCCAAATCATAGAAAAAATAGAGCGCGATATAGGCAGTGGCGCGATTTTATACTATAAAAAGCGTTATTATTTGCTTTTAACCACGCATACAGGCGAAGAGCATTTGCTTTTTGATGATACTTTTCAACCTTACAGATACGATATAATCACGCTTATATTTTCCTTAGTTTTTCTTATTCTTTTAATGACTTATATTTTTGTAATTCGCAAAATAAAACCACTTAGAAAGCTAAAACGCCAAATAAATAAATTTGCTAGCGGGGATTTAAACATAGCAAACACAAGCACAGGCAACGATGAAATAAGCGAGGTTGCCGATGCTTTCTATAAGGCTGTAAGGCAAATAAAGGTGCTAAATCATAGCAGAACGCTATTTTTGCGCAATATTATGCATGAGCTAAAAACGCCAATTACCAAAGGACGCATTACAGCTGAAATGATCCCACAAGATAAATACCAAGAGCGTTTGATTAAGGTATTTGAGCGTTTGGAGCAGTTGATAAATGAATTTGCTGCTATCGAACAAGCTAGCGCAGGCTTTGCAAATATCGATGCGAGCGTGATGGATTTGCGCTCTATTTTAGATGAAGCCAAGCAGCTAGCCATGTGTGATGATAGCTTAGTAATGCTGATTTGTGATGAAAATATAAGCATTAAGGCTGATTTTAGATTGCTTAGCGTGGCTTTTAAAAACATAATAGACAATGGCATAAAATATGCCACAGATCATAAAATCCAAATAATTGCCACGCAAAATAAAGTCAGCTTTTTAAGTCGCGCACAGCCTTTAAAGCACGAATTAAGCTACTACACACAGCCTTTCACACAAGAAAATAAAAATCCCAAAAACACACAAAATTTTAATGACAGCTCAGCCAAACACGCAAGCCAAACACCATATAAAGATGGTTTTGGGCTTGGGCTTTATATTGTGGATAATATATTAAAAGCGCATAATTTTAGCTTGCATTATGAATATATCGATGGCAAAAATGTCTTTTATGTGCTTTTTGATAATAATCAGGTAAAATAGTATATTTTAAAAAATGTGAAATAATAATAAATTCTACTAAATTTTAAAAATTACCTTATATTTACTTGATATTATAAAATTTCTTACATAATTAGGCACTTTTTTAAGGAGAACTTATGAAAAAATTCTTACTCTGTGCTTTGCTAAGTTCTAGCTTGGCTTTGGCTGAAAACATCGTAGTTGGCGCAACGCCCGTCCCGCATGCTGAAATTTTAGAAGCAATAACGCCGGAGCTAAAAGCACAAGGCTATGATTTAGTGATTAAAGAATTTAATGATTATGTCTTGCCAAATAAGGCCTTAGATGAAAAAGATTTAGACGCAAATTTTATGCAACACGAGCCATATTTGCGCGAGTTTAACGCAAACAACGGCACAAAAATCAACGCAGTAGCAAGCGTGCATTTAGAACCAATGGGCGCATATAGCACTAAAATAAAAAACATAAACGAACTAGCAAATGGCGCAAAAATCGCTATCCCAAATGATCCAACCAACGAAAGTCGCGCCCTTGATGTGCTTGCAAGCGCAGGGCTAATAAAACTTAATGAAAATGTAAAACTTCGCACGCCTATTGATATAATCGATAATCCTAAAAAGCTTGTTTTTGTCGAGCTTGAAGGCGCTACTTTACCGCGAGCATTAAGCGAAGTTGATTTGGCTGTAATTAACTCAAATTTCGCCCTAAATGCTAATTTAAACCCGCTAAATGACGCTCTAATCATAGAAAACGCACAAAACAATCCATACTCAAACATTCTAGCCGTTCGCGCAGGCGATGAAAACACCGCAAAAACCACAGCGCTTAAAAACGCCATAACCTCACAAAAAGCTAAGGATTTTATAAAGCAAAAATATCAAGGCGCAGTAATCCCAAGCTTTTAAAATTTACTTCTGCTATTAAATGCGCTAAGCTATCAAGCTAGCTAGTTTAATAGCACAACCCTCACTAAATTTTATGAAATTTTAAACGCAAATTTTGTAGTATTGCCCAAAAATTTTAGGCAAGCAAATGCAAGAAAAAAATTACAGACCAAATGTCGCTATCATCGTGCTTGCGCCTACATATCCTTTTGAGTGTAAATTATTAATTGCCCAAAGAAGCGATATAAAAGGTGCTTGGCAGTTTCCCCAAGGTGGCATTGATGAAAATGAAAGTCCAGAAGATGCGATGTTTAGGGAGTTAAAAGAAGAAATCGGCACAAATGATGTAGAGATTATTTCACAATACCCACAATGGCTAAGCTATGATTTTCCAGCAACTTTAGCTAAAAAAATGAAATTTGACGGGCAAAACCAAAAATATTTTCTCGTGCGCTTAAAACCTGGCGCAACCATAAACATAAACACGCCAAAACCAGAATTTGATGAATATTGCTTCGTTAGGGTTGATGAAATCGAAAAAATTGTAAATAGCTTTAAAAAAGGCGTGTATATGAAGGTTTTAAAGTATTTCAAAGATAAAGGTTATTTGTAATACCAAATATAAAATTTGCCATTTTATATTTACATCATAAGAAAGGATTTTTATGCTAATAGTGCAAAAATACGGCGGCACAAGCGTTGGAACGCTTGAGAGGATACAAGAAGTAGCTAAACGCGTAATTGAGAGCAAAAACGCAGGACATAGCTTAGTGGTGATAGTATCGGCTATGAGCGGGGTTACAAATCGCTTGATAGAATATGCCGAGTTTTTTAGTAAAAACGCGCCACAAAGCAAGGATATGGATATGCTTTTAAGTGCTGGTGAGCGCATAACTAGCTCGCTTTTATCCATAGCCTTAAACACAATGGGATATAAAGCAATAGCCATGAGCGGGCGCAATGCTGGTATAATAACCGATGCAAGTGCTACAAAAGCGCGCATAAAACGCATACACACAAAAAATATCCAAACAGCCCTAGATGATGATAAAATCGTAGTAATCGCTGGTTTTCAAGGCGTAAATGAAGATGGCGAAGTAACTACTCTTGGGCGTGGCGGCTCAGATCTTTCAGCAGTGGCAGTTGCGGGGGCTTTAAAGGCTGATTTATGTGAAATTTACACCGATGTAGATGGGGTTTATACAACCGACCCAAGAATCGAACCAAAGGCCAAAAAGCTAGATAAAATCAGCTATGATGAGATGTTAGAGCTAGCTAGTATGGGTGCTAAGGTATTGCAAAATCGTAGCGTAGAGCTAGCCAAAAAACTAAATGTAAATTTAATTACCCGTTCAAGCTTTAATCACAATGAAGGCACACTAATTACAGGAGAAAATAATATGCAAAATATGGAAGATGTAGTAATAAGCGGTATCGCATTAGACAAAAATCAAGCCCGCGTAACCTTGCGTGGTGTAGTAGATAAGCCAGGCGTAGCAGCTGAGATATTTAGTAAATTAGCAAGCAAAAATATAAATGTAGATATGATTATCCAAAATACCAGCAAGGCTGATGGCACCACAACGCTAGGCTTTACCGTGCCAGAAAACGAAATGGATCTAGCAAAGCAAGTAGTAGATGGCCTAGCATCTAGTGTAGAAATCGAAGCTGATATAGTAAAGGTTAGCATAGTTGGCGTTGGTATGAAAAGCCATAGCGGTGTGGCTAGCAAGGCATTTAGCACCTTAGCAAATGAAGGCATAAATATAGAAATGATCTCTACAAGCGAGATTAAAATTTCTATCATCGTAGCCGCAAAATACGGCGAACTAGCCGTGCGCGCCCTACACAATGCCTATGAGCTTGATGCGTGATGAATCTAAGCAATTGGACCCTTGATGCTATTAGAAGCAGTGATTTTGATGGCATCACAATGAAATGGCTAGAAGAGCGCCGCAGCGAATGGGTAGGACTTTTAGGGCTTCGTTTGCGGTATTTTTTAAATGGTGCTAGTTTTGTGCTAATTTGCGATGAAGAGCGCGAATGGTTTGAAAAATATTTTTTGCTAAATATTAATAAAGCTAACCTTGCGCGCCCGTTTTTGCCGTTTATATCATTACATTCGCTATATCCACGCATCAATGAGATAAATATCAAAGACGAACTAGCACTTTTACAAGATATGCTAAGCATTAGTTTTCCAAATGGCTATATGTATTTTTATGTAGGCAAGGGCAGCTCAAAGCTATCTTTAATCGCTAAAAGTAGCAATAATAGCTATATGTGGCTTTTTGATGAGCAAGCACAAAATAGCTTTTATCTAAACTCGCAAGATAATTTTTTAGACATCAAACTCTTATCACTTTTTAAGCTTTTTGATAAAAGTTTAAGTGAAATTTTACTTGGACGCGTAAGTTTATAATGCGCTCTAAAATTATAATATCAAACGATTTTGATGCCATTAAAGATGAATTAAGCAAGAAAGCGGGCGAAAATTTAAAAATTTTTGATTTTGGAGCCCAAGCTACAATAGACAACGCAAAAGAAATCATAGCCCAAGCTTATATTGCTGAATATAGCCAAAAAGTCGTGGCGATTTTTGCTTTAAAATTTGGCGTGGAATTTCAAAATGCTTTATTAAAAATCCTTGAAGAACCACCAAAAAATATTATTTTTGTGATAGTATCACCAGCTAAAAATTTATTACTCCCAACCGTGCGTTCAAGGCTAATGCTCCAAACCCGCAAAAGCCCACAAATACGCATCCAAACAGGGCTAAACCTAGCCAGGCTTGATTTTAAAAGCGCATATAATTTCATAGAGCGCATAAGCGCACTTGAAAAAAGCGGAGAATACGGCAAAAACGAGCTTTTAAGCCTTTTAAAAAGCATAATAATTGAAGCCTTACAGAGCGGATTAAAATTTAACCAAAGCGATTTAGAATACTTTAATAAACTCTACATCCTCTGCGCTACAAACACCAAAATAGCAAATATCCTAACGCCATTATTACTTCTAATCTTACAAAAGCAAAAATAATCAAAGGCAAAAAATGAAAATTTTTAAAATTTCAAATACTAGCGATTTTAGCGAGCTTTGTGGCATTATAAAACCACAAAAACACGGCCAAGAAATAATGAAAGCAAAGGCCAAATTAAATTATATTTTTTTAAAAAACATTAAAAATCCAGCCGCAAATATCTTAAAACAAGACGCGCTTTCAATCGGCGCGGAGCTAGTTAGCACGCATAGCGCGATTTTAGGCGGAGCAGATGAAAATAACGCGCTTTTAATAGCAAACGACAAACAACTTGCCCTACTTGCCAAAAAAGAAAAAATACAAGATTTTAAGCTTAAAGAATTGGCTAACTTTTTAGATGAATATCTTAAACAAAATAACGCGCCAAAACCTGAAATTATGGGTGTTTTAAATTTTAATGATGATAGTCTTTATGAATCTAGTCGCACTAAAACAAGCGAACTTTTAAGCAAATGCGAACAAATGATAAATGATGGCGCAACTTATATAGACATAGGTGCTGTTAGCTCTCGGCCAGGTAGCGTGTATATCGGCGCAGAGGCTGAGTTTGCTCGCATTAAACCTATAATTGATTTGCTTTACCAAGAAAAAATTTTTGAGCGCGTAAAGCTCAGCCTTGATAGCTTTGATGACAAATGCCTAAATTACGCCTTAGAGCGCGGATTTAGCTTAGTTAATGATATAAGTGCTGATTTAAACCTGGCAAATCTAGCAAAAAAGCATGGCGCAAGTTATTGCTTGATGCATAAAATCGGCCAGCCAGAAAATATGCAAGAAAATATAGAGCAAAAATCACGCGGGCGCGATATATTAGAGATTGTTGATGAGTTTTTTGCCCTTAATCTTGCCAAATTAAAGCAAATGGGCATAAAAAATATAATCTTAGACATTGGCATAGGTTTTGGCAAGAGCGCGCACGAAAATATGGTGCTAATCAAGCATTTGGAGCATTTTTTGCGCTTTAATTATCCTTTGCTAGTTGGCGCAAGCCGTAAAAGCGTGATAAATGCGTATTTTCCAAGCTCTCCGTCTTGGCGCCTAGCAGGCTCGCTATTTTTACACCAGCAAGCTGTCCAAAACGGCGCAAGCATAATCCGCACGCACGATGTATATGAACACGCCCAAACCCTTGCCATGCAAACTGCCTTAAATAAAATCGTATTTTGATAAGAAATTTTAAAGCAAGAATTAAAAAATTGAGTGCGCATTATTGGCTTAAATTTTAAAACAAAGTTAAAAATTTAATATTCAAGGTATTATTAATTTAAAAAATTTTAAAGAAATTTTATAGCGCAAATTTTAATCTAAGCACTCACTCTCTCACGCCGGGGCATTGGGCTTTTAATTCATCTAAATTTTCTAAAAAATAATGCCAAAATGGAAAGGATTTACATTGAGCTGGGCGCAATTCATAAATGCTACAATTTTTACGCTTTGTATCAAAAAACACGCAAGCATAGCCATTTTCAAAGGGCTTTTCAATCAAACTATAACGCCCGTTAATTTTAATCATAAAAGCATTTTTTAGCCTATCTTTACTAAGCCCAAAATACCTTGCAAGCGCTGAAATTTCAGCTTCATTTATCCATATAAAGCCACTTTGTCCCACGCAGCACTTACCACCGCAGCTCTTACAGGCATTTTCGTCAAAACTAAAAGGATAGTTAGGATTTTTTATCATTTTTTAGCCTTAAATTTTATTTAGCTAAGAGTTTATTATAAAAAGGGTTGAAAAAGATTGAAATTTGTATTTAAAATTTTAATCCAAAACCTTGGCATCTTACAAATTTTAAATCCGCAAATTTTAAATCCGCAAAATGCCAAAATTTTATATTTTAAAGCTATTCTTTTGGTGCTACCATATCCTCAGGCACCACCCATTTATCAAATTCCTCTGCGCTTAGCTTGCCTGATTTTATGGCCTCTTCGCGTAAGGTTGTGCCGTTGTGATGTGCTGCTTTTGCGATATAGGCTGCGTTTTGATAGCCTATGTGCGGATTTAGCGCCGTTACTAGCATTAAGCTTTCATGCATTAATTTAGCAATTCTTGTCTCATTAGCTTCTATGCCATAAGCACAATGCTCATCAAAGCTGATTATTACATCGCTTAATAGCCTTATGCTTTGTAATAAATTATAAGCAATTACTGGCTTAAACACATTTAATTCAAAATTTCCCTGACTTGCACCAAATGCTACGCTTGCGTGATTGCCAGCTATTTGAACTGCTACCATCGTAACAGCTTCGCATTGTGTTGGATTTACTTTGCCTGGCATTATTGAACTACCTGGCTCGTTTTCAGGTATGCTTAGCTCGCCTATTCCACATCTTGGCCCGCTTGCTAGCCATCTTATATCATTTGCGATTTTCATTAAATTTGCGCCCAAGCCATTTAGCGCACCGCTTAAAAATACCTCCCCATCGTGGCTTGTTAGGCCGTGAAATTTATTAGGGTGCGATTTAAAAGCAAACTCGGTTTTAGTTAGCACGCTTAATTCATCGCTTACCATTTGGCTAAATCTAGGATGAGAGTTTAATCCAGTGCCAACAGCCGTGCCACCTATTGCAAGCTCTACTAAAAACGGCATACTCGCAAGGATTTGTGCCTTGCTAGCTTTTAGCATATGCGCATAGCCACTAAATTCTTGCCCAAGAGTAAGTGGCGTAGCATCTTGTAAATGCGTGCGACCGATTTTTACGATTTTGGCAAAATCTTTACTTTTTTTATTTAAGGTCTGCTCTAAACGCTCAATTGCTGGCAAAAGCTGCTTTTGTAGCTCTAAAACAAAGGCAATTCTCATAGCAGTTGGGTAAGTATCATTTGAGCTTTGGCCTTTATTTACATCATCATTTGGATGCACAAAAAATGGCGCATCAGCTTTTAAGGCTGCTTTATCTCTAAAATCACCGCCAAGTATTTCTATGGCGCGATTTGCTATAACTTCATTCATATTCATATTGCTTTGCGTGCCTGAGCCGGTTTGCCATACTACTAGCGGGAAATTCCCAGCTAATTTACCCTCTACAATCTCATCGCAAGCCTTAGCTATGGCATTTGTGCGCTCATCGCTTAAACGCCCTAGTTTGTTATTTACCTTAGCGCAAGCCTTTTTAAGATAAGCAAAAGCAGTGATTATCTCATCTGGCATTTTTTCAATGCCGATTTTAAAATTTTCAAAACTTCTTTGCGTTTGTGCTGCCCAATATTTATCATTAGGAACTTTAATCTCGCCCATTGTGTCTTTTTCTATGCGAAAATCCATCTTTTCTCCCTTTTTGGAAATTTTAAAATGGCGCAATTATACAAAATAAAGCTAAATTTTAATAAAAATTTGCCTAAAAAAGCGTTTAAAATTTAGCTATAATTTGCACTTAATTTTTCACCGAGCCAACAATGCAAAAAGTAAATATAAATGATTTGGGTTTGTTTGTAAGTCAGTATGTTAAGGCACTTTATGCTAGCGGTGCATATATTTCGCGCGTTAATCACTGCACGCAACGCTTAGTTAGAGCATATGGCTATGAAATTAGTTTAAATTATTTTTACAATAACATAGCCTTTACAATCAGCGATCCACAAAACCGCTCTAATAAAGAAACCATAGTCTTTTCAAATGATCCAGTGCAAATAGACTTACGCTTGCTTAGTGATTTAAGCGCGCTTAGTTGGGAGATTCACGATAATTTAGTCCCGCTTAGCAGGGCATTTGAATACTTAAATCGCTTAAAAATCCCGCGCAAACGATTAAAATTTATAGAATTTTTCATCATCGCCTTAGCTTTTGGCGCGTTTTGTAATGTTTTTGGCGGAGATTTTAATTCTTGCTTGCTTACTGCTATTTCAGCATTTTTTGGTGCTTATTTGCGCCATTTGTGCGTGCTTAAAAAAATCGATCCACGCATTTGGCATTTATTTTTAGCCTTTTTTTCATCGTCCTTGCTAGCAATTGGGGCGCAAATTTTACCCACTCAAACCTTACATATTGGATTAGCCACAAGCACGCTGTATCTTATGCCTGGGATATTTTTCTTAAACTCAATAATTGATATTTTAGATTATCATGTTTTAGTTGGCATTAGCAGGTTTGTTAATGTTTTTATTTTAATTACTTGTATGGCAATAGGCGTTTATATCACGCTTATGGTTTTTGGGATAGGAATTTTGCCATGATGATGATTTTAAGCGATATTATTTTTGCTGGCATTGCAGGGCTTGGGTTTGCTTATGTGACACGCCCGCCATTTCGCACTCTTTTAATTAGTGCTGTTTTGGCTGGCTTGGGGCATGGGTTTCGCACTATTTTAGTTGAAATTTATCATTTTGAAATGCTAGCTTTTGCTACATTTTTAGCAGCATTTTTGGTTGGTTTATTAGCACTTTTATGCTCTAAATACCTAAAAACACCATCTGAAATTATCAGCTTTCCTGCTTTATTGCCGATGATACCAGGCGTTTATGCTTATAAAACAATCTTATTTTTAATAGCTTTTTTAAATAGCCACGATGAAAATGCGCGCTTGCTTTATTTAAAGGATTTTTTTGAGCATTTTTTTACCACGCTTTCAGTAACGGCAGCTCTTGGTGTTGGAGCTTCTAGTGTGTTATTGCTTTTTGTAGAGCAAAGCTTTAAGCTAACAAGATATAGCAAACTTTTTAAAATCAAATAGCTTTTAAAATTTTAAAAAATTTTACATTAAATTAAATTTTATGCTTTTAAATAAACTTATGCTATACTAAAAGCCTTAATCAAACTTGAAAATCAAAAGGGATAATTTGAATAGTGATTTAAAACTAATTTATATTTTGCCTAATCTTTTCACCGCTGCGTCTGCGTTTTTAGGCGTTATTAGTATTTTTGCGGCTGTAAGAGCTGAGTATGATGTGGCTATAATTTACATTGTATTTTCATTGATTTGTGATGGGCTTGATGGCAGAGTAGCAAGGCTAACAAAAACCACTTCAAAATTTGGCGTGGAGTTTGATAGCTTAGCAGATATTATAGCCTTTGGCGTGGCTCCGGCTGTGTTGTTTTATTATAGCATTGGGCAAAGTTTTGGGCGACTTGGTAGCCTTGTGGCTGCGCTTTTTGTGGTATTTGGAGCGATTAGGCTAGCTAGATTTAATGTAACTAGCCAAAATACAGAGCCAAATGTATTTATAGGCTTGCCCATACCATCAGCTGCTATAACTGCGGCCTTTTGGATAGGCGTTTATCAACATTATGCGATTTTTAGGGGCTTTGAGAGTGTTATATTGGTTTTAATGTTGATTTTATCGGTGTTAATGGTATCGAATGTGCGCTTTCCTAGCTTTAAAAAAATCAGCTTTGAAAGAGCAAATTTTCTAAGGCTTTTAATATCGCTTTTATTAGTTTTTTCTTTATTATATTTATACCCACTTGAAAGCGCGTGCGCTTTGATTAGTGTTTATATTTTTTATGGTATAATCCGCGGTTTTTGGGCGAGATTTTTTGCCAAAAATATTAAGCTTAAAGCCAAAAACGAGATAAAAAATGATTAAAATTTTAATTAAAAATTTATTATATTTGCTGGGCTGATGCCCATTATCACCAACTTTATCTCAAAATCAAAATTTTAAAATAAGGACAAAACAATGGATAAAAATCACATAATCATCTTTGATACTACCTTGCGCGATGGCGAGCAAAGCCCTGGCGCATCAATGAATACAGAAGAAAAAATCCAAATAGCTTTACAGCTTGAACGGCTTGGAGTTGATGTTATAGAAAGCGGTTTTGCAGCAGCTAGTGCTGGGGATTTTGATGCTATAAATCAAATCGCAAAACAAGTAGATAATATCTGCGTAGCAAGCTTAGCTAGGGCATTAGAGCGTGATATAAAAGCAGCGGGCGAGGCCATAATGCCAGCAAAAAATAAACGCATTCACACCTTTATTGCTACAAGCCCCATTCATATGGAGCATAAATTAAAAATGAAAAGCGATGAAGTAATTAAAAAAGCCGTAGAGGCTGTAAAGTATGCTAGAACTTTTGTTGATGATGTGGAGTTTAGCTGCGAGGATGCTGGACGAAGCGATGTGGAGTTTTTAAAAGAAATTTGCGATGCTGTTGTAAGCGCTGGTGCTAGGACGATAAATCTGCCAGATACCGTTGGCTTTCGTTTGCCAAGCGAACTTTATGAAAGAATGAAAGCAATGGTTGATTTTTTGGGCGATAGAGCCATACTCTCAGCCCACAATCACAACGATCTAGGGCTTGCCGTAGCAAATACCTTAGAGTGCATTAAAGCAGGCGCAAGGCAGGTTGAATGCACTATAAATGGACTTGGCGAACGCGCTGGCAATGCTGCGCTTGAAGAAATTGTAATGGCGATAAAAACACGCCAAGATGCGCTAGGGCCATTATATACAAATATTATAAGCAAAGAAATTTACGCCACAAGTCGCTTAGTTGCTAGCATTACAGGCATAGAACCACAGCCAAATAAAGCAATAGTAGGCAAAAATGCCTTTGCACATGAAAGTGGCATTCATCAAGACGGCGTGCTAAAATGCGCACAAACCTATGAAATAATCAGCGCAGAAGATATAGGCGCAAGCAAAACAAACTTAGTCTTAGGCAAACACAGCGGACGCCACGCCTTTAAAGATCGCTTAATTACTCTTGGTTTTGATTTAAGCGAGGACGAGCTAAACTCCGCATTTAGCGAGTTTAAAGCACTTTGCGATAAGAAAAAAGAAATTTTTGATGAAGATTTACGCGCACTTGTAAGCGAAGAAATTACCAAAATCCCTGAAATTTACAGCATCATAACACTTAGCAGCTCAGCTTGTAATAATGGCCACACAAGCGCAGCCATTAGCATACGCAAAATGCTAGAAAATGGCGAAGAAATCATACTTAGCGATGCGGCACTAGGACACGGGACAATAGATGCGATCTTTAAAGCCATCGATAGAATTAGCAACTCAGCAGGCGAGCTAAAAGACTACAAAGTAGCAGCCATAAGCAAGGGCAAGGACGCGCTAGCAAAGGTTGATGTGAAAGTAAAATTTGGCCAGCAAACAGTTATTGGGCATGGCTTAGATATAGATACAATGCTAGCTAGCGCAAAGGCCTATATAGCCGCGCTTAATAGCTATTTGAGTATGAAGGTATAAATTAAAATTTATTCATAAATAAATTAAAAATTAGCGGGGCAATAACCCCGCTTTAAATTTTAAACACCCTTAAACTTACATCTTAATCAAAAAACGCAAGCCAAAAATGCCACTTTGCTTTAAAGTGGCAAGCATTAAAATTTATATTAATAATCCAAAACCGGGCGTGGGGTTTCATCTGTGCTAGGTGGCAAGATAGGATAAATTATTTGTGGCATTTGGCCTGTTAGGGATTTTAAAAATGTGATAATGCTTTTTGCTTCGCTATCGCTGATATTAATGCCAAGCTGAACGCTACCCATAGCTTTTATGGCATCATTTAGCGTCCAAATCGCGCCATTGTGAAAATACGGAGCTGTGTATTCTACATTGCGAAGAGTCGGGGTTCTTACCATTCCATTTGCATCGCCTTTAAAATCACCTACATTGGCAAACTCATATTTACCAGCTACTTCAAAAGCTTGCATAGTCCCGCCTAAAATCGCTCCCGTATGACAGGCTATACAACCCTTATCTATAAAAACGCCAAGGCCTGCTTTTTCTTCTTTACTTAGGGCATTTAAATCGCCGTTTAAAAATTTATCAAAACGAGATGGAGTTATAAGAGTGCGCTCAAATGTAGCAATCGCATCTGCTGCATTATCAAAACTAATGCCATCTTTATAAATTTTATTAAATTCTTTTACATATTGTGGAATTGATTTTAAGCGACTTTCAATTAACTCAGGTGTGCTAGCCATTTCAGGCTCTGCTGTCAAAGGGCCTTTTGCTTGATCTACTAAATCGCTAGCGCGCCCGTCCCAAAATTGCGCTGTATTTAATATAGCATTATAAACACTTGGCGCATTTACATGGTGTGGGTTTGGCGTCCATTTATGGCCTGTTGAAGCTGGTATGCCATCTACTCCGCCAAGGCCTAAATTATGACAGGTATTACAGCTAATCAAAGAACTTTTTGAAAGGCGTGGATCAAAATATAATTTTTTGCCTAGTTCTGCTTTTTCTTTACTATACACATTTGCTTTTACGCCACTTTTGCTTAACTCGGCCTCTATTGCTTTTTGCGTAGTTGGCAAAGGCATTAAACCTGCATCTTTTGCTGATTGTAATAATTCGGCATCGCTCATAGCAAACACAGAGCTTGCTAAAACAGCACTTAATATAAGTGATTTTTTCATTGTTTCTCCTTTTGTTAAAGTTGGTAAATTTTAAGCGTTATTTTTATAGCTCACGCTATGCCTTGGTAACTTTTAAATATCAAGGCAAATTTTAATCAACACACTAAAAGATCATAATCTAATCAATCTTAAACGCTTTCATTATATCGCTTAATTCTTGTGCTACTTTTTGCATGGCTTGTAATTGGACTGCGTTTTCTTGCATATCTTTTTTGGTTTCTTGCGAGGTGATATCGATATTTTCTATATTTTTGGCTAATTTACTCATTGATTCTACGCCTTTTTGCGCCATTACAGCGGCATTGCCTGCTTTTTGGGTAGAATCATTTGAGCTTTCATAAATATCTACAAGCATATCAGCTACTTTATTAGATAATTCATAGCCTTCTTGAACCTTTGGCGCGCCAGATTTTATTAGAGTAACTGTGTTTTGCGTTTCTTCTTGGATTTGTTTTATGGTGTTTGCTATTTCATCAGTAGCTGTGCCTGTGCGCTCGGCTAGGTTTCGTATTTCATCAGCAACTACCGCAAAACCGCGCCCGTGCGTGCCAGCTCTTGCAGCCTCAATAGCAGCATTTAAGGCCAAAAGATTTGTTTGGTCTGTAATCTCAGCTATTAGCTCAGCAGCTCCGCTAATTTCTTTTGCTTTTTCTTCAAGTAATAAAATTTGCTCTACTTGCTTTGCCACATTTGCATTGATTTCTTGCATTTTTTGGGCTACTTCTTCGCTATCTTCTTTGCCTTCATTACATATTTGCGTGGCTTTTTGGGAATTAGTGCGGGTGTCATTTGTCATTTGCATGATTTCATTTGTCCCGCTTACTACGCCTTGGACTATTTTAGTTGAAAATGAGGTGATTTTGCTTTGTTCATCTACGCTAATGCTTACTTTATCAAAAGTTTTAATCAATTCGTTTGTGCGCTCGCCTATGGTGTTTGAAGCGTTTCTTATTAAGATGGTGATTTGTTTTAATTTGTCTTTCATACTAATTGCATCAGCTAAAATGCTACGCGGATATTTGCTTACATAATCTTTGCTTAAATTACCACTAGCTACTTCTTTTATAACCTTGCTTACTTCATTTGGCTCGCCACCTAAGGCACTCACGATGCCACGCGCTGTAAATAGCGTAATAATCACAGCTATTAATATAGCAATCCCAGCAAGCACTAGCATAATTGTTACGAAGTTATTTACCACAAGCATAACCTGCTTTGTTAAATTATTATTAGCTTCTTCTTGGTAATCAATAAATTCATTGATAATTTTTAGCCATAAGCTAAAATCGCTTGCTACTTCATTAAGCAGTAATTTTTTCGCCTCATCTACTTGCCAAGATTGTTTTAATTGTATGATTTTTTTATAGCCTGCGTTTGTTTTATTTGCTATTTGATTTAAGCGCCCTAAAATCGCTCTTTCTTCATTATTAAAAAGGGCTGAGTCTTTTAGCATTTCATTCATATTCGCACTAGCAGCATTATAAAAATCCTCTAAACGCTTTATATTATCTAATGCTGCTTGCAATCTCGCCTCATCATCTAAAAGCACGACATCACGCACGCTTATTGCTCTATCATGGACACTACCACGAAAATTTATAGCGTAGCGTTGCTTTTTGGCATTTATATCATTCATTGTTTGCAAACGCGATTTAGCAAAATTCATTTGCACTATGCCCATAACAACCAAAATAATCATCAAAAAAATAACCGCCCCAAAACCAAGACCGATTTTACTAGATAGCTTTAAGTGCTCAAACACGATTTATCCTTGAAATTTTAAATGGCGCGAATTGTAGCACGGCAATATTAAAGCAACTTTATATTATTTGATTTTTTTCATTTACATGTATGATTGTTGGTTGATGGGTTTTGGCTTCTTCTAAACTCATACTAGCATAGGCTAAAATTATCACCACATCGCCTATTGCTACTTTTCTAGCTGCTGCGCCGTTTAGGCAAATTTCACCCTTTTTGCCCTCAATCACATAGGTGCTAAATCTTTCGCCATTATTTATATTTAAAATTTGAACCTCTTGGTTGATGAATAATTTGGCTTCTTTTATTAAATCTTTATCTATGCTGATTGAGCCAACATAATTTAAATTAGCATCAGTTACGCTTGCGCGGTGGATTTTTGAATAAAGCATATTTATTTGCATTTTTTACCTTTGATTTTAAAATTTGCTTAAATTTTAAATTATAAATTTTAAAATTTTAATTTTATAGCGTTAATTTTAAGCATTCATTTGTGCTAGCAGTTCGCGCACGCACTCACTATCGCTAAAATGATATTTTATGCCATTTATTTCTTGATAATCCTCATCGCCCTTGCCTAAGATTACGATTATTTCATCATTTTTAGCAAAATCTAGTGCCATTTTGATCGCTTTTTTTCTATCTACTTCACAAAAAACTTGCGCCTTTGTGTTTGGGTTTATGCCAGCGCGGATTTGTGCTATTATGGAGTTTGGCTCTTCGCTTCTTGGGTTATCGCTTGTGATTATTAGAGTTTTGGCATACCTAGCTGCAATTTCTCCCATTAAAGGGCGTTTTAGCGCGTCCCTATCGCCACCAGCACCAAAAACCGCGATAATATCGCGCCCTTGCAAACTTTCAAGCACTTTTAAAATTCCATCAGGCGTATGGGCAAAATCAACTATCACAAGTGGCTTAGAGCTAATTATTTGCATTCTACCAGCTACGCCGTCAAAATCCGCTATGGCTTTAATGATTTTTTCTCCATCAAAACCAAGCATAACGCAAGCACCAAAGGCACATAAAATATTATAAAGATTAAAACGCCCTTGTAGCTGCGAGCTAAGGTGGTAAATTTTATTATTTGCGCTAATTTTAGCTTTAATACCTTTGCTTAAATCGCTATTTATTATAAAAAAATCTGCTTCTTTTTGGCAAGAATATAATTTAGAATTTGCCTTAAAATATTTTATATTCACATCATCAGCGTTTATCAATTTCATCACATCATCAGCAAAAAAATCACTTTTAGTGCGCGCGTATTCATCAAAGGTTTTATGAAAATCTAAATGATCTTGGCTTAGATTTGTAAAAATTTTAAGTATAAAGGGCAAGGATTGTATGCGCTTTTGAGCTATGGCGTGCGAGCTAACCTCCATCACGCAATACTCACACCCGCGCTGGCTAGCTGTTTTGAGCAAGCTAAGCGTGGCTAAGAATTGATTGGTAGTAAGTCCTTTTGGGGCTAATTGCTCTATATTTTCTTTATTTGATAAAAAAGCGCCCCTTGTGCCTAGATTTAGGCATTTTTGGTTAAGGCGATTTAAAATGTAAGAAATTAGCGTGGCTGTGGTGGTTTTGCCATTTGTGCCGGTTATGCCTATAATTTTTAAATCTTTTGGGATTTTTGCTAGCTCATACGCCTTGGCTGGGGTGATGATTTGTGCGCCTTTTGCTTTGGCATCGGCTAAAAATTTTTCATTGCTTTTGGTAAGAACAAAATAGCAATTTTTCTCACATTCAAGCGAATTATCACAAATATAATTATCGCTAAGTTTTAAAATCATAACCAGCCCCTTATAAAATTAAATAAATTTTAATCCAAATCACTATCTAATGGCTTTTCAAGTTTAAAGCCGCCGCCTAAGGCCTTATAAACCTCAACAACCGCATTTGCAATGCCTAATCTAGCCTTAGCATAGCTTAGCCTAGCAGATAGCAAGCCACGCTGCGCGTCTAAATACTCTAAATGCGTGCTATAACCTTCTTTAAAGCGCGCCTTAGTAAGCATAAAAACCTTTTGCCATGAATCTCTTAAATTCCTTGAAGCTTTTAATTTTTCGCTGGCATTTTGGCGAAGTTTAAGGGCATCATGAACCTCGCCAAGTGCTGTTTTTAGCGTTTTATCATAGTTTAAAAGACTGGCGTTTTGATCTTTATAGGCAATTTTTGTATTTTGATAAGTGCGCCCAAAATCTAAAAGTGGCATCACCAACGAACCACCATAACTCCAATTCTTAGCTTCATTTACTATCAATCTATCAAACTCAGGGCTAGCATATCCTAAAACGCCAGTTAGGCTAATTTTAGGAAAAAAATTAGCGATGCTTACGCCTATTTGGGCGTTTGCTGCTTTTAGGCGTTTAAGCGCAGCTGCTACATCTGGCCTGCGCTCTAAAATATCAGCACCTAAGCCACTAGGGATAGTAGGCGCGCTTATTTCATCGCCCGGCGTTGTTTTTATAAGATCACCATTTAAAATAAAGCTAGTATCTTTACCAGCTAATAAAGCAAGTGCCGTGCGCGTGCTAATTAAACTATCTTGTAAGCTAACTAGCTGAGATTTAGCATCATCAACGCTAGCTTTTGCTTGCGAATAAACAAGCTCATCTACATTGCCGCTTTCATACTCAGCTTTGCGATAAGACAAGGTTTCTTCATAACTTGCGAGGCTATCTTTTAAAATTTGTTCTTGGTTTTGAAGGCTAACTAATGTAAAATAAGTATTTGCCACGCTTGTAATTATGCTTAATTTTGCATTTTCATAATCATACTGACTTGCTTTAAAGCTTGCTATGCCAGCTCTTGCACTATTTCTAACACGCCCCCACAAATCTATCTCCCAGCTGGCTGAGCCACTAAGAGAGTGCGAGTTTGAGCTATTTTGATTAGCATTTGCTTTGGTGCTAGATCCACTTAAAGTAGAATTTGGCAAAAACTCAATCTTACTTAGATTCATTTGTATGCGTGCGCGCTCTAAATTGTTTAATGCTATTAATAAATCGCTGTTATTTGCTAATGCGCTAAGGATTAGCTCGTTTAATTTTTCGTCATTAAATTCTTGCCACCATTTATCATTTAAATTATATTGCTCAAACTCATAGCGCATTTGCACATTTGTTTGCACCTCAGGCATATCGGGGCGAAACGAACACCCGCTAAGCAAAGCAATAAAACCTAACCCAAGCCAAAATTTTATATTCTTAGACATTTTTAGCTTTTTCATTTTCTTTCCTTAATTTACGCTCGCGGCGGCGATTATTATAACTTTCTAATAAATAAAAAAACAAAGGCACGAAAAATATAGAAATCGTGCTAGCTGCTATCATACCGCCCATAACGCCTGTGCCTATGCTATGCCTGCTAGCTGCGCCAGCACCAGTGGCTAATGCCATAGGTAAAACACCAAGAGTAAAAGCAAGCGAGGTCATACAAATTGGCCTAAATCGCATTTTTGCTCCGTTAATTGCGGCCTCTGCTATGCTTTTACCATTATGTAAATGCTCGTTCATAGCAAACTCTACTATCAAAATCGCATTTTTAGCAGCTAAACCTATCAATAAAATTAGCCCGATTTGAAAATACACATCATTATTTAACCCGCGCGCCCAAGTAAATAAAAGCGAACCAAACACCGAAAACGGCACGGCTGTAATTACAGCAAGAGGCATAAGCCATCTTTCATACTGAGCTGCCAAAATCAAAAACACGAAAACCAAGCCAAAAACAAAGGCTTTTGCGCCCGTGCCACTTGCATTTACTTCTTGATAAGAAGTGCCAGACCAGCCTATATTATAAGTTCCATTTGGTAATTCTTCGTGTATTATTTGAGAAATTGCATCTATGGCCTCGCCAGAGCTAAAACCAGTTTGTGGCTCGCCCATCAATTTAGCTGCTGGGAAACCATTAAATCTATCCACGCTATCAGGCCCTAATGAACGCTCCAAGCGCACCAAAGAATCAAGCGCAATTAGCTCACCACTACGACCACGCACATAAAGCGAGTTTATATCATGTGGAGAATCCCTAAAACTAGCCTCAGCCCGCAAATAAACCTTAAAACTTTTACCAAGGATATTAAAGTCATTTACATAATACTGACCTATGGTGGAATTTAAAGTAGCAAAAATATCAGCAATGCTAACGCCAAGCATTTTAATTTTTTCTCTATCCATCGTTAGGTTGTATTGTGGAAAATTTGTATCTAGCGTGGTTCGCACATTTTTAAGCGCTGGATGAGCGTTAGCTTTTGCGGATACTCTTTGCATATCTTCTTCTATTTGATTATAGCTTCTGCCATCTAAATTTTGTGCGTATAGCTCAAAACCACCTGAGAGAGAAAGCCCCATAATCGGTGGTGGCACTAAAACAAAGCTAAGTGCTTGCCTATCCATCATAAAATATTTTTTGTTTAATCTATCGGCTATGGCAAAATTAGAATTTTCATAACTAGAGCGCTCGCTCCAATCCTTCAAGATAAAAAACATCGCCCCAGCATTTTCCCGTGGCGCGCCGCCTATTAAATCATATCCAGCTACAAGCCCGATATCTATTACATTTTTATCTTCAAGTGCTATTTGACGCAAAAACTCCATATTAGCTTCTGTGCGGTGCAAGCTAGCAGCAGGCGGCAAGGTAACAGCTGCTAAAATACTGCCTTTATCTTCATTTGGCACCAGGCCTTTTGGTGTAGCCTTAAATAAAAGCATCATCGCCACCATAAAAATCACCACTATCATAAGCGAAAACGCAACATGCCTTATAACCTTAGCAACGCCTGCTGAAAACACTCTAGTAGAAAAATCAAAAAATTCATTAAATTTTCTTACTACCCAAAAAGGTTCCTCTTCTTTTCTTTTTAACAGCATCGCACAAAGTGCTGGCGTAAGCGTAAGTGCCACAAAACCAGAAAAACACACACTTGAAACCAAAGTAAGCGCAAATTGCCTTTGCATAATGCCTACAAAGCCTTCCATAAATGAAACCGGTATAAACACAGCAGAAAGCACAAGTACTATTGAAATAACCGGCGTAGTAATCTCTTTCATAGCTTCTATTGTGGCTTCTTTTACAGAAATATTTAAATTTTCATGTAAAACGCGCTCGACATTTTCTATTACAATAATAGCATCATCTACTACTATACCAATAGCCAAAACCAAGGCAAAAAGCGTAATTAAATTTATAGAAAAACCAAAAGCATAAATACCAATAAAAGCACCACAAATCGACACAGGCACCGCAAGCAATGGTATAAAGGTATAACGCAAAGATCCTAAAAATAAATACATTACAATAGTAACAAGTATCATCGCCTCAATAAAAGTTTTAATAACCTCTTTAATAGATACCTTTACAAATTTTGTATTGTCATTAAGCACCTCATATTTTAGCCCGCTTGGAAAATTTGGCTTCATTTTTTCAAGCGCTTGTAATACATTATCAACAACTTCTATGGCATTTGCACTATTTTTTTGAGAGATTATAACAGGCGTCATATTTTTGCCGTTTAATTTACCATTTATAATATATGATTCTCCGCCTAATTCTATCCTAGCCACATCTTTTAATCTTAAAAAATTGCCTTTTTCATCGGCTCTTATTATGATATTTTCAAATTCTTTTGCTGTTTTTAAGCGTCCTTCTGGCTGAATGATATACACAAAAGCATTATCTTTTTCCATTGGCATTTGTGCGATTTTACCAGCTGGGTATTGACTGTTTTGTTCTTGAATGGCAGCTATTACCTCGGTGGTGGTTAGATTATATTGCTTTAATAAATTAGGATTTACCCAAACACGCATAGAATAATCCTTACTACCAAGTGCCATCGCATCACCAACCCCTGGCAAACGCTTTAATTCATCTACGATATTTAATTTAACATAATTATTTAGCTCAACAGCGTCCATCACACCACTTTCATCATAAAATGAAAGAACCGCAAGCATAGAGCCAGATCGCTCAGAAACGCTCACACCAACGCGGCGCACTTCTTCTGGCAAGGTATTTAGCACGGGCGAAACTAAGTTATTTACATTTACGCTTGCGGTTTGTGCATCTGTGCTTGTATCAAAATACACATTTAAATTCATCGAACCAGACGAACTTGATGAGCTTTGCATATAAATCATACCCTCAACGCCATTTATTGCATTTTCTAGCGGTGAGGCCACAGTTTCAGCTATAGTAGTAGCATCTGCACCACTATAAGTAGCTGAGATTACAATTTGTGGCGGTGTAAGCTTAGGGTATTCTTCAATAGGCGAAACACTAAGCGATACAAGCCCAGCTATTATTATAATAATAGAAACAACGCTGGCAAATACCGGCCTATTTATGAAAAATTTTGAAAACATTTTTTAGCCTTTATTTAGCGTTTTTGCTGTCATTTTGATCATTTAGGGCTTTTTGCTCTACTATTTGAACCTTTGCGCCTTGACGGATTTTTTTGAAATTATCTAAAATCAGCACATCTCCATCATTTAATCCGCTTGAAACTATATAATTATTGCCATCTTCGCTTGCAATTTTTATATATTTTTTATCTACTACGCCATTATTATAAAGATACACATACGAGCCTTTTATATCTTGTGATATAGCACTTTGTGGCACGGCAAAACTATCTTTTGCATAAAAACCATAAACCTTAACCTTAGTATAAATCCCTGGCCTAATCAAGCCATTTTTATTATCAAATATCGCCTTAGCATCAACCGTGGCTGTGTTTTGATTGATAACATTATCTATAAAAACCAAACTCCCGCTTTGCTCTTGTCCGTTTATTATAATGCTAACGCTAGGTTGAAGTCTTTTCCATGCGCCATTTGCTAGATTATTATCTATATCAAGTCTAGTTATATCAGAAACGCCAAATTTTACAAAAATAGGATCAAATTTACTAAGTCTTACTAATTCATCGCCCACGCTAGCCAAGCTCCCTACATCCTTGCGTGTATCGCCTACTACACCATCAAAAGGTGCGGTTACTTGCGAATACTCTAAATCTATTTGAGCATTTTTCATATTAGCTTGTGCTGTTTTTACATTAGCCTCTGCTTGATTTAGCGTAGCTATGGCAGCATCGTAATCTTTTTGTGCGATGGCATTTTTAGCACGCAAAGATTTGGCTCTGGCATAATCAGCTTGTGCTTTTTGGCTTTGTGAGAGCGCAGCTTGATAACTACCTTGGGCGCTCTCAAATACAGCCTTATATTTAGCCTCATCGATTTTATAAAGTCTATCGCCTAAGCTAACAGCTTGGCCAGGGGCAAAAAACTGCTCTTCTATCGTGCCACTAACTTTTGCACGCACTACCACATCTAAATCACTCACAGTTTGTCCGTTAAATTCCAAAGTAAGTGGTAAATCCGCCTTTTTTAAGGTCATTGTCGTAACAGGCAAGGCCATTTGACCTTTTTGTTCTTGCTCTTTACCGCAGCCACTAATAAATAGCGCCAACACTCCCAAACCGCACAATAATAATTTATTCATGCATGCCTTCCTTAGTTTTATCTTAAATTTTAAATGAAAACTGAGTGTAGCCAAAAAAAGTAAAAATATAGGTAAATTAATTATAAATTTTTATTTACTATTCTTAGCTTTAAGCTCAAATTTTATTTTTACTCTTTAATAAAATTTGCTAAAATGCGCCCGCTTAAATTAAAGGTAGAATATGGCAAAAACTAAAAGCATTTTTGAGTGTCAAGCATGCGGGTATCAATGCGGCAAATGGCTGGGTAAATGCCCAAATTGCGGAGCTTTTGAGAGTATAAGCGAGCTAAGTGCTGAGCAAATTAAAAGCTTAGAGCAAATAAAATCCCACACACTAAACAAACAAAGCGCACAAAGCATTACAGATATACAAATACAAAGCATTTCACGCATTAGCACAGGCGATAGCGAGCTTGATATAGTTCTTGGTGGAGGTTTGGTTGCTGGTTCGCTGGTTTTAGTTGGTGGTAGTCCTGGCATCGGCAAATCCACCTTGCTTTTAAAAATCGCCTCAAATCTAGCAAGTAGCGGCACCTCACCTGTGTTATATGTAAGCGGCGAAGAAAGCCAAAGCCAAATAAAAATGCGTGCTACGCGCTTAAATGCCGAGCATAAAGAATTATATTTATTAACGCAAATAAACCTAGATGAAATCATCGCTGAAATTTCAAAACGCGATTATAAGGTGCTTATAATTGATTCAATCCAAACTCTTTATAGCGATAAAATTAGCTCAACACCTGGCTCAATCTCACAAGTTAGAGAAATCACCTTTGAGCTTATGCGCCTTGCAAAGGCTAAAAATATCAGCGTTTTTATCATCGGGCATATTACCAAAGAAGGCTCTATTGCAGGGCCTAGGATTTTAGAACATATGGTTGATGTGGTGTTGTATTTTGAGGGCGATTCTAGTAGGGAGTTGCGGATTTTGCGTGGATTTAAGAATCGTTTTGGCTCTACAAGCGAGGTTGGGATTTTTGAAATGAGCGAACGAGGGTTAATTAGCGCAAAAGATGCGAGTTCAAAATTTTTTACGCGCGGGCTTGCTGTTAGTGGCTCAGCAATCACAGTTACAATGGAGGGTTCGCGTGCGCTAATTGTGGAGATTCAAGCCTTAGTTTGTGAAAGCAGCTATCCAAAACGAAGCACCACGGGCTTTGAAAAAAATAGGCTTGATATGATTTTAGCGTTATTAGAGCGTAAATTAGAGCTTATGCTGGGGCATTATGATGTTTTTATAAATGTTACTGGCGGGGTCAAAATCAATGAAACTGCCTGCGATTTAGCCGTGGTCGCTGCTATTATTTCAAGCTTTAAAAATCGCCCAATTAGCAAAGAAAGCATTTTTATTGGCGAGCTAAGCTTAAATGGCGAAATACGCGATGTTTTCAACCTTGATGCCAGGCTAAATGAAGCCAAAATGCAACATTTTAAAAATGTGATTTGCCCTAGCAAACCTACAAGCAAATTTGAAGGGCTTAAAATTTATAGCACCAAGCAAATAACCCAAATGCTAGAATGGATGTAAAGATGATATTTTGTGAGCAAGATTATCCAAAAATTTTAGATGAAATTTTAAGTTTTGCTTTAATGAAATTTAGCAAGCTTGATGGAGGTATTGAGCTTTTATTTATTGATAGCGCTAAGATGCAAGAGCTAAATTTCAAGCAGCGCGCTAAAAATAATCCCACTGATGTGCTAAGCTTTCCTTATGAGCAAGGTTTTATTGATTTGCTTGGCTCTATTGTGATTTGCGTGGATTTTGTAAAGCAAAAAGCAGATGAATTAAAACACAGCCAAGATGATGAAATAGCCTTGCTTTTTACGCACGGCTTGCTTCATATTTTAGGCTTTGATCACGAAAACGATAGCGGGCAAATGCGCGAGGCTGAGCATTTGATAATCTCGCATTTTAATCTACCAAAAAGCCTGATAATAAGAAATTCCAACTAAAAGAGGCCAAATGAAAACAGATAAAATTATGCTAGCTTGTGGTGGCGGTGGCGAAGAAATGAACGAGCTAATAAATGATGTGATTTTTAAAATTTTCGATAATGAAATTTTAAGGCGTGGCGATGATAGTGCGGTGCTGGATTTTGCGGAGTTTTTGCCAAATTTTAAAAATCTAGCATTTAGCACAGATAGCTTTGTAGTAAGCCCTTTAATCTTTGAAGGTGGCGACATAGGCAAGCTAGCAGTGTGTGGGACGATAAATGATTTGGCTATGGTTGGCGCTAGGGCGATTTATTTGAGTTGTGCTTTGATAATTGAAGAAGGTTTTAGCCTTAGCAAACTTAAAAAAATCCTTGAAAGTATGAAAAATACAGCAGAAGATGCTGGTGTGAAAATAATATGTGGTGATACAAAAGTAGTGCCAAAGGGTGCTTGCGATGGGCTTTTTATCAACACATCAGGCATCGCACTCACAAAACACAAAGCCCGACTCTCTCGCCTAAAAGCTGGGGCTAAAATTTTATTAAGTGGCGATATAGGCGCGCATGGAGCTACTTTGATGGCTAGCAGGCATAATATGCAAAGCAAGCTAAAAAGTGATTGTAAATGCTTACATAATATAGTTTTTGAGCTTTTGGATGCAAAAATTGATGTGCTTTGTATGCGCGATGCTACGCGTGGCGGGCTAAGCGCTGTGCTAAATGAATGGGTTAATGCTAGCAATAAAAGCATTAAAATTTATGAAAGCAAAATAGCTGTTAGCGATGAAGTAATGGGGATTTGCGAGCTTTTGGGGTTTGAGGCTTATGAATTAGCAAATGAAGGAACATTTATCTTAGCCCTAGATGAAAAAGACGAAAACAAAGCACTTGAAATTTTAAAAAAACACAATCAACACGCAGCTTGTATAGGGCAAATTTTAAATGAAAATCCCGTGCTAAAAAATAAAGCCTGCGTAATTTTAGAAAATGCTTATGGAGCTAGTAGATTTTTACAAGCACCAAAGGGCGAATTGCTGCCTAGGATTTGCTAGATTGTAGCATTTTTGTGTAAAATTTGTAGTATTTTGCTACAATTAATAATCATAAAATTTTAAAGGCATAAAATGCACGAATTATCAATAGTTCAAGATCTTTTTAAACTTTGTGAAACAAACGCTATGCAAAATGCTAGCAAGCAAATCTGTAAAATAGAAATACAAATTGGGCGTTTAAGCGGGGTTGAGCCTTATTATTTAAAAAACGCCTTTGATGCGTTTAAAATAGGCACGATTTGTGCTGATGCCGAGCTTTTGATACAAATCCAAGATATAATGATTGAATGCGCTGATTGCGGGTTTAATAGCTATATAGAATTAGATGAGTTTTTATGCCCAAACTGCAAAAGCAAAAATATCAAAGTAACAGCTGGTGAAGATATTTTGCTAATGCGTTTAGAAATGATTTAATTGCGTTTTATAGATTTTTACAACTTTAAAATTTTAATTTTTTTTAAAATTTCACTATAAATTTTAAAATTTGCTTAATTTTTACTTTTTATCGCTTTAAATTAAGCCAAATTTTAAAATCCTCATCAATCCCGCTATCTAGTAAAGACAAAGCATTTGAAAGTAGGTTTTTTACATCGTCAGCAAGGCTATTTTCTTCTTGTAAGCCACCATTAACAACAACTGAATTATTCATTATTTTCTCCTTTAAGTGAAATTTCTTTCAATTTTGAATTTAAGTATATAGTATTTATCTTCTTATTAAAATATTTATTTATTATATTTTTATTTGCTTTTATACAAGGCAATAAAATCACCTTTAAATCATTATCACAAACTAAAAAATAGTTAAAATTTATTGTTTTATAAATTAAGCAGTGAAAAAAATAACATAATGGTAAAATAGGAAACAATATAATAATTCTAAATAATAATTTAAAGTTACCTTCTAAAACATTATAAGCTTTACTAATTTTATCATTATGAAAAAAAAACCATATAAATAGGTATTTTAACACAATATTTAATATTTTCTATTTTTATTTCATGTTTATTTTTTTTTGTTGTATAGCATATTGCGCTTTCATTTAAGCTAATAACACCTGTGTATTTGCATTTAAAAGCATAAAAGATAAAATATAAAAAACTAAAAATAAGAATTCCAAAAGTATTACCATCATTTAAAGGTCCTATGTGATTAGGGTCTGGGTGGTAAATTTTATAAATAAAAATTCCTATTATCATAGGAATAAAAGCCAGAGCCATTATCCTATTTTCATATATTTTCATATATTTTCATAGAAAAATTTTTATTCATAACTTATCCTTTAATTTAGTAGCAAAATCTTAACTTTTTTCTATTTTCATACGCCATCTCAGCTAAAAACGCACTATCATTTATTGTTAGTAGTGCCTCTGGTGTAAGTATTCCATTTTCATCAAACATTTTGATTTTTTTAATTGTTTCCATTGTTTTCTCCTTTTTGGCTAGATTTTTGATTATCTGATTTTAAATTTCGTAAATATTGAAAAACTTTTTTATCATCTATATAAAAACTTTTTTGATAAATCAACCCACCACCAATTCTAAAAGTATAAAAATATAACATTAAATTAGTGCTACCATAATAAGGACCATACACATTTGCCACAATTATTTTTTTGCCATCTCTTATTGTAAAAAATTGATTTTGTAATTGTTTAAAGCTAGGTAAAATAGGGCAACTAGCTAGACCTTTAAAACATTGTCTATATTCCTCACTAAATCCATATCTTACTTCGGTCGTATTACCATCAAAAAGCTCATCAACAATCTCTATATCATACATAGTTTTATTTTTTGTAAGAGTATAAAAAAGCATTCTTTGCGGTGCTTCCATTTCCCATAAAATTATCAAAGTTATAATCAAAGAAAAAACAAACAAAGGCTTATAATCATTCAGCTTGATTTTTCTAAAAAAATACAAATAAATAGGCGTAGCTATGATAAAACCAGCTAAAAGGAAAAAATCCCAAAGAAACGCTCTTTTAAATGTATAAAAAACAAAAAAGCTAGAAATTCCTACCACACAAGCCAAAGCAGATGATAGCAAAATATTATAAGGCTTTTTTACAAGTCTATAAGCAGAAAGTATCATCAAAGACCAAAAAATAGGAAAAAATACAAAGAAAATAGCAAAAAACAAAGGAAAATAAAGTAAAAATAACAAAATCTCTCCTTTTAAAATATTTAAATTTACTGGCAAAAATCTAAAATTTTAAACCAAAATCCTCATTTTAGCAAAACACTAACTTTTTAAAGCTAAATTCTAGTTAGAATATTACACAAATTCTAGAATTTAGGCATTTATTTTTACACTATTTACACTAGAACTAATCTTAAAAAAACGCCGATTATAAAAGAAAATATTTATTTTATGTGAAATTAAAATTTTAAATATAATGTATAAATTTTGGAATTTTAAAAAAGAAAGGTTTTGGCCAAAATCTTAGCCAAAACCATAAAATTTTATTAAATTAATACCCTAAAAGAGCCACGAATCCTTGGATCACCACAGCATTTACAATGTCTATAAAAAATGCCCCACAAAGTGGCACGATGATAAAGGCAATCGCACTCATACCGTAGTTTTTACAAACTGCTTGCATATTTACCATCGCCGTAGGTGTAGCCCCAAGCCCAAATCCACAATGCCCAGCAGCAAGCACAGCCGCATCATAATCTTTACCACAAAATTTAAATGTTACAAAAATCGCATAAAATATCATTATCACGCTTTGAACTAGTAAAATTACTAAAATCGGCACAGCAAGGCTTGCTAATTGAAGTAGATTTATACTCATCAACGAAAAAGCCAAAAACAAAGCAAGGCTTACATTGCCTATCATCGCTACTTCTCTATCAAAAACCTCGTGTATATTAAGTGCGCCAAGCACATTACGCAAAATCACCCCACAAAATAAGCAATACACAAAAGTAGGCAGCGTCCAGCTTAGCTCAAAGCTCTTAACCCAAACAGCTAACCCCGACCCAACAAAAAGACAAATTGCAATAAGCGAAACACTCTCAATAAAAGTATTTTGCGTAATTCTACGCTCCATATCGGCTTGTTCAAAGCTTGTAGCACTATCAACTGAGGCGGTTGGCTTTTCTTGCGTGCCAACTAAGGCGTGTTTTTTAATAAGATAAGCTGCCACAGGACCGCCGATAATGCCACCAACAACAAGCCCAAAAGTAGCACTAGCCATCGCAACCTCCATCGCACCGCTAAAATTATATGGAGCCTTGCTAAACTCCACAGCCCAAGCAGCGCCCGTGCCGTGTCCGCCACTCATTGTAATAGAACCTGATAAAAGCCCCAGCAATCCATCTTGCCCCATTAATTTAGCCACGCTTATGCCTGCTACATTTTGGATAATTAACATAACACAAATCACGCCCAAAAACACAAAAAGCCTTTTACCGCCTTTTTTAAGCGAGCCAAAATCAGCCATCAATCCTATACTTGTAAAAAACGCAAGCATTAGCGGATCTTTTAGCCCGCCATCAAACTTAAACTCCACATCGCCCACAAGCCTAAATATTAAAAACACGCTTGCTGCGATAAGTCCGCCTACAACAGCCTCAGGGATATTATAAAAACGCAAAAAATGCACTCTGCGAATTATAAACCCACCAAGCAACAAAACCAGTGCCATCAGCACAAAAGTAGCATAGAAATCAAATGAAATCGTTTGCATAGCTCTCCTTTTGATAAAATGCCTTGATTATAGCATTAGCGTGCTTAAATTCCAGCAAGATAAATAAATATTTAATAAAATTTAAGGAATTTTTTATGCTTTGTTTAAAAATACTATCTGGCGCGCGTATTTAATGCGCGCCAAATTTTAATAGGGGTTAAAATTTTAAGATATTCAAAATTTTAATGCGCGCCATTTATCACGCATTAAATTAAAATTTTAAAATAATAAAATTTTTTAAAGAGCTTTTAGCATAATTTTATTTAATCTTTTACAAAATTGCGGGGCATCTTCTATATTCATACCAAGAGCCAAACGCGCGCTATCAAAGAGCAAACTAGTAATATCATTTAGCAGTAATTCATTATCTTGTAACTTAGCAAAAAGCTCGTGTTTAGCGTTAATTTCTAAAATCGGCTTGATTTTTGGCGCTTCGTGCCCCATTTGTTTTAGCATTGATTGCATAGCAAAATCAGGGTCGTTTTTATCAAAAACAATACAAGCTGGCCAATCAGCTAGCCTTGATGAAATGCGCACATCTTTTACATCATCTTTTAAAATTTCTTTCATCTTAGCTAAAATGCCATTAAGTTCGGTATTTTCTGCTGTTTTCTCATCTTTGTTTGTGTTTAGTTCTTCGTCTGTGCTAGTTGAGTTTATATTTTTTATAGAAGTGCCATCAAACTCGCTAACCATCGGCATTACAATAGTATCGATTTCTTCATCACAAATTAACACATCTATATTTTGAGCCTTAAAACCTTCAAGCAATGGAGAGTTTTTTAATAAATTTTCATTTTGTCCGCTTATATAATAAATGCTTTTTTGATTTTCTTGCATCTTTTCTTTATACTGGCTAAGCGTGATTAGCTCGTCATTTAGCGATGATTTAAACAAGCAAAGTTTTAAAATTTCATCTTTATTGCTAGCAAAACCATAAAGCCCTTCTTTTAAAACCTTGCCAAAAAGTTTAAAGAATTTTTTGTATTTTTCAAAATCGCTTTTTTGGAGTTTTTCAAGCTCGCTAAGGATTTTTTTAACACTTTGATCTTTTACGCTAGCAAGAATGCGATTTTCTTGTAAAATTTCTCTACTAACATTTAAAGGCAAGTCTTCAACATCCATAATTCCGCGCACAAAACGCAAATAACTTGGCAAAAGCTCTTTTGCATCATCTGTAATAAACACGCGCTTTACATATAATTTTACGCCACTTTCATAATCCATTCTAAATAAATCAAAAGGCTCATTACTTGGAATATAAAAAAGCGTGGTGTATTCTATTTTGCCCTCAGCCTTAGTGTGGATATGCATCAGTGGCTCGGCGCTATCGTGGCTGATTTGTTTGTAAAACTCATCATAATCGCTTTGTTTTAAGCTAGCTTTATTTAACTGCCACAACGCGCTAGCTTTATTTAACTGCTTATTTACGCTTTCATAATGCCCTTCATTTTTGCCCGCTTCTTTTTCTTCTTGGCTTGGAGCTATCCATTCGTCCATATCCATAAAAATAGGATATGAAATGTGGTTTGAATATTTTTTAATAATCCCATCTATGCGAAAACTCTCACAATACTCATCATCTTTTAAATGCAAAATTATTTGCGTGCCAAAGCTATCTTTTTGGCATTTGCTAATCTCATAGCCGTTTGTATCGCTAGTCCATAAAAAAGCTTGATTTGTGCCAGCTTTTAGGCTTTTTACCTCGATTTTATCAGCTACCATAAAGGCCGAATAAAAGCCCACGCCAAATTGACCAATCAACTGAGCATCTTTTTTAGCATCGCCACTAAGATTGCTTAAAAAGCCCTTTGTGCCGCTATTTGCGATAGTGCCAAGATTAGCAATTAGCTCGGCTTCATCCATACCTATGCCATTATCGCTAATGCTTAAAATTTTTTTATCTTTATCAAGTTCAAGCCAAATTTTAGGCGTCCAGCCATCGCAAATACTTTTATATTCATCATTTGTCAGGCTTAAATAATTTAGCTTATCAAGAGCATCGCTAGCATTTGATACCAACTCACGCAAAAATATTTCTTTATTTGAATACAGCGAATGAATCATTAGATTGAGTAAATCGCCTACTTGTGCGCCAAATTCGTGTTTTGCCATAGTTATCCTTTATAAATTTTAAAATTTAAAAAGCTTGATTATAACACACTAAAAGAAAATTTTAAGTTGCTAAATTTTAAACAAAACTTAAATTAAAATTTGAAAGATTTTTAATAATATTTGAAAGCGCATAAGCAAATTTTAACGCAAAATTATAATTTAATAAGATCGTGTTTTACTTAAAATTTTAAGTAAAACACGCAAAATTAGTTTAAATTATTTTACTATTGTAATAAATTTTACATCAATTTCATTACGCCTAAAAGTATCGCTATCTACTTCGCCACGGATTTGGACGGTATCATTTGGGCCAGCTTGAACCCCATACCATTCATCATCGTCTATTTCTATGATGATTGTGCCTGTGTTATCGCTAAATTCGTATTTTTCGTGTGCTACTTGGCGAGTGATTTTGCCAGTTAGCGTTACTATTGTATCATCATAAGCATTTAGCGCGCCTTGGACTGTATTTACAGCAACTGCGCCAGGACCTGTAAATCCGCCCATGTTCGCATTTACATTTGCGTTTGCGTTTGTGCCTGCGTTAAAACCGCCAGCTGCATTTAGCGAACCAGCCAAAGCAAGTGCTAAAACACTACTAATAAGAACTTTTTTCATTGTTACCCCTTTTGTTGAATTGTAAGCGCCATTTTAACGGAGTTTTGTTAAGCTTTTGTGAAAATTAAAGCAAGTTTTTTAAAATTTCTTGTGCTTGAACGCTAAACTCATTTTTTCTTAAATGCGCCTTACAAAACTCAACTATTAGCCCGTGATAGCGCGCTAAAAGCATCGCAAGGCTAATTTGTGGATATTTGCTTTGAACCTCGCTTATCTCCTCAAGCCATTCTCTTGTACTTTCATAATCATCAAACTCATAGCCCAAAAATCCCAAAAGCACAGCCGTGTATTTATCAACCACCATATATTCGCGCTCGCAAGCATAGCAAAGTATGCTATAAACGCTCTCAAAACCTAAGCCATTTTGAGATAAAAGCCACTCTTTGCTAACATTTTCTTTAAAATTTTCAAAATTGCCAAACTTATTTAAAATATTTTTACACAACAGACTTAATCTTTTTGCCTTGGTGTTATAAAATCCGCTTGGTTTAATTAGCCTTGCAAGCTCGCTAACTTCGAGTTTTGCTATATCGCTAAGACTTGTGATATTAGCATTTTGTAAATTTTGCGTGGCTTTTTTCACATTTTCGTATTTTGTGTTTTGCCCTAAAATACTCTCAACCACAATCCAAAACGAGCCATAATTTGGCCACCAATTAAGCGGGGCAATTTCATTGAAATTTATTGAGCGTTCAAGGCAAAAATAAAGATCAGAACTAGTCATTTTTATCCTTATTTGCTTTATAAAATTGCATTGCAGTGCGCGCTGAGCGAATGCCTTTAATGCTTGCGTAATTCATGCTTTCATTATGCAATTTTTTTATTTTCTGTGCATTTAAAATTTTAATATTAAATAAATTATCAATTATATTTAAATATTCATTCATTTCAAGCTCATAAAAACTTAAATGCAAGCCAAATCTATCAGCTAGGCTCAAACTCTCGCGGCTATTTTCTCGCATTGTGATGTAATCATCGCTATTTGGCTCTTGCTTAATTATATGCTTGCGATTTGTCGTAGCGTAAAATAATACATTTTCAGGGCTAGCTTCAATGCTACCTTCAAGCAATCTTTTAATCTGGCTAATGCCCTTATCGCCTAGCTCAAAACTAAAATCATCACAAAAAACAATAAAGCGATAATTTGGTGCTTTTTTGGCAGCTTTTAGCACCTTGTGTAAGTTTTTTAACTCTTCTTTGCCAAGCTCAATTAAGCGCAAATTTTCATTCATAAATTTACAAAATACCGCCCTAACCAAACTTGACTTACCACAACCCATTTCGCCCCATAAAAGTGCGTGGTTAGCGTTATTTGCGCCGTTTTTGATAAATTTTATGGTATTTGCTAAAAGCTCGTTTTTTTGCGTGTTTAAGCCATAAAGATCGTCTAAATGCGTAAAAGCAATATTTTCTACTGCTTTTAGCTTGGAGTTTCGCATTATCGCTGCTTTTGTATTTTGCCAATTTATTTTCATCAAAACATACCTATATTATTGTTTTGTTCTTTATCTTGCTTTGTAGCGCTTTTTTCGTAAGGATTAGAGCTTTTTGTGCTTTCATTGTTAGAAATTTCATCATTTGGCGCTTTGTAGTATTCATTTTGAGTGCTTGTATTTTGATTAGCGTTTGAATCATTTTCGCTTTTTTTAGCATTTTCTTCTTGGCTTTTTTGGGCTAGCTCGGCTCTTGCATCCATTTCCATAGAAATGGCTTGGGCAGCTACTTTTAAATCCTGTGGGCTTGGATCGCTTGGAGCAAGAGCTGCCCGGCGCACTTGTTGGGCGCGGGAGAGCTTTTCTTCTGGGCTATTGCCACCACCTATTGCAATGCTAACCTCGCCAGCTACGGCATACATTTTATTATCTGGGCCACGCTCATAGGTGTAGCTAGCCGAGCCTGCTAAATTTCCACCAGCTGCTTTATGGGCGGCTTCGTGTGCGCGCACATTAGCATCTGTGGCTTGAAGCTCTTGAACTTGGCGTTTTTCTTGTTCGTTTAAATTTTGTGGGTTTTGTTTATTATCGTCTTTATTTGTGCTGTTGCCTGAGTTTTGGGAATTCTCAGTGCTGGTGATGGCTGTTTGATTAGTTTCATTTTCGTTGCCTATGGCGTTTTGGTTATCGCTGTTAGGATTTTGGTTTTGCTCATTTTGGGCGTTTTGTTGCTGATATAAAGCCTGTGCGTAGCCTGCGTTTATGTTAGAAATATTCATTTATCCCCCTTGCGTAGAAATTTTAAAATTGTATCTAGTATATCGTCATCATCAAAACTTTTTGATTTTATTATGATTTTTTCGCCTTTATTTGGCGTAAGGGCGATGGTTGAGGTGTGGTTACTTATGGCTTTATAGCCTTTTAGTGATGCTAAAATTTTAATTACCATCAAATCTAAAAATTGCTTAGTATAAACATCAAGCCTGCCAAAGCGTTCTTCGATTTCTGCGCCTATTTCATACACACTAGCGCTATTTTCGCATTTACTAAGCCTGCGGTAAAGCTCTAAGCGCACTCTATCGCTACTAACTAGCTCGCTATTTATAAAAGCATTGATGCTAAGGCGTAAATCTACATTATTTTGTGAATTTTCATCCTCATAGCAGCTAGCGTTTTTAATGCTCAAACAACGATTTATCTCGCTTTCAAGCATTTTTAAATACAAACTATACCCAATAGCCTCAATATGCCCGCTTTGTGCTTGGCCCAATAAATTGCCCCCGCCTCTAATTTCTAAATCATGATAAGCCAAAAGCGCGCCAGAACCTAAAAATGAATTACTTTCAAGCGCAATTAAACGCTTTTTGGCTTCATCGCTTAAATTTTCATTTTCACCTACTAAAAAATAACAATACCCCTGTTTTTCTCCCCTGCCTACGCGACCGCGCAACTGGTGTAAATCCGCTATGCCAAAGCGCGCCGCATTATCTACTAAGATTGTATTGACATTTGGCAAATGTATGCCACTTTCTACTATGCTAGTGCTTAATAAAATATCATATTCTAAATTAGCAAATTTTATCATTTCATCTTCTACGCTCTTAGCATCCATCTTGCCATGCAAGCACAAAATGCGAATATTTGGCACGATGGCTTTAAGATCTGCTTTAACGCGCTCTAAATCAGCTATTAAATTATGCACAAAAAACAGCTGTCCCTTGCGCCTAAGCTCTCGCATAATGGCTTCTTTTATTAAAATTTCATCGTATTTTTTCACAAAGGTTCGCACATCTAGCCTACTAGCTGGTGGCGTGCTTAAAATGCTATATCCTTTAACTTGCGAAAGCGCCATATTCAAACTTCTTGGTATAGGCGTAGCCGACATCGCAAGGATATGGGAATGTTCGCATAATTGTTTTAATTTTTCTTTTTGCTTAACGCCAAATTTATGCTCTTCATCAATGATGATTAAGCCAAGTTTAGATGGATTTATGCCCAAAAGTGCGTGCGTGCCAATTACTATGATATTTTCGCCATTTTCAAGTTTTGCTTTAATTTGTGCTTTTTGTTTTGGCTGGCTAAATCTATCAAGGCGGTAAATTTCAATATTAAAAGGCGCAAATCTAGCCTTTAAGCTAGCAAAATGCTGAGCACAAAGCAAGGTAGTAGGCACAAAAAATAAGCCCTGATACCCAGCGCGCGCACACACAAACAAAGCATTCATCGCCACTTCTGTTTTGCCAAAACCCACATCACCACTAAGCAATCTATCCATAGCGCGCCCGCTTGCTAAATCGGCTAAAATCGCCTCTATGGCATTTTGCTGATCTTGGGTGTAAATAAAGCCAGCATCTAGCACAAACTTATCATAAAGCTCGCAAGGTTTTAGCTTTGGCGCGCTTATTAGCTCGCGCTTAGCTGCTAAGGCGATGATGGCATTTGCTATGGCAAAAAGCTTTTCTCGCACCTTTTCTTTAAGTTTTATAAAGCTTGCCTTGCCTAATTTATCCACATTTACCACAGCACCGCTACTTGCAATGTAGCGCTCAATTAGCCCCAAATGCTCCACAGGCAAAAGCAATCTATCCCCACCGGCATAATTTATCACCACGCATTCTTTTTGCACGCCTAGCACGCGCGTAAGCTCTAAGCCAGCAAATTTTCCTATGCCATAATGCTCATGAACTACAAAATCCCCAGCATTTAGCTCATTTATAATAATACTTGCTTTTTTTATGCGCCGTTTTGCTAAGGGCTGATTTAGCGAGATGATGATTTCATCGCTACTTATAAGATTTAAAATTAAAGGGCTTAGCTCTAATTTTATGTTTTTGTATTCGCTTAAATTTAACGCCCTAAACGAACTTTCATTTAAACTTAAAATTTTAATATTTTTATCATTATGAAAGGCAAAAAAGCTTTGCGTTGGCGTTGTTTGTAAATCTTTATAAATTTTTGGTTGAGTGATTAGGGGAAATTTTAAATCGCTTAAAATTTGTTGATTAAATTTTAAATTTTCTGGCGCGTTGGTGGTGAAATTTTGATTTAAATCTAGGCTTTTTAGCTCTAAGTGCGCCCCATTTAGCTTTTTATTATTGCTAGCTAGATTAAGGGCGAAATTTTGAATATCTATGCCATATTCATCTAATAAAGCAAAATCGCACTCACTAGCAAAAACAAAAGAAAATTCACTTAAATAATCCTTAAACCCGCTAATATACCAAAAGCCAAAAGAATGTAAATCTTTAATCAAAGCATCGCTACTAAGTGCGTTTATTTGGCTATTTACTTGCTCAAACTCAGCCTGATTTAATCTAGCTAAAAATGGCGCGATATAAGCAAAATCAAGCTCATCTGTGCTAGCTTTTTGCGTGGCTTCATCAAAAATTTTAATGCTTTCAATCTCATCAAAATCAAGCAAAATTCTAACCGGCCTTTGGCTATCAATGCTAAAAATATCGATAATTTCACCACTAATGCGCGCCTCGCCTTTATCTTGGACTATATCTACTAAATTATAACCAAGTAGCATAAGCTCATCTTTTAGGCAAGAATTGATTATTTTTTGCTTTTTTTTAAGTGTGATGCCTTGTAGGTGATCTTTTGTGGGTAAGGTATGAAGCAAGGTATTAAAAGGCGATAAAATCAGCTTTTTAGGATTTTGGCTTTTATAAAACGCACCTAAAACCTCACTAATTTTAAATAATTCGCTTGAAAACGAGCGTAAATCATCGCCTCTTTTGGCTATAAACTCAGGCAAACAAAAGCATTCAAAGCCCGCATAAATGGCCGCATCTTTGCCAAGGGCTACTTCTTTATTATCATTAAAAATAATAATTTCTGGCAAAAACTCTTTTAATTTTTCATTAAAAGCGCTTAAATATTCATAGATCCTAGCTTGCATTTTATTTTGAGTTAGGTAAATACTCTAATTTAATCCCTGATAATTCATTGATTTTATTTTTTTGCTCTTTATAAGAACAGCTACCTATCAAGCGTCCGCCTGGCTCACACACCAAATCAGCCACATTCATATCGCCCTCAAACACAGCATCTTTTAAAATTTCTACCAAATCAGCATCCACATTGCCCTCTAATCTCCCATTTATTACCACGCGTTTGGCGATCACATCGCCTTTGATACAGCCATTTTTGCCGATTATTACGCTATCGGTTGAGTTTATAGAGCCTTGGATTTGACCATCTACATAAATCATAGATGTTAGGCTTAGATCGCCGTTAATTTGTGCGCCTGTTGCTACTATTGAGCTTTGTCTGTTTGTGTTGTTAGCAGATTTATTAAAGATTGCCATTGGATTGCTCCTTCTTTTTGAAATATTTCATTGTAGTTTGTGCTATCCCAGTTTATAAAATTTACAGGATTTAGTGGCTTTTGAACAAAGCGCACCTCATAATGTAAATGCGGGCCAGTAGAACGCCCTGAATTACCACTATATGCTACAAGATCGCCTTTTTTAACAAAATCGCCCACTTTTACTGGAAATTTTGCTGTTAAATGCCCGTATCTTGTGCTAAATCCGTAATTATGGCGAATTTCTACCATATTGCCATATCCTGCGGTTTTGCCGGTTGATTGTATTACGCCATCAGCCGTGGCATATACAGGCGAACCTATTGGCATAGCATAATCTGTTCCAGTGTGAAATTGCATGTATTTAAGCACAGGATGCATGCGCGAGCCATAACTGCTAGTAAAACGCCCTTGCCCATTTGTAGGATCGCCATTTGGGATTTGTGTAAAAATAAATCTTTCTTGCGCGCCTGTTAGTGCTACGCTTTGTATTCTTTTGGTTAAATCCCATTCGCTTACATTGCCATCTATATTAAATTGTTCTTCTAATTCGCTAATCTTGCCCTCAATAGCTTCAAGCTCCATTTGGCTTTGTTTTTTTGCTTCTATTAGGGCGTTGTTTTCTTCTTGGAGCGTTTCTTGGACACTTGTTAGCTCTTTTGAAATGTCTTTTAGATAATTTACATAAAGCACGGTTAAAACAATCAGCATTATAAAAAACATCAGCACATACATTGCGAAATTTTTTACCACTTGACTTAAAACAAAATTACGCGAACCATTTAAATCCGTAATAGTTATCATAAATCTATTTTTGTGAAGTCCCATTAAAATCCCTTAAAAACGCATTTGCAAGCATAAACGAACCAAAAACAACATATAAAATTTTAAAATTTCTAGCTTTTTTTAGCTTTGATTTTATGCTTTTTTCAAAAATATGATTTTTTATTTTTTGCATATCAGAATATAAAAAATTGCGACAATTTATCTTTAAAATTTCACAATTTTTTTTAATTTCATCCTTAGCTAAGGCCCTTTCTTTGCTATCATACTCATACACTAAAATTTCATCAAAGCAAGGTTTTAGCGCGCTTAGCACAGCCTTAATATCTTTATCAAAAAAACAATTATAAATTAAAATTGCTTTTTTAACCCTTAACTTTTTTCTTAAATTTTCTAAATTCTTTCTTAATGCACAAGCGGCGTGCTCATTATGACCTACATCAATTATTAGATTTTTTTGAATATGCCAAAACCTACCTTTTAAATCAAAACTTTGCATTTTATTTAAAATTTGTTTATTAAAATTTGCGCCAAGTTTTTTGGCCGCAAAATAAGCCAAATAAAAATTATTTCTTAAAAAACCTTGATATTTTCTAGCATAAGTTCTGCTTGCTTTGTTTGCTCTATTAAAATTTGCTATTTCAAGTTTTGTGTTGTTTTTGGCGGCTATGCTTTTTGCTATATTATAGATTAATGGATTTTTGGCATTTTGAGCGCAAAGTATTGCGTGCGCGCTCATTGCGTTTAGCTTTGTAAGGGCGATTTGCTCTAAACTATCGCCAAGCATAGCCACATGATCTAAATCAATAGGCGTAAAAATACTAAGCTTTTTGCTAAAAACATTTGTAGCATCGTGTTCTCCGCCCATACCAGCTTCTATAATAACCTCATCACAATCCTTAAAAAGCCAAGCAGCAAGCAAGCTTGCCCATTCAAAATAACTAAGCGCGCTTATAAACTCTTTTGCATTTGCGCGCTCAAAACACGAAATAATCATCTCGTGCGCATTTTGTAGCATTTTATCATCTACATTTTTACCATCAAGCCAAAATCTCTCATTAAAATCAAAAATATGCGGGCTTGTATAATGGCCTACTTTGCGTCCATTTGCACGCAAAATAAGTGCTAAAAAACGCCCTGTGCTACCTTTTGCGTTTGTGCCAACTATATGAATGATTTTTGGCATATTTATATAAGATTTTATAGCATTATACGCATTAGGAAAACGCGCGTAATCGATATTTTTATAATACGATGGTTTAAAAGATAAAAATTGCTTTAAGTCCATTTATTTTCTTTTTGATTTTAATTAAATGAAATTTTAAAAATGCGCCTTATTGTAAGCAAGATCAAAAAATCAAGCCCTCTTCTTCTTGCGTTTGTAAGGCGTTGTCTGTTTTATTTGATGGCAAACGCGAAATATTCGTATGCAACACGCCATCATCGCTTTCAACTCCACTAGGCACATCAAACTCTTTTTTAGCATCAGGGTAAATTTTAAAATACTCCCGCCCAAACGCCGCAAAAACAGGCGCTGCTGTTAATCCGCCACCTTCAATTTTACGCATTGGCGTGTTATCATCATTGCCATACCAGATTATTGCTTGCATATCAGGCGTAAAACCACAAAACCAAGCGTCTATGTTATTGTTTGTGGTGCCGGTTTTACCAGCTACTTCTACGCCCTCAATCCTTGCTCGCCGCGCTGTGCCACTAGTTACTACTGAGCGCATCATATCTATCATTAAATACGCTTGCTTAGCTGGCTCAATCTCGCGAAAACTTGGCTTAAATTCCTTACTTTGCCCGTAGCGATCTGTGATTTGATTTATTAAATACGGCTTTGAAATACGCCCAAGTCCTGCAAAAACGCTATAAAGCTCGCTATAATCAATCATACTAATCCCAAAACTACCAAGCGCAATAGAAAGATTTGGCGGTATATTCTTAAAGCCAAACTCCCCTAATTTTTTCCACACATTATCAAAACCAACATCGACTAAAAGGCTAATAGTAGCAAGATTGCGCGATTTAGTTAATGCTTCTTTTAGGCTAATAAACCCTGCAAAATCCTTAGCATAATTTTTTGGCTTCCAAGCCTTTTTATCATCGCCTACTCCATCAAAAGCCATCGCCACATCAGCTACTTTGCTTGCTGGTGAATAGCCTGAGTTTAGCGCGATTTGATACACAAAGGGCTTAAAGCTAGAACCTGGCTGCCTTGTGCTTTGTGTTACGCGGTTGTAGTTGCTTTTAGCATAATCAATCCCGCCAAGCATAGCTAAAATTTGCCCATTTTGTGGATTTGTTACTAAGATTGCGCCATTTAATTTATCCGTGCTTGCGTTATTATCTCGTTTTAAAATTTCATCATATCCCATTTGTAAGGCATTTTGAGCCACATTTTGTAAGCGCAAATCAATTGTTAAATTAACCTTATATCCGCCACTTTTAATATCAGGGTAGATTGTGCTTAGTTGTTTGATAGCTTCATCTATTACATAAGGCGCTTTATTTTGCGTTAGCGTTTCATCATAAACTACTGGCAATTCATTAATTGCGCTTATGTATTCATCTTTGCTTATCCAGCCAAGATCTTTTAGGCGCGTTATTACAGCATTTGCGCGAGCGATGGATAAATCCAAATGCCTTGTAGGATCATAGTTGCTCGGCGCCTTTGGCAAACCTACTAAAATGGCAATTTCTTTTAAGCTCAAAGCGTCTAGGCTTTTTTTGAAATATCCTTGCGCTGCTGTTTTTACGCCATAATATCCATGCCCTAAATAAACCTCATTTAAATAACGCTCTAAAATTTGCTCTTTATTTAGCTTTTTTTCGATTTGGTAGGCTAAAATCACCTCTTTTAATTTTCGGCTAAATTTTCTCTCGCGCGTTAAGACCATGTTTTTTATTAGTTGCTGGGTTATTGTGCTTGCGCCTTCTTTTAGCGACATTGATTGAATATCTTTAATTACCGCGCGAAAAATCGCTTCTAAATTTACCCCATCATGCTCAAAAAACGCAGTATCTTCAACAGCTATCAAAGCCTCTATCATTCGTGGCGGGATTTCGTTGTAGTGCGCATATTTGCGATTTTGCCCATCAAAAATATTAGCCACTAATTCACCATTTACATCATAAAATTCAGTGCTTAATTTTGGTTTATAATCTATTACATGATCTAAATCCACCCTTAGCTCTGAATAAAAAAAACTAAGCCACAAAACACCAGAAAGCACAACAGCTACAATAAAACCTAATAAATATCTCAATTTTTACCTTTTTAAATAAGCAAAAGCATAAATTTAATAGCAAATTTTAATTAAAACTCTTGGCTAAATTTATAGCCATTAGCATTTAATGCCGAACATACCGCGCTTTGATGCTCTTCGCCTTTTGTTTCAAGGGTGATGGTAATCATCGCATCGCCATAGCTTAATTTAGTTGAAAATCTATCATAATCAATCTTTACTATATTAGCTCCGGTGCTTGCTAGCACTTGGGTTAAGCCAGTAAGTGCGCCTGGCTTGTCTATCAAGGTTACATGAATTATCATTTTTCTAGCTGAGCGGATTAAGCCTTTTTCTATTATCACATTTAACATTTGCACATCTATATTGCCACCGCTTAAAACTATGCCGATTTTTGCGCCTTTTTCGTAGTTAAAACGCTTTTCAAAAAGAGCTGCTACACCCACAGCCCCAGCACCCTCAACGACAATTTTTTGACTCTCCAATAAATACAAAATCGCATTTGCTATCTCATCATCGCTAACTTGAACCATTTCATCAACGCATTCTAAAATATGCGCTAGTGTTATATCGCTAGCATCGCGCACTGCTATGCCATCGGCTATGGTGCGAACAAAGCTAGAATTATGCTTAGAGCGCGCTTTAAAGCTTTCATACATTGCTGGCGCGCCTTTTGCGCTTACGCCTATGATTTTTATATTTGGGTTTAATTGTTTTGCATAACTTGCCACACCGCTTATTAGCCCGCCACCGCCAACTGGCACCACTATATAATCCAAATCTGGTATTTCATCTAGCATTTCAATAGCTATCGTGCCTTGGCCTGCTTGGACTAATTCATCATCAAAAGGATGAATAAAGGTCATATTATGCTCTTTTGCGTATTCTAAGGCATACTCATAAGCCTCGTCAAAATTATTACCCTTTAATATCACGCAAGCCCCAAGCGCCTTTGTGCCTGCTACTTTTGAAAGAGGCGCAGCCTCTGGCATTATAATACTAGCCTTAATCCCAAAATGCCCCGCACTAATAGCCACGCCTTGTGCGTGATTGCCAGCACTTGCTGCTACAACGCCTTTTTGTTTTTGTTCGCTGCTTAAATTTGCGATTTTATTAAAAGCACCGCGCACTTTATAAGCACCAGTTATTTGTAGGTTTTCTTTTTTTAAATACACCAAAGCATCAGTTCTTGTGCTAATGCGCGTAGAAAGCACACACGGCGTATGCGATACAAAGGCTTCTATTTGCCTTTTTGCTTGAACTATTTTATGCAAGCTTACCATTTATTTATCCTTATTTAAAAGTTCTATCATTACACAAGCATCTTGGGTAAAATTTAGCCCATTTTCGCGTGCTTTTTTGGCTATTTCGTCATTTTTAATGCCTAATTGTAGCCATAAATTTTTAACGCCCTTTTGCATTATCTCATCAAAAACTTCATTCAATGCTTCGCTTTTTCTAAAAACCACGGCTGTATCAATGCTAGCACTTATATCATTTATATTTTTTACGCTTTGTTTATTAGCTATTTTAAAACTTCTTGGATACACGGCAAACACATTATAACCGCGATTTATCAAAAAATTACCCACCTTAAAGCTATCCTTGCTAGCATCAGGGCTAAAACCAATCACAGCTATATTTTTCATACTTTTTAAAATTTCAAATCTATCATCTTGCATTTTGACTCTTTGAAAAAAATCCGGCGATTTTAACCAAAAACATTTAAAACTTTATAAATTTTAAAATGGCACTATTTTTGCTAGTAGCTTTTAGGCTGTAAATCAATTAGGATTTAAGCAAAAATTTTAGTTATAATCACAAAATTTTTTAAGGTCGCTTTAATGTATGAAATTTGGGGTAAGTTATCAGTAACAAAAAAATTTACTTTTATTCAAGTTATTAGCTCGCTTATTGTGTTTTTGCCTTTGATTTTTTTTATAAATTATAAAATGAACGAGACTAGCCAAGTTCAACTAGAAAATAACCTAAAACAATTCTCCAAAGTGCTTGAAGCAAATTATGCCGTGATGGTAGAGCAAATCACGCAAATATCTGATGGCACAGCCGAGCTTTTTAAACAATACCTAATAAACCACCACGGCCAAATAACCAAAAACACATTTAGCAAAGGTGAAATTTTAAATATAGGCACAATCCAAGCAGCTGATATCCTAGCAAATAATACCTCAATGAGCGATAATAATATAATTGATGAATTTAATGGCGACACAGGGCATTTAGTAAGCATTTTTTCTTTAAATGAAGATAAAAAATTTGTGCGCATCGCAGGCGCTAAATACAGCGATAAAAGCAGGCATTTGGGCGAAATTTTTGGAGATGAAAACCCAGCCTATCAAAAGCTAACAGCCAAAATCCCGCGTGCTTATTATTTTAGCCAATACATCGATGGCATAGATTATTTAAACGCCTACAAACCAATACTTGATAAAGATAAAAATGTAATAGGTGCTTATGTAGTAAGCCACGATTTAAGCGAAATTTATGAAATTTTAGGCGAAGAAATGGACGCGCTAAATATAGGCGAAGTTGGTAAAATTTTCTTAATAGATGCTCAAAATGATCGCTTTATGTTTGGTTATAAAGGCAAGCCAAGTGATTATGAATATTTTGCCAATCTTAAAAAAGGTTCATTTGAATACCAAAAACAAGATGGCTATAATTACCGCGCCATAGTTGATTATAACCCGGTTCTTAGAGTTTTTATAATCCTTGAAGCAAGAGAAAACGACTTCACCGCAGCAAATAACCAAATCTCAGGCTATATCACCCTAACAACGATTTTGCTTGTGCTTAGTTTATTGATAGTATCCTCAGCCTCCATAAAAACCATGGTAATGCGCAGAATAGATAAATTAAATAAACTCTTACAAGGATTTTTTGCTTATATCAACCACGATAGCCCGATACCACCGCGCCCGATTAAAATTCGCAAAATGGACGATATAGGCAAAATAACAGCATCCATAAACGAAAGCATTAAAAAAACACAAATTAGCCTAGATGCTGATAAAGCCGCACTTACTAGCGCTATAAAAGTGGCAAAATTAGTAGAAAGTGGCGATTTAAGTGCTAGAATCACCCAAACAGCCCAAAACCCAGAACTTGCCGAGCTAGCCAAAATGCTAAATAATATGCTAGCTGATTTACAAAGCAAAATCGGGGCTGATTTAAATGAGCTAAGGCGGGTTTTTGATTCATACCGCGCGCTTTGCTTTAATACAAGCATACAAAAGCCAGCAGGCGATATAGAAAGCACAATAAATGTCCTAGGCGCGCAAATCCGCAAAATGCTAAAAGATTCTTTTAGCAACGCAGCCAAATTAGACGAAACATCAAATATCTTAAATAATGTAGTAATCGAGCTTTTAGAAGATTCAAACGAACAAGCACAATCCATTAAACAAACAGCCGATGCGCTTAAAATTATGAATGCCTCTGTGCGCCAAGCAGCCACGCGCACAGGCGATGTGGTAGGACAAAGCGCGCAAATTAAAAGCGTAATTGCCACAATTGATGAAATAGCAGATCAAACTAATTTATTATCGCTAAATGCAAGCATAGAAGCTGCAAGAGCTGGCGTGCATGGGCGCGGATTTGCCGTAGTTGCTGATGAAATCCGCTCTCTTGCAGAGCGCACCAGCGCAAGCCTAGGTGATGTAGAAGCAAATATCAATCTCTTAGTAGCAAGCATAGAAGAAACCAGCAAAAGCATAGGCGAGCAAGACAAGGCAATTTCTATAATAAATCAAGCCGTTACCGCCTTAGAGCAAAGCACATCAAAAACAATCCAAATCGCCTATAAATCGCGCACAATCAGCCGTGATATAGTAGAGATTTCAGGGCGCATTAAAGAAGATGTGAGCAATAAAAAATTTTAAAATAAGAATATGAGCAATAAAAATTTTAAAATTTAGCGCATTAAGGCTAAATTTTAACCTGCGCTAATTCATATTATCAATTATTTGATTTTTATATCTAATTTGTTCTAATTTGTTTTTTAGGGCGCGATTTTCTTCTTTAAGCACATTTAATTGCTCTCTAAGCGTGGATATTTCGCGGCTTGTGTAGTAAATTTCATTGCTTAATTGTATTTTTGGCAAGGCTAAAACAAGCACCAAAGCCACCATCGCATAAGCAATCAATAAGGATCTAAGGCTTAAATTTTGTGCTTTTTGCTTTTTTGTAGGCTTTTCTTTTTTCATTTTTTGCCTTAATTAAACTCAAAAACGCGCATTTTAGCACAACTTGCCCTGGGGTTTGCTTTTATTTGCGCAGGGCTTGAAACAATAGGCTTTTTATTTAAAATTTGTCCTAATGCGTGGTTATTACCGCATTGACAGCGCAAAGCGCGCTCATTACAAATACAATTTTTGCTCCAAATTTTAAAACGCTCTTTTACAATCTTATCTTCAAGCGAATGAAAGCAAATCACGCACACCACGCATTTTGATGGCTTTAATCTCTCTAAATTATCCAAAAGCTCTCTAAGCACAAAAAGTTCATCATTTACCTCAATCCTTAATGCTTGCATCACAAGGCGCATAAGGCTAATATCGCGCCCACGAAGCTTGGCAGAGCCGATAATATCGCTAAGATCTTGGGCTGAGATAATGCGCTGTTTTGCCCTTGCGCTAATAATTTTATCAGCCAAAAAGCTAGCATTTGGTAATTGCCCATAATCTTTTAACACACGGCAAAGCTCGTTTTTTGGGTATTCGTTTAAAATAATTTGCGCATTTAGTGGATTTTTTGCGCTCATTCGCATATCTAAATTTTGTGAGTTTAGGCTAAAACCGCGCTCATTTATATCAATTTGTGGCGAGCTAATGCCAATATCGGCTAAAACGCCCTTAATCTCAAACTTTTCTAAATCAATATGCTTAAAAATATCGCTAAAATTACAATTATACACGCTCATTTGCCCGCTAGCAAGCTCTTGGCTAAATTTTATTAAAGCGTGATTATAAGCATTTTCATCTTGATCACAAGCTATTAGCTTTGCGCCTTTAAAACGCTCTAAAATCGCGCTAGAATGCCCGCCATATCCTAGCGTACAATCAATAAAAGCTGGGATTTTTTGTAAATTTTGAGTATTTGAAATTTTAATTTGCCCGCTTTTCATCTTGGCTTTTGTTAAATACTCGTTATTTGCGCTATTAAAGGCTGTAAGAACCTCATCTAATAAAACAGGAATATGCAACGGCTTCATACGCTAATAATAGCACATTTTTGCTATAATCGCACGCTAAATTTTTTCTAAGGCCAAAAATGAATCTCCAACACGCCAAAAACGAGCTAAAAAACATAAGCGCTTCGATGTTTAAAAAAAACTTTTTTGGGCTTTTTAGCGGTTCAATCTCTATGAAAATTGAGCATAATAAATTCATCATCAATCGCGCTCAGGCTGTTTTTGATAGATTAAGTGATGATGATTTTGTTTTGCTTAGTGGCTCAAAAGATTATCGCTGGAAAGACGCTAGCAGCGATGCTGATGTGCATTTTGGCATTTTTAAAAGCATTATAGAGGCGAAATACTGCGCTTTTTGCGTGCCGCCGTATTTATGTGCGTATAGCTTGGAGCATAAAAATTTTGAACCACAAGATTATTTGGGGAAAACTTTAATTGATAATATTTTTGTTTATGATGGCGGGCGTTTTGAGGATTGGGGTGAGCGCGCTCCATCTGAAATACCACGCTACATGCTAGAAAAACACACAAATATAATGCTTGTACGCGCTAGGGGGATTTATGTTTATAGCAGGGATTTACACGAATTAGTAAAAATCGTATCTATTATGGAGCATAGTTGTAAATTACTAAGCCTAGCAAAAATGTTTTAAGCTAAATTTTAAATTACACTATTAAAAGCATCTTTAAGTTTTAAATACTCATCCATAAATGGCGCGCCATGGACGCGCGAACTTGCTATTGTGGTGATAAAATTTGTATCGCGCGCATATCGCGGGACTAAATGATAATGAATGTGCTCAGCTATCCCAGCCCCAGCTGCTGCGCCTAGATTCATACCGATATTTACGCCACCAGCATTTAGCGCGCTTTTTAAAATACCAGTGCCAAAACGCACAAAATAACTCATCTCAAACCAAATTTTTTCATCTAAATTTTCTATATTATCTGTGTGCAAATAAGGTATAACCATAAATTCCCCAAGCACATAAGGGTAAAGATTCATCACCCCAAAGCAATGCTTAGCACGAAATAAAATAAAATTTTCATCATCGTTTTTTGCTTGCATTTTTGCATCATCAAAACTTTTAGACATAGCGCAAAATACGCAATGTTGCTTTTTATCGGTAAAATATTGCTTGCGCCAAGGTGCGTGTAAATGCTTTAAACTCATTTAAATTCCTTCAAATTAAAAGCGCAAATTATACACAAAAAAATACTTATTGGCTAATTTTAAAAATTTTCAGTAAAAATAGCAAAATTTTATGCTAGAATAAGCGCCGATTTTCAATCTCACAAATAAAGGTCTTTTTATGTTTGACGAAAAAGTATTAAATAATCTAGCCGCAAAAGTCCAAGAACTAATGCAAAAATATGAAGAAATCTGCGAAGATAACGAAACCTTACGCAATGAATTAGTTAGCGCAAAAGCTCAAAATGAGGCAAAAAGCGCTCAAATCACTCGCCTTGAAGAAGAATTAAACAAACACAACACACAAAGCGATGATTTATTAAGACAAGTAGAAGCGGTATTAGGAAAAGCCTAAGCCATTTTAGGATAATACAATGACAGAAATAGTCCTAAGCATAACAGCTAAAGCTAATAAAGACTACACAGTTAAACTAGATGATAGCTTTGCTGAGGCGTTTGAGCGTGATTTAGAGCGATTATTAGATGGCAAAAAGCAATTTGAGGTAAAGGATTTATTGCATGCTTTTATGCAAAAATGCCATGAATATTATGAGCAAGAAACGCGCATAAACTCACTTTTGGGCAATATAGGCTCTATTGCTCAGTCATTAGATGGTAAATATAAGGAGTAAAGATGAAAAAGGCATTTACGCTAATAGAATTAGTTTTTGTTATTGTTATTTTAGGTATTTTAGCCACTGTTGCCATACCTAAGCTGATAGTTACAAGAGATGATGCTGAAATAGCTAAGGCAAAATCACAAATCGCAGCCGTGCGCTCAGGCATACAATTAAAAAGAAATGAAATGATTTTAAGCGGAACGCAAGGATATCCTACTAACCTTGAAGATGGCGCTTGTTGCTTTGGTGGAATTCTTAGCACAAGAATTGAAGAAAGAAAAGATGACAATAGCTATGGCTGGAAAAAAGATACTGATGGTACATACACAATAAACACAAATAAAGAACAAGTGAAATTTACTTATAGTGATAGTGATGGCTCTTTTAAATGCGAAGGTGCCACAAGTGATGCTGACAAAAAAAATCCAAAAAGTGGCAAATGCACCACAAACTTATACTAAACCCCGAGTGCTAGCAAATGCTAGCACCAACGCTTTTTTATGTATTATTACGAAGTTATTATAAATGGCAAAAATCTAGCCCCACTCACCTACCACAGCAGCGCGCAAATCCCAAATTTTAATGCTGTAAAAATAAGCCTAAGAAATAAAGAAAGCTTAGGCTTTATTTTGCGTGAAGTAACAAAACCAAGCTTTAAAACAGAACAAATCCTAGAAATCTTGCCAAGCTTTCTTACGCCAATCCAGCAAAGACTTTTACTATTTATAGCTAGTTATTATACTTGCTCGCTAGGGCTTGCTAGTGCGTTATTTGAGCCTATGCAACAAAGCCAAAACACAATAAAGAGCCAAGAAAATCAAAACGCAATAAAGAGCCAAAATCAACTAATTTGCCAAAACGCGCCAGAGCTTGAAATTTTAAATAAAAATATCACCTTACCAAAACTTAGCCAGCTACAAAGCCAAGCTTATGAGTTTTGCCAAAAACGCGATATTAGCTTGATTTTTGGCGATACAGGAAGTGGCAAGAGCGAAATTTACATCAGCGCAATAGCAAACACTTTAAAAAACGGCCATCAAGCCTTGCTTTTAATGCCAGAAATCGCCCTAACCCCACAAATGCAAAAACGCTTGGAGCGGTATTTTGGCGATAGTGTTGGCGTATGGCATAGCAAAATCACCCCGGCTAAAAAGCGCAAACTTTTGGCTGATTTTATAAGTGGCAAGGTGCGTTTAATTAGCGGTGCGCGCTCGGCCTTGTTTTTGCCTTTTAGCGATCTTGGGCTAATTGTAGTAGATGAAGAACACGACCAAAGCTATAAAAGCTCGGTTACGCCAGCTTATAATACCAGAGATTTGGCTGTATTTTTGTGCGCGACAAAGCAAAAAACAGATTTTTTAAAACCCAAATTAATCCTTGGCTCAGCCACGCCATCTGCTACAAGCTACCATAAATATGAGCATTTTCGCCTAAAAGGCACTTATTTTAATTCGCAAAAAAGCTTTTTGTTTGATCCAAGCAATCTTGGGCTTTCAAAGATGATTATTTCGCATTTACAAGAAATTTTAGAGCAAAAAAAGCAAGCCGTGGTTTTCTTGCCAACTAGGGCAAATTTTAAACTCTTAAAATGCCAAGAATGCGGGCAGAGTTTTATTTGTCCGTTTTGCTCGGTGGCTTTAAGCCTTCACAAAAAGCAAAATGCCCTCAAATGCCATTATTGTGGCTTTATGTGCCCTATTCCCCAAGCTTGCGAAAAATGTGGCAATAATTTACTAGAAGCTAGCAAAATAGGCACGAGCGAACTAAAACTAATGCTAGAAAAAACCCTGCCAAATGCCGTAATAGCAAAGTTTGATAGAGATGAGATCACAACGGCTAAAAAGCTAGAAAGCTTGCTAAAAAATTTCAACGATCAAAAAATAGATATTTTAGTAGGCACGCAAATGCTAAGTAAGGGCCATGATTATCATAATGTCGCCTTAGCCGTTATTATGGGGCTTGATGAGCATTTATTTTATTGCGATTTTAGAGCGCGCGAAAAAACCTTAGCGCTTGCTTTACAAATTGCAGGGCGCGCAGGGCGTGCTAGCGAGGGCAAAATTATAATCCAAAGCAAATTTTCAAGCTTTTTTTATCCTTATTTAAACGATTTTGAAGAGTTTTTAAAAGATGAACTAGCCCAAAGAAATCCGCTATATCCGCCATTTTCGCGCTTAGCAAGAATCATAATCTCCACAGATAATCAAAGCAAAAACGAAAACTTACAAAATAAGCTAGTTTTGGAGTTTCAAAATATCGCGGATTTAGAAATTATCGGCTATGGCAAGGCGGCAATAGAGCAAATTGCCAACATGCACCGCAATTATATTTTACTTCGCGCTCAAAATCCCGCCCCGCTCATCAAAGCCTGCCAAATAGCCCAAAATAACGGCGCTTGGCCCGATATTGATCCTTTTTCTTTTAGCTAGCTGCTTATAAACGCTATGAAATTTTAAAATTGTAAAATTTTAAATTTGCCCGCATTAAAAAAGAAATTTTAAAATTTGGCTAAATTATAAAAAAGCACAATTAAAAAATAAATTTTAAAAACTCAGCAAAATTTAAAAAGTAAATTTTAAAAGCAAATTTTAAATTTATCGCCTGAATTTAGTATTGTTAGCCCCGCACGGGGCTAATCCACAAAAAAAGAAATTTTAAAAACTCAGCAAAATTCAAAAAAAAAAAAAAATTAAAAACTAAGCAAATTTTAAAATTTACCCGCATTAAAAAAGAAATTTTAAAATTTACCTAAACCAAAAAAAATCTTAAATTTTAAAATTTGCCCGCATTAAAAAAGAAATTTTACAACTCAACCAAATCCCAAGAAAGTGGCGTGGCAAATTTTATATCCTTGCTTGCTTTTTTGCCAAGGATTTCATCATAAAATTTTGTGTGTAAGCCGTTATTTGGTCGCACTGAGCGCAAATTTTGTGCGCTGAAAATTTCGCCTTTTTTCATATCTTTACAGATATAAAGCGAGCGAGAATGCGCCCTAGCAAGGCATTGTGCTGGCGTTAAATCGTATTTTGGCGCGCCAAGGGCTGCTTCTAAATTTCTAATTTGCTCTACCATTTGGGCAAACTCAGCAATTTCCATAGAAAACTTGCTATCTTCGCCGCCATCGCTTCTTTTTAAGGTTACATGCTTTTCTATAAATTTTGCCCCAAGAGCAACCGCGCCAAGAGCAACCTCAGAGCCTAAACTATGATCTGAAAGCCCCACCACACAATCAAAAATTTGCTCCAAGCTTTGAATGGAGCGCAAATTCATATCATCATATGGGCTAGGATAAGCAGAAGTGCATTTTAGCAAGATCATATCATCGTTGCCAGCATCTTTACAAGTTTTTATGGCTAGTTCGATATCGCTTAGAGTTGCTATGCCTGTTGAGATGATAATGGGCTTTTTACTAAGCGCACAAGATCTAATAAGCCCTATGTCGTTAATCTCAAAACTTGCGATTTTATAAGCTGGCATATCAAGCGAGCTTAAAAACTCCACCGAGCTTAAATCAAAAGGCGAACTAAAACAAATAAGCCCCAAAGAATTTGCATAATCTTTAAGCTCGGCCTGCCACGACCACGGCGTATAGGCCTTTTGGTATAATTCATATAAGCTTTGCCCAGCCCAAAGCCCGCTTTTGAGCATAAACTCATCATTTTTGCTATTTAGCGTGATAGTATCTGGGGTGTATGTTTGTAGTTTAATCGCATCTGTGCTTGTTTTTGCTAATTCTTTAATAATTTCTTTTGCGCGGTTGATATCGCCATTGTGATTAGCTGAAAGCTCAGCTACTATGAATGTGCGCGAATTTTTGCCTATAATTTTATTGGCTAAATTTATATCTTTCATTTTTACCCTTTTTAAAATTTGCTCCAAAATATCGCCTAAAATCGGCAAAATTCAAGGCTTTTAAGCTATAATCGGCAAATTTTTTTAGGATTTAGTATGAAAAGCTTGATTTTTGCCTTGATTTTTTTTGCATTTGCTATGGGTGCTGAGTTTAATTTAAACGAATATAACACTTATATTCTAAAAATAAACGATGACAACACAGCTCAAATAAACGATAGCGCTAAAATAGTGGTTGGTTCAAGTGGCGTGGTAATGCGTGATTTTGGCAATGGACTAAGCTCAATTATAGCGCGCGCTGTGGTAAGCCATAAACAAAACGGCTATGCTACCGTGCGCTTTGAGCTGTATTCTAACCTAGCGCAAAAAGCCCTGCCCTTGCCTAAATTCACCCCAAAAAGTGGCGATAAAATCGTGCTTAATTTTTTATACAACCGCGCATTAATCATCGCCCCAAACGCCGATGTTTATAAGCAAATTTTAAAAGTATTTTCAAATATTAGCTTTATCCACCCTGATTTAGTAGCGGCTGAGCTAAGCTTTAATTACACGCCAAATCCTAGCAAAGATGATTTTCGCAAAAGTTGCGCTAAGCACGCAGCTGGCGTGATTTTTGTAGCTCTTGATAAAGAAGCGTTTTTTGTAGATTGTGGATCATTTGCCGTGCTTAAAAGCTTTAAAAGTGGGCAAATCGCAAGCTATCATTTGCCATTTTATACCCAAGTTGATGGCATTGATACTGTATTTTGGAAGCCAGATAGCGCGCATATAAATGATTACGACAAATACTACCGCCGTTTAATTCTAAACCAAGAAAATGGCGGTATAGCAAATGAAAATTAAAAAAGGCTAGATTATGGATAAAGCACATATTGCATATTTTAAAAAGCTTTTAGGCGATGATAACGCCTATTTTGACGAAGCGCACAGGCGTGCGTATAGCTATGATGCCACGAGAAAGAGCTTTTTGCCTGATGGCGTGCTGTTTCCGCGCGATGAAAACGATGTTTGCGAGATTTTGAAATTTTGCAACGCTCATCAAATCATCATTATCCCGCGTGGTTCTGGCTCTGGCTTTACGGGCGGGGCTTTGGCTGTCAATGGCGGGCTGGTGCTTGGCTTTGAAAAATATATGAATAAAATTTTAGAGATTGATTTAGAAAATTTAGTTGCAAGAGTGCAGCCGGGCGTGATAAACTCAGCCTTGCAAAAAGAAGTGGCGAAATTTGGGCTTTTTTATCCGCCTGACCCTGCAAGTATGGAGTATTCATCACTTGGGGGCAATGTCAGCGAAAACGCTGGCGGTATGCGTGCGGCAAAGTATGGCATAACAAAGGACTATGTAATGGCACTTCGTGCGGTTTTGCCAAACGGAGAGCTAATCCGTGCGGGCAAACGCACGATAAAAGATGTCGCAGGCTACAACATAGCGGGCATTCTCATCGCTAGCGAGGGTTCGCTTGCCGTCATCACAGAAATCACTCTCAAACTCATCGCCTTGCCAAAGCTCAAAAAAACGGCTATGGGCGTTTTTGATAGCGTCCAAAGTGCGATGAATGCGGTGTATAAAACGCTCTCAAAAGGCGTAACGCCCGTGTCTATGGAGTTTTTGGATAGATTAAGCATACAAGCTGTGGAGCAAAAATTTCACAAAGGCTTGCCAACGGACGCTGGGGCGATTTTAATCGCTGATGTTGATGGCAATGTCAAAGAAAGCATAGAAAGCGATTTAGCCGTGCTTAAAGAGAGTTTTGAGAACTGCAACGCGCGTGAATTTCGCGTGGCAAAAGATGAGGCGGAGGCGGCTGACATTTGGTTTGCTAGGCGCAACTGCTCGCAAAGCATTAACATTTACGGCACGCTCAAACTCAACGAAGATATTACCGTGCCGCGCTCCAAGCTGCCTGAGCTTTTAAAGGGCATAGAGCAAATTTCAAGCAAATATGGCTTTAAAGTGCCTTGTTTTGGGCATACGGGGGACGGCAATGTCCATACAAATGTGATGATACCAGATAAAAACGATGAAAAGCAAGTACAAAAAGGACACGAGGCGATAACGGAGATTTTCAAACTTGCGGTAAATTTAGGCGGAACGCTAAGCGGCGAACACGGCATAGGGCTGAGTAAAGCGCCTTTTATGAAGCTCGCATTTAGCGAGGCTGAGATGAATTTATTTGCCGCCATAAAAAAAGCCTTTGACCCAAACAACATTTTAAACCCCTACAAAATGGGACTTTGAAAGAAAGCTTAGCGCGCGCTAAGCTTTGATTTAAATTTTAAACCCATTAAAAATTTTAAATATCTTTTGCCTGATATAGATTAAAATTTAAACCCAGCTTAAAATTTTAAATAAATCTACCTAATTTAAATTAGTCTTAAAATTTTGTGCTATAATCGCAAAATACTCAATGGTTTAGGTTAAACCACACGAATTTTACTTACTTTTATTCTCGTGTTTTGTAGTATCGCAATCTGTTAGATTGCCACCAAATATATTACAAAGGACTTTTATGTCAAAAGAACTTATCCAAAAGGCTAGAAAACTAGCCCAAGAAATCGTTGCGCCCATCACTGAAAGTGTCGATAAAGAGGGGCGTTTCCCAAAAGAAGCCTATGACGCGCTTAAAAAGCAAGGATTTATGGGACTTTTAGTGCCAAAAGAATTTGGTGGGCTTGGTTTGAGCATAGTTGAACATGCCAGCGTGTGTTATGAGTTGGCTCGAAAAGATGCTACCACAGGGCTTTGCTATATGATGCACAACACTGGCACTTCGGGCATAATAAGCTTTGGCAGTGCGGCGATGAAAGATGAATTTTTACCCAAAATCGCCAAAGGCGAGCGAGCCATAGCCCTAGCTTACAGTGAAAGTGGTTCAGGCACTCATTTTGGCTCACCAGACATTAGCGAGAGCCTAGAAAATGGCGCAAGAGTGCTAAATGGACGAAAAAGTTTTGTTACAAGTGCCTTACAAGCGGACTTTTATATGACAAACACAAATTCGTGCAAAATCAAAGGCGCACACAACACTTGGCTTGTGGATAGAACCTTGCCAAATATGATACACGAAGATAGTGCTTGGGACGGACTTGGAATGCGTGGCAATGCCTCAATGCCTGTTCAATATAACGGCGTGCGTGTTGATGAAAAATACCTTGTCGGCAAGGAAGGAGACGGTGGCAATCACGCCATAGCCATAGTAATATATTTTGTCGTGGGTTTAGCAGCTGTTTATACAGGGCTAGCTCAGGCTGCTTATGAGTGCATTTTAGAGCATACTAAAAAGCGTAAATACACCAGCGGACAAGCCTTAGCGGACATTGAAATGGTGAGAGTGCAGCTGGCTGAAATTTACACCAAAGCTCAAAGCTCTTACGCACTTACTATGGAGGCGGCAAGAAGTTTTAAAGAAAATGAAAGCGATGCGGTGGGCAAGATTTTTGCAAGTAGAATTCACGCCATAAATGTAGTAATGGAAGTTTGCACTCAAGCGATGAAACTTGGCGGTGGAACAGCTTATGCAAAACGCTTGCCACTTGAAAGGTATATGCGCGACTCGCTCGCCTCACAGGTTATGGCACCGGGGCTTGATGTGCTTAAAATTTGGCTTGGAGAAGCCTTAGTAAAATAGAGCTTATCTTGCGGTGATTTTATGGGAGTTTGTTAAAAACTCCCACGAAATTCGCTCAAAGCCATCGTTACAAAAAAAGAAAGGATAAAAAATGAAAACAATTTTACTTGGTGCAGTCGCTTACGACCCTAAAGTCGTTCCCATTTGGGATATCATAAGAGAATACGCGAATAATTATGGTTGTAAGCTTGATTATGTGCTGTTTAGCAATTATGAAAGGCAAATTGATGCCTTGCTTAAAGGCAGCATTGACATAGCGTGGAACACCAACACAGCTTGGATTCGCACGCTTTATGCCACGCAAAACAAAGCAAAAGCACTCATTATGCGTGATACTGATGTAAATTTCACCACGAAATTTGTGTGTAAAAAGGGCAGTGGGATAAAAACACTCAAAGATTTACAAGGCAAAAGCTTTGGGCTTGGCAGTATGGACAGCGCACAAGCTGCTATTATGGCACTTTACTATCTTAAACGAGCGGGCATAAGCCTTGATATAAAGGAATTTAATTCACCAGATGAGTGTGGCAGGGCAAATGAAAAAGAACTTAGCGTTGTTCGTTATAACTCAGATGTTGGCAAGCACGGCGACACAGGCAGAAGTGAATATGACATTTTAGAAGGCATTAAAAGCGGACGGCTTGATGCTGGGAGCATAGGTTCAAGCACTTGGGCTAGGATTTTAGAAAATGGCAGCTACCCTGAGATAGAAAGTTTTTGGACTAGCGAGGGTTATTGTCATTGTAATTTCTCTGTTTTGCCAAATTTTGACGAGGCTTTGGGCGAGAAATTTAGTCAAATGTTGCTTAGCCAAAATGAACGCAAAAACGAAGAGCTTATTTCTAAAATGATGACAATGGAGGGCTTAAACCGCTGGATTCGCGTTGGCAAAAGCGAGTTAGAAGCCTATCATAAGGTCTATGAGGCAATGAAAGAACAAAATTTGCTCGAAAATAAGGTAGGTTAAGCTTGAACTCACACATTTTAAGCCTAAATTTAGGACAGATTGAACTTGGCAAAGCCTTTTTTTTGCGGCTTGAAAACGCCTTTTTACTTGCTAAAAATGGCGACATTATCGAGGTTTTGAGCGATTTTGACAATTTAGAAAGCGATTTAGTCGCTTGGTGTCATTTTAAGGGCGAAATTTTTGTTGAAAAAAAGCCTTTAAAACACGCTTTTAGCTACTATTTGCGTAAAAATTCACAAGAAAAATTTACGCCCACGCCCTTAAATGTGGAAAATTTAGCTCCCACTATGCTAGGACTTGCCCCGCGTGGTGTTAGCACGCAGCAAGGCAGCCCAAAGTATCATTTTAACTTATCCTCAAAGGAAAATGTGTGGAGCGATTCTCTTATAAAACTTTATGAGGAGGCGAAAAAAGCGCAGTGGAATGCCACAAGAGACATTGCGTGGAATGAAATCCCAAGTTATGAGCAAGCTTACGAGCAAGCTTTGGCGCAGATTATGACTTATTTGATTGAAAATGAGTTTTTGGCCCTTTACATACCTAGTCAGTTTTTGGCTCAAATTTCGCCCTTTTACACCGAAGTGCCGCTATTTTTAGCAAGCATTATAGGCGATGAGGCAAGGCATATCGAGGCTTTTTTAAAAAGGGCAAAAGCCACAAAGCTTGGCGTCCAGCACTCTAGCGTAGCGACCCAACGCAGTCTTTACACGCTTTTTAACGAAAAAGATTATTTTAAATCAAGTTTTTTGCTTCATATTATGGGTGAAGGCACTTTTATTGATTTGCTCGCCTTTTTAGAAGAATATGCCAAAGATGAGCCTACAAAGAGGCTTTTATACCTTGCTAGGCTTGATGAGGCTCGTCATGTTGCCTACGGACAAGAGCATATAAAAGGCTCAATCAAATCAAATCCCCACAAAATAGAGCTTTTAAAAGAGTGCGTTTTTTCTCGCCGTCATAGTCTTAATGAGATAAACGCCGAATCAAGCCTTTTGATTGAGGCTTTAAGCGTATTTGCAGGTGGTAGCACAGAGCCAAATGCTTACAAAAAAGGCTTTGAAATGGTTGAAAACTTAAAAGCCAAAATGCATATAAACCGCACGCAAAGGCTTGTTAATTGCGGTATAGATGAGGATTTGGCTGTGGATTTAAGTAAGGCACACACACCAAATTTTATGTGAAATTTGGTGTTTTGTTAAATGTCTGCGAAAAATTTACAAAATTCGCCCATTTAAGTCCAAAAGATGACTTTAAATACTATTTTTAGCATTGAATTTATGCTATAATTTTTGTAAAAATTCAAGCACAAAAGGGACGAAAATGAAAAAATGGTTTGATGAGGACTATGAATTTGAGCTTGAAGTAAGGGGCTTTTTGCGTGGCGATAAAACTGAGGGGTATTGCCGAAATGGCGAAGAAATCGGCGATAGCTACAAATGCGCCTATGGTTGCCCCACGAATTCGCAAGGGCAAGGCATTTGCTCGAAAATGATGATGATACTATTTCCGCTTATGGAGACGGTGCGAAGTGGCGGAGATTTGCGAAATTTAGGCGGACAGAGCAAATTCAGCAAGGATATAGTTTGCCCCGATGGTTGCGTGATTTTCAAACTCACAGCCAACAAAACAAACAAGCCAAATTTCTTTAAAGTCATCAACGAAGGCAAATAATCACAAACACAAATCAAATGATTTACACTTGGTTAATGCCTTGATATTACAATGGTTTATAAAAACGAAAAGGAGATGAAATGAAAAAGTGGTTCTTGTGTCTTTTGTGCTTTTGCTTTGTTTATGCAAATGATGACATTGTGATTGATGAGCATTATTTTAATCAAATGCTTTATAATCTCATCTTTGGGGCAAGTTGTGATGAAAAAGTAGCGCATCAACACTCAGCTTTTAGCCCAAATACCATTACCGTGTATAATGGCAGCAGTATTGATGGCTTAAAATACGATGAAAACTCCAAACAAAGCAAAATCATTCGCTTTGCGGGCAATTTTTTAGTAGGCGGGATAAAAGAAAATGCAAATTTTATCAGTGCCGACAGAGCCATTTCTTACACTCTACAAAACGACACTTTGAGCGTGAAAAGTGTTTGTGATAAGCAAAGTTTTAGCATTTTGCACTTTAAAAACGGCGATTTTAACATAAAACTAGGCACAAACCCCACAAAAGAGCTTGCCATAGTAATCAACGCAAACTCATCTATGCAAAAATACAACGCCGCATTCAAAGAAATAGCCCCTTTTATCGCTCAAAATATCTTTAAAGACGGGCAAAACTACGCTAAAATCTCGCTTGTGTCTTTTTCTGGCTTAGATTCAACCGAGCTTGGCACATTTTATGATGAGCAAAGTTTTACAAAGGCTTTAAACAAGATAAAAAGCAAGAACTCACAGACAAAAATGCTTAATCTTTCTTTGATTAAGGCTATGTCAAATTTTACAAAGGACAATGGCTTGACAAAGGAAATTTATCTCATCAGTAACGCTAAGCCAAGCGATATGCAAAACTCTCAAAAGGTGCTTACTTTAACGCAAAATCTTAATCAAAACATAGTCAAAAACTCCAAAAACAAGGCACAAAACCTTGTGAAAATTCACACCTTTGCTATCGGGGCTGATTTAAAATACCTTAAAGACTTAGCCCAAGCTACAAATGGCACTTATCATAAGGCTAGCAATGCTTATGATTTTAAAAAGCAAATTCTTACCACAAGCAACGATGGCAAGGACTTTGATATGCGTAAAATCGACAAAGAAATAAGAATCAACAAGGCACACAAAGCCTACGACCCTGATAACCCTGATGAGTGATTTTGACTTATGTGATAAAATTTGTTGCATTTTGTCAAATTTTATCACTTTTTTATAGTGCGTTTTCACTAAAATTTGCGTTTGTATATAGCAAATTTAGTGAAATCAAGCCTAATTTATACAAGCAAATTAAGAAGCCTCGTTTATAACCTCAAAGGTATAGTTTGGCAATTTAGGGCGTTGAGATACGATGGCCACCACGATAGGTTTAAGTATGCTATTTGCATAAAGTAGCATTTGTTTGATTTCAAATTTTTTGCCAAAGAAATTCATATCATCTTGGATTATTTTATTAACTATGGCAGAAAATTTGGCTCCCTCATCTTTGGATAGTTTAAACAGCACACTTAAAGTGATGATATGTTCAAAAAATACTCGTTGTTTTTTAGCTAAATCATCTTCTATAAATTTATCCATAAGTTTTTTAAGCATAGCTCCACCACCCATTCCACTGAGTAAGCCGCCTGCTAAACCGCCTATTATTGTGCCAACTCCCGGGATAAATAATAGCGCAGCCGCTCCAGTTGATGCCCCAGCTGTTCCACCAGCTATACCGCCAGCATTTACAGCGATATTTTTCACACATTGCATACCAGAGATTTGCCCTCTCATCATTTGCACAAGCTCTACGCTAGAAGTAA
>SPMW01000004.1 GCA_009827235.1 Candidatus Campylobacter infans | reverse complement strand
ACTTTACCAAAATTACGAAAAAAATAAAGGAGAAAAAATGCAAGATAATCCATTTAAAAATAAGAATAAAGAGAGTTTTAGTCAAGCAGAGCAAGAGTTTATCGAAAATAATGCCGATAAACTAAGCATAAAAAAGCAAAAAATAGCTAAGCTAATTTACATTGATGAAGAGCTAAAAGAAAAAATTGCTCGTTATGCATTAAGTGTAGATAGAAGTCAAAACTATATAATAAATCAAGCCTTAAATGAATGGATAAACTCTAAAAATTAGTTATTTGAAGGCTAGGTTAATAAAATGACACAAGAAGAAAATATATTTTTTGCCAAAAGAAATTTAGTCGATACTATATGGAAATCAGCAAATTTAGAGGGCGTTAATGTTACGTTTCCTGAAACACAAATGATAATAGACGGTTTTTCAGTAGCAAATAAGACGATAGAAGATTTAACTATTATTTTAAACCTAAAGCGAGCTTGGCAATATCTCTTTGATATAATTAATGAAGAGGTGAATTTAGGTTGTATACAAGATTTTAATAGATTAGTCGGTAGAGATTTAGTCTATAAGTCAGGCTTTTTAAGAGCCGCAAATATAAGATTATCAGGAACTGATTATAGACCAAATTTGCCTATTGATTATGAAGTAAAAAGTAGTATTAATAAAATTTTAAAAAATGATGACAAAGAAGATATTGCACTTGATTTAATGCTATATATTATGAGAAGCCAGCTATTTTTTGACGGCAATAAAAGAACTGCAATGCTAGTGGCAAATAAAATTTTGATTGAAAATGGACTAGGTATTTTTGCGGTAAGGCAACAAAATATGAATGAGTTTTTCACAAAATTAGTTAAATTTTATGAAAGCGGAAATAGTGATGAAATAAAGCTTTTTTGCAAAAAAGAATGTGTAGAAACTATGTAAAGCTACATAGTATGCCAAAAGTTTTAAAAAGGGAGAAAAAATGACAAATATGATTGATGAAAGAACGCTCCCGATAGATTTACAAGAAAGAATAAAAGATTTTGTTAAATGCACAGAAGAATACAATAGTAAAAATCTTGATATTTACTGGGGAGAGCTTTACGGTTCTATAAATTCATCACAACACGGCAGAGAGATAACAAAAGAAGTGGCAGACTACCTAAGAGATAAATATTTAGGGATATAAAAATGAAAGAGATTGATTTTACAAATTGCAAACCCTATCCAAAAGTATATGGCGGTGCTAACGGTAGCAAGAGGGCTATCGAATATAAAAATGAGCTATATATGCTTAAATTTCCGCCAAAACCAAAGGCAAATAACGATATTTCTTATACTAATAGCTGTTTTAGCGAACACATAAGTTGTCAAATTTTAAAGAGCCTAGATTTAAATTCACAAGACACGGTGCTTGGTAAATTTAATGATAAGGTAGTAGTGGCTTGCAAGGATTTTACAAGCGATTTATTAAGCAAAGAGTATGAATTTTATGATTTTGCTTCATTAAAAAATAGCGTAATAGACAGCTCCAGCGGTGGATATGATACTGAATTAAACGAAATTTTGTATTCGATAGACAATCAAGCTCAATTTGACATAGACCCAACTGATGTAAAAAAACACTTTTGGAATATGTTTGTAGCCGACGCACTGCTTGGAAATTTTGATAGACACAACGGCAACTGGGGCTTTTTGGTAGATATTTATAGCAATAAATATAAAGTTGCGCCTATTTTTGATTGCGGTTCTTGTTTATTTCCGCAAATATCTGAAGCTAGTTTTGAAAAAATACTAAATGATAGAGATGAAATAGAAAGAAGAGTGTATATTTTTCCAAATTCAGCTATAAAAATGGACGGTGTAAAGATAAATATGCTCCAGTTTTTAAAAACGACAGATAATAAAGAGTGTTTAGAATCTTTGCAAACTATTGTGCCAAAAGTAGATTTAAGAAAAATAAACGATATTATCGATGACACGCCTTATATTTCAAATAATCACAAAGCATTTTTAAAAACTATCATAGAAGCTAGAAAGACATTGATTTTAGATGAAGCATTAAAATGCAAAGATGAGAAAAAAGAAACTCAAGCGATGTAAATAAAAATGCGATACGAAGAAGACCGTGAATTTTTGATGGAGTAGTCGATAAACGCAAAGACAAAGATATAAGATATTCTACACTTTTCAATTTAAGCACATTTAAAGTATATAATATATAATTATGAAAGTATTTTTAATTAAGGACAAAAAAATGAATGCTGTAAATATAAATATGACATTAGAAGCTTCAAATTTTGAAAAATTGCAAAGCTTTATTTTTGAAATTGACCCAAGTGCTGAAATTAAGGTTTCAAATTTAGAATTTAATATAAATAAAGATGATATTAAAAATTTAAAAGAAGTGGTTAATAGAGTGCAAAACGGCACTGAAAAATTTTATAGCTCTGATGAATTTAAAACTATGACAAAACAAAAATTAACAGAGCTTGGTGCATTATAATGAAAATAATCTACACTCAAAAATTTTCAAAATCAATTTTATGATTTATTAACTTACATAGCAAAACACAGCCCACAAAACGCACTGAATTTTGAAGCTGAAATTTCATCTAAAATTGATGATATTGTGATTTTTCCATACGCTCATAGACAAGACCCACAAATGAATAATACAAATATTAGAGACTTAATTTTTAAAGGTTATGTTGTGCCTTTTTTAATTTCTAATGATATTTATATTTTAGGTATTTATAAACAAAATCTTTGGAAACCAAATTTGCCAGAGATTTCGGATTTAACTAAATGAAATCAAACGAAGTTCTAAAACTACTGAAAATTTCTCGTGTAACTTTATGGAAGTATGTCAAAAATGGCAAAATTCGCACCATAAAACAGCCAAATGGTTATTATTTATACAATGCTGATGATGTTTATAAAATAGCTCATTTAGAAACAAAAAGAGCAAATGTTATCTATGCAAGAGTTAGCACAAATAAACAAAAACAAGACTTATTTAATCAAATAGAAAACAATATAGCTTATTTAAATGCCAAAGGAATAGGTGTAGATAAAATCTACTCTGATATAAAAAGCGGTATGACCCTCGATAGAAAAGGGTTTATTGAGTTACTCGATGATGTTATAGCTCACAAGATAGATGCTGTGTATATCGCATATAAAGACAGATTAGCAAGACTTTCTTACGACTTAGTTTCAAAGCTATTTAGCGATTATGGAACAAAAATAGTTATAATAAACAACAGCGAAAGTAAGAGTTTAGAACAAGAATTATTTGAAGACATAATGCAAACAATTCACTCTTTTTCTATGAAAATGTATTCAAAGCGTAGAATTGCTAAAAAGCTCTTAATTGAAGCAAGAACTAGCGAAGACAAGCTAAATTTAGACGAAATAGATACAAAAAATGAATAAAGTTCAAAGAGTAGAAAGACACATAATTAAATCAATCGACAAAAGATTTAATGCTATAAAAGAAGTTTGCCATAACAGCAAAAATCTTTACAATTATGCAAATTATCTTTTAAGGCAAAATTTCATTACTCAAAAATCAATCCCAAAAGAGTATGAATTAAGCACAAATTTGACAAAAGAAAATCAAATAGATTATAGAAATTTACCAAGCCAAACAGCTGGGCAAGTTATTAAATTGCTTTATAAAAATTACAAAAGCTTTTTTAAATCTCTTAGAAGCTATCAAAAAGACAAGGCTAAATTTACTTCAAAGCCAAAACTACCTAAATATAAGGCAAAAAATGGCGTTAATGTAGTAATTTTTACAAATCAGCAACTAAAAATTAAAAATTCACAAAGCCTAACTAAAATTTATTTCCCAAAAACAGCAAACGGCAAATCGTTAGATTTAAAGCCATTAATAACCAAAATAGATTTTAAAACTTCAAGTTTAAAGCAAGTAAGATTTATTCCAAAATCAACTTGTTTTATAGTTGAAGTTGTTTATGAGTGCGAAATTTGGCCTATAAATGTAATAGAAAATAGTTTTATTATCCTAGATTTAGGACTTAATAACTTTGTAACAGCAATAGATAATCAAAGCAAACAGCCTTTATTATCAATGGCAGAGCTATTAAGAGCATAAATCAATTTTACAATAAACTAAAAGCTAATTATCAATCAAAAGCAAAAATTTCAAACAATAAACATTTCACTAAAAGACTTGCTAAATTAAGCCTTATGCGTGAGTCTAAGATAAGTAATTTTATGCACAAAGCAAGTGATTTAATTATAAAATACTGCATAAAACATAAAATAGCTAGTGTCATTATCGGCAAAAATGATAAATGGAAAAATGAAGTAAATTTAGGAAAAAGAACAAATCAAAATTTCGTTTCTATTCCTTATGAGAGCTTAATTTCTAAATTAGCTTATAAATGCGAAAATTACGGCATTAAGTTAATACAAACAGAAGAAAGCTATACTTCAAAAATAGACCATTTAGCAGATGAGCCATTGAGCCACAAAGATAAAAGCGATTATCTTGGCAAACGCATAAAAAGAGGCCTATTCAAATCAAGCACAGGCAAATTCTTAAATGCTGATATAAATGGAGCAATAGGTATAGCAAGAAAAGTATTCCGTGATGCAGTGCAAACTCTAACGGATAGCAAAGCAGCGTTCGTTCCAATAAAAATCAATCTAGCCTTTTAGGCAGATTGAGAATTTATAAAAGAAAACTATTTAAATTTTAATATAAAATTATATTGATTTTATGGTTTTTTGAGCGTATCTAAATGGGATGTATCAAATGTAGTAGATATGTGTGGTATGTTTTATGACATACTCCCCACGCATAAATGCGGGGGTTTCTAGTATCAACAAATCTAGCCACTTTTGTAGGGCTTACAAGTTGATGTTCCAACTCTATAAATATTTAAACTAGCATTATAATCTCTATCTAACTTTACTTTGCAATAAAGAAATAATCTTTCCTTTGATTTGCTAATTTTATATGAAATTTAGCTAATTCTAATTTGGCTTTGACTCTATTATTTGAGCCTTTTTTCTTTGAGCTAAGTTTTCTTTGTTTAACTTTTAGCTCTTTTAGAGATTTGAGATAAATTAGTGGCGAATTTATAGTCGTGTTATCGCTAAGTGTTAGAAATGTTTTAAGGCCAAAGTCTATATCCACGCTTTTAGCTGTTGTGATATGAGATTTATCATTTGTTTCTAAACTAACACAAATATAAAAAGAGCCTAAATTATCTCTCTTAATGATTATAGTTTTTATTTTATCCTCAGCATTTATTGTTTGATTTTTGCTGAATTTAAAATCATAGCTATTAAGATAGATCGTTCATGGCATAAAGTATGCAGCGATACACAGGCTTTAAACCATCCCTTACATCTAGCAAAGCACGACCTATGATAACACTCACTAAATAGTCTAAGTAGCTAGTTTTATAGAATCTTTGATATCTATAACATCGATATCTTGATTTATATTAAAAATATTTTCTTGCATTTTATCCTTGAAAATAACTGCAAGGGTTGTATCTTAAATTTAATAAAAACTTGCTAAATAGCCAAATTTATTTTGTTAGAGTTACTAAATGATAGCTGATTTTATAACTTTCATTTTCATAGCTACGCGTTAAGATATCTATATCAATTTTGCTAAATTTCGCAAATACGCGTTTAATTTCTGCCTCGTCAAAATAATATATCATTTGTCCTTCTTCTGACTCCATAATAGATTTTGTAGTTTTAGCTTGATATTTGCCGATTTTTTCACCATTTATATATCTAAAATCTCCCAAATTTCTAAACTGCAAATACGCCTTTGCACCTGGCTTTAAAACGCGGTAAATCTCATCAGCGCAACGCTCCACAAAGTCGCCATCACCATACATAATAACGCTATAACACAAAACGCCATCAAAAAACTCATTTTGATATGGTAAATCACTAGCACAACCAACGCATAAATTTGCCTTCAAACCATTTGTATTTAGTAGATTTTGCACATACTCTATACTGCTTGGTGCGTAATCTAATGCGTAAGTATCAAATCCCATACTAGCAAGCATTGCCGTGTGCCTTCCGCCACCGCAGCCGATATCGCAAACTCTCTTGCTGCCCTTGAAATTTCGCATAAAAAATTCCGCCACAAAGTCGCTAGGATATGATGGAACTGAGCCGATCACGCTATTTTGATAGTGAGCGTTCCACATTTGCCCTAAAACCTTAAAATTGTTTTGCATTATTTCTCTCCTGTGATTATAAAAAGTTCTTTTAAAAATTTGCCATTTTCGTAGCTTGTTTGGGTTAAATTTATGTCTAAATTCTTAAATTTAGCAAACATTTTTGTAAGCTCATCACGACTAAAAGTTTTTGGCGTTTTTGTATTGTTTGTTTGTAAATGCGAGTGCGTATCATTTGAAGTAAAAACTGAAACTAAAAATTTCTGACCATTTTGTAAAAGTAAGTATATTTCATCAACGAAATTTTGTGGATTTTGCTCATAATTTAGTGCCAAATAAGACAAAATACCATCAAACTTAAGACTTTTATCAAATTGGCTTTTTAAACAAAAATGCTCGAGCCCACCACCATTTTTAAAATTTGCTTTTGCTAAATTTAGCAAGTTTTCATCATCACTCACGCTTAAAAAATCAAAACCGCTAAAAGCAAAAAAGTTCGCAAAACTCTCATCAATAAAGCCGTATTCTAAGATCTTAGTCCCTCTTTTAAAAGTTCTAAAAGCATATGCTACGACGCCATCTTGTGCGTATTTCATTTATTCTCCTTTAAAAAATATTTTTCGTGCTTTTTCATCCCATTTTATCAAGCGCGGCAAAAGCAGAATTAGTTCCAAAACAATTATCATTGTAAAGCTTAAATTTATCCATATTTGCACCCAAAACGCTTAAAAATGCGCCACCACTTATAAATTGTGTGTGCTACGCTTATAAATTCAGCGTGGTAAAACGCGCGCGCCACGCGTTTTACCAGCATTTAGCACACGCGCCACGCGTTTTTTATTATTTTAAATCATACACGGATTTAAAATTTTAAAATTTGCTTTAAATCTGCCAAGAATTTGGCACAAATTTTAAAATTTCAAGCCAAAAGGCCTGCGCCCCCAATTATTTGGCTTCGCTCTTTGGCATAAATGCGCTTGCCATCTTTTAAATCATATTTCCAAATAGGCGCATTTGCCTTAAAATCTTCTACAAATTCATCTATCAAGCTAAGCGCTATTTTTCTTTGCTTGCTACAAACTGCTGAAATATAGCTAGTTTCGTGCTTTAAAACATCGCCTTTTGCGTGGGCAAGTAGCACTTTTGCGCCAAATGCGCTAGCTTTTTGCTCCCAAGATTTAAACCATTTTAAAAGCAAAGGCTCATAAATATCAAAACTTAGCCCATCGCAGCCATTTTCATCGCGCACAACGCCTATAAATGTAATAATCGCGCCATAATTTAAAAGCTTGTTTTCATCATACCAACGATTTAAAATTTCAGCCGTATTTAAGCTACCATCAAATATCTCCATTTTACCCTCCACAAACTGGTGGCAAAATACAAACCACATCGCCATCATTTAAAATTTGCTCTAAATCCATTGCTATTTCGTCATTTACGCTAATAGCACAAAGCCCAAGCCACTTTTTTAAATCATCATCTTTATTTAAAATTTGCTTTAATTCTTTTAAATTTTTTATGCTTAGGCTAAGGTTAGCTTTATGGCTTAATGGCCCTAAAAATCTTACTTCTATCATATTTTTACTCCAATTGTGTTGTAATTTACATAATTTACAAAAGCTCCGTTTTGGATTTTAACATTTTCTCGCTTGGTAAAATCCACCAAAAAACTACCGCTTTTATGCCCGCTAAACTCCACACACAACCTGCTAGCAAAGGCGATTATTTCATCGCTTAATTTTTGTTTGGCGGTTTTTACGATGATGTGCGCGCTTTTTTGGGCTTGTAAATGAAACCAAAAATCATCTTTTTTGGCATTAGCAAGCAAAATGGCGTTGGCTTTTTCATTTTTGCCTACGCTAATTTTATAATCGCCAAAATAAAAATTTTGTATTAAATCGGCGTGTTTTTGGGGCTGTTTTGGAGCTTTTTTAGGCATTAAAATTTCAAGCTCAGTTGCGTTAGTGGCGTTAAAAACTGCTACTCTTAAACGCTCTAAAAACTCGATTTTTTGGCTTAAATTGCTAGCTTGTAAGCTTATGCGGCTAGCTTTTTGGCGGAGTTTTTTGCTTTCTTTAAACATTTCATTTGCGCAGATTTTAGGCGAGTTTTCAAGGCTGAATTTTAAAATTTCGCCCTCAAACTCAATATTAAAATTTCTTTCATAATCTTTTAGCAAATACAAATTCCCCCACAAAGCACTAGCTTGCTTAAATAACGCATCTGCCGTATTTTCTAGGCTTTGCTTGCTGGGTAGGGATTTTAAATTTTGAAGTAGTTTTTCAAGCTTTTTATCAATGCTTGCAATTTTATTTTGCTTGATTTGATTAAATCTTTGGAGTTTGATTTTTTTAAATTGAGCCTTAAAAAACTCATCAAAATCCACAATTTTCTCCACGGCTTTTTCTTTTATCAAAATAGGCTCTAAATGACAATACGCCTTGCCCGGCATTATTGGGTGTTTGGCGTTATTTTGGTGATGTAAAGCTTCTAAAATTTTATCTTTTTCATCTGTTAGCACAGCATTTGTAAAGCGACCTGTAAATTCAAAATAAATATTTGAAATTTGCTCTTTATACGAGCCACTTAAAAGCACTTTGAGATGTAAAATTCTATTATTTTGTGGGACTTGAATGGCTTGAATGCGCGAATTAGAAAAAAGCTTTTTTAAAAGCACATCAAAAGGGGCTTTGTATTCTTTAATGGAACTTAAATCATCTGCGCTATAAATTGCTGAGTTTGATTTATTTAAATCAAAAATCAGCTTTAATTTACCATCAAAAACGAGCAAAAAAGCCATATCAGCTACGCGCTTAATTTGTGTGATTTTTTTAGTATTTTGGCTTAAAAAGCTAGCAATTTGAACCAGATTTGCGTATTTCATAGCAGAGATTGTAGCAAAAATCTGCTATAATGCGCGAATTTTTAAAAATTTTAAAGGATTTTAAATGCCCCAAACCATCACCGAAAAAATCTTTTCAGCTCACTGTGGATATAAAGCAAAAGCCGGCGACATCGTAGATAGCCCTATTGATATGGTAATAGGCAATGATATAACCACGCCTATTTCTATAAAGGCTTTTAGGCAAAGTGGAGCCAAAAAACTAGCAAACCCGCAAGGCTTTGCTATTGTAATGGATCATTATATCCCAGCAAAAGACATAATGAGCGCAAATCAAGCCAAAATCAGCAGAGAGTTTGCCTATGAGCATGATTTAGCAAATTTTTTTGATGAAAAAGACATGGGCATAGAGCATGCGCTAATACCTCAAAAAGGTTTAGTAATACCAGGCGATGTAATAATCGGCGCTGATAGCCATACTTGCACGCATGGCGCGCTTGGCGCATTTAGCACAGGTATGGGTAGTACTGATCTTGCTTATGCCATGATTACTGGCAAAAACTGGTTTAAAGTGCCAAAAAGCATAAAGGTAATATTTAAAAATCGCCCGGCTGAGCATATTTATGGCAAGGATTTAATTTTAGAGCTTATAGGCCAAATCGGCGTTGATGGCGCGCTTTATCAGGCTTTGGAATTTTGTGGTGATAGCCTTGAGTATTTGGATATGGATAGTAGATTTAGCCTGTGTAATATGGCAATAGAAGCTGGCGCAAAAAACGGAATAATCGCAGTAGATGAAATAACAAAAGAATTTTTAAAAGGGCGCGATTTAAGAGCCGAGCCAAAATTATATTATAGCGATGAGGGCGCAAGCTATGAGCGCGTGATAGAAATCGACACAGCAAAATTAGAGCCTGTCATTGCCTATCCATTTTTACCAAGCAACACCAAAAACATAAGCCAAGCTCTAAAAGACGATATAGCAGTAGATCAAGCCTTTATCGGCTCTTGCACAAATGGAAGATTGAGCGATCTAAGAATAGCTGCTAAAATTTTAAAAGGCAAACGCGTAGCCAAAAAAACACGCCTAATCATCACCCCAGCCACGCAACAAATCGCCCTAGCAGCGCAAAAAGAGGGCTTAATGGATATCTTTGTAGAAGCTGGCGCGCTAGTTAGCAACCCAACCTGTGGCGCGTGCCTTGGCGGATATATGGGGATTTTAGGTGCTAATGAAAGCTGTATTAGCACCACAAACCGCAATTTTATCGGGCGTATGGGCGATAGAACTAGCAAGGTATATCTAGCAAACTCAGCTGTCGTAGCAGCTAGTGCAATAGCTGGTAAAATCGCAGATCCGCGCGAGCTTTGATCGCCGCAAATGCGTTATTTAGCAAAATTAGGCATAAATTAATTTGCTTATAAATTTTGCAGGCTTAGGGGCTAAATTTTAAAATTTGTCGCTTTAAATTTTAAAATTTGCCCGTTTAAAATTTTAAAATTTATTTAAAGGCTTTTAGGCGTAAGGAATTTAACACCACGCAAACCGAGCTTAAACTCATCGCCATCGCGCCGTATGCTGGGTTTAAGCTAAGATTAAATAACGGATAAAGCGCGCCAGCGGCCACTGGTATGCAAATTAAATTATAAACAAAGGCCCAGGCTAGATTTTGCTTGATGATTTTGCGCGCAAAAGCGCATAATTTAAGCGCGTAAATGCTAGCTTTTAAATCATTTTTAATCAGCAAAATATCGCCAGCATCTTTTGCTATATCAGCGCCACTACTAATAGCAATAGACACATCTGCTTGAGCCAAAGCAAGAGCGTCATTTATCCCATCGCCCACAAAAATAACCCCGCCTTTTTCTTGTAGCTCTTTGATTTTTTCTAGTTTTTGAGTGGGCAAAACCTCGGCAAAAAAGCTATTTATGCCTAATTCATCAGCTACGCTTTTAGCGTTTGTTTGCTTATCGCCTGTTAGCATAATAGGCTCTAAGTTTAGGGCTTTTAGGCTTTGTATTGTGGATTTTGCGTCTGCTTTAATGCTATCATTTAAGGCTATGAATCCGCGGTATTTGCCACCAATTGCTACCAAAACGCTAAGATTTTTAACGCAAGGTTCTTGGAAAATTACTCCATGCTTTGCTAAAAGTTTAGCATTGCCTATTAAAATTTGGCCGTTTTCATACTCTAATCCTAAGCCAGCAAGCTCGTTTAATTTGCCACTTGCTTTTTCGTAAATTTTAACATTTTCGCAAATCGCTTTTGAAATTAAGTGCCCGCTTAAAGCACAAACGCCAGCCACAAGGCGCAAATCATTATCATTTAAAGTGCTTTTTACAATGCTTAATTTTGCGTTAGTAAGCGTGCCGGTTTTATCAAAAACTATGTATTTTGCGCCATTAAAACGCTCAAAAATACTAGGATTTTTAATCAAAACGCCCTGCTTTGCTGCTTGGCTAATAGCACAAACGCTAGCTATCGGCGCAGCCAGCCCAAGCGCGCAAGGACACGAAATAATCAAAACGCAAAGCGCATTCATTATTCCAAGTGGTAAATCAAAAAAAGACCAAATGGCAAAAGTTATAAAAGAAAGCGCGATCACCAAAGGCGTAAAAACATTTGCTATTTTATCGGCTAAGCGCGATATATTAAGCTTAAAACTGCCACTATCTTGTAAAAGCTCTAAAATTTCAGCCAATAAAGTATTATCTATGCTTTTAGAAATTTTTACATTTATAAAGCCATTTATATTTGTGGTGCCAGCAAAAACGCTATCATTTATGCTTTTATATTTTGGCAAACTCTCACCTGTGATAGAACTTTCATCAATTTGCGCCCCACCGCTTATTATTTGCCCATCACTTGGGATATTAAAGCCGCTTTTTACGCTTACGACATCGCCTATTTTTAGCTCTTTTACATCAATTATTTTTTCTTTGCCGTCAGCACCTATTAAAATGGCAGTTCTAGGGCTTAAATCCATTAAGGTTTTTAAAAAATCTTTGGCTTTTTGTTTTGAATTAGCTTCTAAAAATTTACCAAAAAGCACAAAGGCTATAATCATCGTAGGGCTATCAAAATACAAATAACGCATATTTTCAGCAAAAATTTCAGGCACAAAAAACACAAAAGCAGAATAAAAATAAGCACAAAGCACACTAAGGCTAACAAGCACATTCATATCATAGTTTTTAGCCCTAATGCCTAAAAACGCGTGCTTTAAAAAGCCAAAACCACACCAAAACACGCTTAGCGAACAAGCCAAAAAAGCAACCAAACCAGCATAAAAACCCAAAATATGACTACAATACATCACCACACAAGCTAAAATCACGCTTGCTATAAGTTTATAAAGTAGTGATTTTATCGCGTTTTGCTCTGCTTTTGCAAGTTCTAAGTAATCATTACAAACGCCATAGCCTAATTTTTTAATTTTTGCTTTAATTATTTTTTGTAATTCATCAATATCGCGCCCTTTTTCTATCTCAAAAAGCGCGCTATTATCAGCAAGGCTAACCTTTGCGCTTTTAATGCCATCAAGCTTTGAAGTGGCGCGAGTTATGGCGTTTGCGCAATTTACACAAGACATACCAGTGATATTTAAGCGGAGTTTTTTCATTTTAAAATTTTAAATTAAGGCTTGATTTGCCCAAGCACCTCAAAACCCAAATCGCTCAAAGCATCTTTAAAAGCCTTAATTTCATCATCTTTTAGCTCTACGCTTAAACGGCGCGGATTAAAGCTAAAATCTATACTAATATCGCCAAAATTATCACAAAGCGCGTTTTTAATGGTATTAGCGCAGTTTTGGCACTCGATATTTGCTACCTCAAAAATCATTTTCAATCCTTTGTAATTTTAAAATTATAATGCGCAGATTTTAAATCTTAAATTAATAAAATTTTAAACTTTAAAATTTTATTAAAAATAAAATTTCACACAACTAGCCTTTTTTAGCTACAATTAAAATTTTAATTTAAAACAGGCGCGCTTTATGGATAAAAAAATCAATTTTTATGATCTTAGATGGATGATGTCGCTTTTTGGCACTGCTGTGGGAGCTGGAATTTTATTTTTGCCGATAAAAGCGGGCGTTGCTGGGATTTATCCTGTTTTTGTGATGGCGCTTTTAGCCTTTCCTATGACTTATCTTAGCCATTTAGGACTTGCTAGATTTTGTGCTGGACAAAAAGGCGATATTAGCGATGTTAGCGAGCATTACTTTGGCTTTAAAATCGGCTTTATAATCACAATTTTGTATTTTTTTGCCTTTTTTCCAGCTTGTATTATGTATGGTGTAGGCATCACAAATACCACAATAAGCTTTCTTAACAATCAAATGGGCTTAGAAAATATTAATCGTTTAGTGGTTGTTTTGGTGCTTATTTCAGCTCTTATGCTTGTTATGGTTTTTCACGAGGATTTAGTTATTAGAGTGTGTGAGTGGCTGGTGTATCCGCTGTGTGTTATTTTGCTTTTATTTTCTTTATATTTAACTCAATTTTGGGATTATTCTAATTTTTCTTATTTGCCAAATTTTAAAGATTTTAGCCACACTATTATTTTTGCCTTGCCGATTTTAGCCTTTGCTTTTGAGCATACGCCAGCTATTTCGACCTTTTCGCAAAGTATGGAACGACATTATGGCAAAGCACATCAAGATGAAAAATCAAGGCGAATTTTATTTTGTAATGCTGGTTTGTTGCTCTTTTTTACGATGTTTTTTGTGTTTTCTTGCGTGATGAGCCTAAGCCCTGCTGATTTAGCCCTAGCAAAAGAGCAAAATATCCCAATCGTTAGCTATTTTGCCAACAAATTAAATAATCCGCTAATGGGCATTCTTGCGCCATTAATTGCGGTTTTGGCTATTTCTACTAGCTTTTTTGGGCATTATTTTGGAGCAAAAGAAGGACTAAATGGAATAATTTTCAAGCTCTGTAAAATCACACACGAAAGACCGCCAAACAAGCGTAAAATCGCCTTTTTCTCTGGGCTTGGCTTTTATTTGCTTATGCTTGTTAGCTCTTATTTTAATCCTAGCATTTTAGGCATTATAGACACTCTTACTGGCCCTGTAATAGCGATGATTTTATTTTTATTGCCTGTGCTTGGTTTTTATAAGGTTAAAAGACTTAGAAAATACCGCAATATCTTAGCAGATATTTTTATTGCGCTTTTTGGAGTGCTTACAATAGCAACGGTGCTTTTTAATATTTTTGCTTAATTTAGCGCGTTTTATTAAAATTTCTAGCATAATTTTTTGGCTTAAAATCATTAAAATTTGCTATAATCGGCGCTTTATTTTTCACAAAGGATACAAATGGGACGAGCTTTTGAATACCGAAGGGCAAGCAAAGAAGCAAGATGGGATAAAATGAGTAAGCTATTTCCAAAGCTTGGCAAGGCAATCACCATAGCAGCAAAAGAAGGTGGCTGCGATCCTGATATGAACCCAAAACTTCGCACCGCAATAATGACGGCAAAAGCGCAAAATATGCCAAAAGACAACATTGACGCAGCCATTAAAAGAGCAAACGGCAAAGATAGCGCAGATATTAAAACGATTTTTTATGATGGCAAGGCAGCAAACGGCGTCCAAATCATCGTTGAAACCGCAACCGATAACCCTACGCGCACAGTAGCAAACATAAAAGCCATTTTTAATAAAAACGGCGGAGAAATGCTGCCAAGTGGCTCGCTTAATTTTATGTTCGCGCGCAAGGCTGTTTTTTGCGTGGATAATTATGCTGGCGATATTGATGAGCTAGAATTAGGCTTGATTGATGCAGGGCTTGAGGATTTACAAGCACAAGATAATCAATTAAAAATAATTGGCGATTATACAAGCTTTGGGACGCTTTCAAATGCGCTTGAAGCTTTAAATATCCAAATTAAAAAAGGCACGCTCGAATACCTGCCAAATACGACTATCACGCTTGATGATGCGCAAATGAGCGAGCTTGAAAAACTGCTTGATAAGCTTGAAGATGACGATGATGTCCAAGCCGTTTATACAAATATAGAATAAGGACAAAAATGGAAAAACTTAAAATTTACCAAATCAACCAAGCCGAACTTGAAAAATGTAAATTTGCCATAATCACCACAGATAAAGGCATAATGAATGTAGCCTTACACGCAAGCAAAGCCCCCCAAGCTGTTAGTAATTTCGTGCATTTAGCAAAATCTGGCTTTTATGATGGATTAAGCTTTCACCGCGTAATTGCCGGCTTTGTAGCACAAGGTGGCTGTCCTAATGGCGATGGGCGCGGGGGTCCAGGCTGGCGAATAGCTTGTGAATGCGATAATCAAGGCCTTTGCCATAAGCGCGGGACTTTATCTATGGCGCACGCTGGGCGCGATACTGGCGGTTCGCAATTTTTCATTTGTTTTGAGGCACAACCTCACCTTGATGGCGTTCATACAATCTTTGGCGATTTAGAAGGCGAACAAAGCTTTAAAGTGCTTGATAAGCTAAAACAAGGCGACAAAATCAAAAACATAGAGATTAAACAAAGCCTTTAAATTTTAATAAATTATAAAATTTAGCGCCAAAAGCAAATTTCAAAAGAAGTATCAAAGCTTTTTGATACTTCTTATTTTAATAATCCACTTAAAATAAATCTTATTATAAAGCATTTCATTAGCTCTTAGCTGCTTGCAAGCGCAAATTTTAATAAAATATTTTGGCAAATCTCATAATTAAATTTTAAATAAAATAATTCAAAATTTTATTTCATTTAAAATTTACCACTTAAAATTTTAAAATTTTGTCCTTTTTATAAGGATAAAATTCTTAGAAATTTTAGTAAAAAGCGCAAAATCTCTTGTAATTTAAAATTTTTTTGATATAATCACGCCCTTTATTTGCAGACCAAGCGCAAGTGCGCCTCTGGCAATAAAGACAAATAAAGCGTCATTTGCAAATCCAAACCCGCCAATGACAAGTTATTTTAAAGGACAATTCATGGAAAGAATAAGGCTAAAACTTAAAGCCTATGACCACCGCGTTTTGGACCGCACAGTAAGTGCCATAGTCGATGCAGTTCGCAGGACTGGTGCTGATATCCGCGGACCTATACCAATGCCTACTAAGCTTAAACGCTACACAGTGCTAAAATCTCCACACATCAATAAAGACAGCCGCGAGCAGTTTGAGATGAGAATTCACGGCCGTATGCTTGATATACTAGCAGCTACGCCAGATACCGTAGATAGCCTAACCAAGCTTGACCTTGCGCCTGAGGTGAATGTAGAAGTGCGCGCACTTGGCAATAAATAAGGTGGTAAAATATGGAATATATAGTTGAAAAAATCGGTATGAGCCGAACGATCGGTTTGCCTAGCGTGCCAGTTACTTTGATAAAAGTAATACCAGCAAAGGTTTGCGCTCTTGGTGAAAATGGGCGTGCCATCGTAGCTTATGCTCACACAAAAGCATCAAATAAAGCAATCAGTGGCCAACAAGCCAAATATGGCCTAAGCAAAGAATTTAATAGCTTTGCGACTCTAAGCGTGGCTAATAGCGAAGCTGGCAGCGATGTAGATGTAAGCCCGCTAAAAGAGGCTAAAATTTTAAAAGTAAATTTTAATACAAAAGGACGCGGTTTTTCTGGCGTAATTAAACGCCATGGTTTTGCTGGTGGTCCAAAAAGCCACGGCTCACGCTTTCATAGACGCCCAGGCTCTATTGGTAACTGCGAATGGCCAGGACGCGTTCAACCTGGTATGAAAATGGCAGGACATTATGGCAATGAAAAAACTAGCGTTAAAAACGAAATAGTAAGCTTTGATGAAGCTAATGGCGTTTTAGTGCTAAAAGGCTCTGTGCCAGGATTTAATGGCGCTATGGGTCGTATAAAGGTGGTAAAATGAGTAAAATTTCAGTATTAAACGAGAAATTTCAACCTAGCGGTGAGTTAGCCTTGCCTGATAGCTACGAGAAAATAAACTCACACAATTTATATCTATATGTAAAAAGCTATCTTGCTAGCATTCGCTCAAACACAGCACACACTAAATCTCGCTCAACAATCAGCGGTGGTGGCAAAAAACCATGGCGTCAAAAAGGTCGTGGCGGAGCAAGAGCAGGCTCAACTCGCACACCTGTATGGGTAGGCGGAGCAGTAGCTTTTGGTCCTAAAAGCGATAGAAACTACAACCAAAAAATCAATAAAAAACAAAAACGCCTTGCTTTGGAATTTGCTTTAAATGAAAAAGCCACAAACGGCAAGCTTTTTGCGCTTGAAAGCATTAAAATAGAAAGTGGCAAAACAAAAGATGCGGCCGCTATGATTAAAACAGCAGGCGTGCGTGATGCGCTAATTATCTTAAATAGCCTAGAAGCTAGCACCTTACTAGCATTTAGAAATTTACAAAATTGCTATGTGGTAGATGCAAGCGAGGTAAATGCCTATTTAGTAGCTGTGTATGGCGCAGTAATAGCCGAAAAATCAGCGCTAGAATCAATTATAAAAGAGGGCTAAGATGGCAGATATAACAGATATCAAATCTATACTTTATACAGAAAAAACCCTAAGCTTACAAGAAAATGGCGTGGTTGTTATACAAACATCACCGCGCGTTACAAAAAACGGGTTAAAAGAGGTATTAAAACAATATTTTGGTGTAACGCCACTTAAAGTCAATTCTTTAAGAATGGACGGAAAAGTTAAGCGTTTTAGAGGTAGGGCTGGTGTGCGAGATGATTTTAAGAAATTCTATGTAACCTTGCCTGAGGGCGTAAGTCTAGCTAACCAGGAGGCATAAAATGGCGATAAAATCATACAAACCATACACTCCAAGCAGGAGATTTATGACAGGTATTTCTAGCGAAAATATCACAGCAAAACCAAGCGTGCGTTCTTTGCTAGTTAAACTACCAGCTACTGCAGGACGCAACAATAACGGCAGAATAACAAGCCGCCACAAAGAAGCTGGCGCTAAAAAACTATATCGTATAATTGATTTTAAACGCAAAAAATACGATGTTCCAGCAAAGGTAGAAGCCATTGAATACGATCCAAATAGAAATTGTCGTATAGCTTTATTGTCTTATCTTGATGGCGAAAAACGCTACATTATCCACCCAAGTGGCTTGAATGTAGGCGATATGGTAAGTGCTAGCCAAGCAGGACTTGATATTAAACCAGGTAATGCTATGAAACTAAAAAGCATTCCAGTAGGTACCATCGTGCATAATATAGAATTAAAACCTGGTAAAGGCGCTCAAATAGCACGCTCAGCAGGCGGTTATGCACAGCTAATGGGTAAAGAAGAAAAATATGTAATCTTGCGCTTACCAAGTGGTGAAATGCGTCAAGTATTAGCTGAATGTATGGCTACAATTGGCGTAGTAGATAATGAAGAATGGGCAAATGTAACAATAGGCAAGGCTGGACGCAATCGCTACCGCGGAATTCGCCCACAAACTCGTGGCTCAGCGATGAACCCAGTAGATCACCCACACGGCGGTGGTGAAGGCAAGAAAAACTCAGGACGCCACCCAGTAACTCCTTGGGGCAAACCAACCAAAGGCGCAAAAACTCGCCGTAAAAAAGCGAGCGATAAGCTAATAATTTCAAGAAGAAAGGGCAAATAGATGGCTAGATCATTGAAAAAAGGTCCATTTGTAGACGGCCATGTGATGAAAAAAGTTCTAGCCGCTAAAAAGGCTAACGACAACAAACCTATCAAAACTTGGTCAAGACGAAGCACCATAGTGCCTGATATGATAGGGCTAACATTTAATGTGCATAATGGCAAAAATTTTATCCCTGTGTATATTACAGAAAATCACATAGGATACAAGCTTGGCGAATTTGCACCTACACGCACTTTTAAAGGCCATAAAGGCTCAGTGCAAAAGAAAATTGGTAAGTAAGGGGTAGGCAATGAGTAAATCTATAATAAAATTTGTTCGCTTATCTCCAACAAAGGCGCGCTTAATAGCAAGAGAGGTTCAAGGCATGAATGCTGAACTTGCCCTTGCAAGCCTAAGCTTTATGCCAAATCGTGGTGCTAAATACATAGCCACTGCCATTAGCTCAGCCGTAGCAAATGGTGGCTTTGAACCAGAAGAGGTAATAGTTAAAAGTTGTCGCGTGGATGCTGGTCCTGTATTAAAAAGATTTCGCCCAAGAGCCAGAGGATCTGCTAGTAGAATCCGCAAACCTACTAGCCATATCCTAGTAGAAGTATCTAAAGCTAATAGTAAGGAAGCATAAAATGGGACAAAAAGTTAATCCAATAGGCCTAAGATTAGGTATAAATAGAAACTGGGAATCTCGCTGGTTTCCTGCTAAGTCTAGCTTAGCTGATGGTATTGCTGAGGATTATAAGATTAGAAAATTCCTAAAAGCAAAATTATATTATGCTGGAATTTCACAAATCCTAGTAGAGCGCACAGCTAAAAAAATCCGCGTAACAGTAGTAGCAGCAAGACCTGGCGTGATTATCGGCAAAAAAGGTGGCGAGATTGAAAATTTACGCGCAGATGTAGTAAAGCTAGTAAATAAAGATGTAGCAATCAATATAAAAGAAGAGCGCCGCGCAGGTAGCTCTGCTCAGCTAGCAGCCGAAAATGTAGCTATGCAATTAGAACGCCGCGTGGCTTTTCGCCGTGCTATGAAAAAGGTAATCCAAGGCGCACAAAAAGCAGGTGCTAAGGGTATAAAAGTAAGCGTTGCAGGTCGTTTAGGCGGAGCTGAAATGGCTAGAACTGAATGGTATCTTGAAGGACGCGTGCCACTACATACTTTACGCGCTAAGATTGATTATGGTTTTGCTGAGGCGCATACAACTTATGGCAATATAGGCATAAAAGTATGGATTTTCAAGGGTGAAATTTTACAAAAAGGCATTCAAGCAGAAAAAAGCGAAGATGCTACACCAAAACGCCCAAGACGCACTAGAAGGAGCAAATAATGCTACAACCAAAAAGAACAAAATTTCGCAAAATGATGAAAGGGCGCAATCGCGGTTATGCAAATAACGCAAATACCTTAGCCCTTGGCGATTTTGCACTTAAAGCTATTGAGGCTGGTCGCATTAACTCTCGCCAAATAGAATCAGCTCGCCAAGCTTTTACTCGTCATACCAAAAGACAAGCAAAATCTTGGATTAGAGTATTTCCTGATAAACCTATCACCAAAAAACCACTAGAAACTCGTATGGGTAAAGGTAAAGGTGGAGTAGAAGAGTGGGTTATGAATATAAAACCGGGCAGGATTATATTTGAGCTAGCAGGCGTTAGCGAAGAGCTAGCAAGAGAAGCGCTAACCATCGCTATGCATAAGCTACCTTTTAAAACTAAGTTTATAACAAGGCAGAGCGAAAATGAAATATACTGAGTTAAAAGATAAAAGCGTGGCTGAGTTAAACACGCTACTAAAAGAAAAAAAGGTGCTTTTATTTACCCTTAAACAAAAGCTTAAAACAATGCAGCTAACTAATCCAAATGAGATTCGTGATGCTCGCAAAGACATCGCAAAGATCAATACTGCGATTTCTCTAACTAAGTAAAGGATAGAAAATGGCAGTAGAAATGAAAAGACAAATTCAAGGTCTTGTCGTAGCACGCGCAGGCGATAAAAGCGCTACTGTGCTAGTAGAGCGCAAGGTTATGCACCCAAGATACCATAAATTTGTAAAAAGATTTAAAAAATACATAGTTCATGATGAAAAAAACGAGCTAAAAATAGGCGATACAATAGCAGCAATAGAATGCCGCCCATTAAGCGCACGCAAAAAATTCCGCCTAAAAGCAGTTTTGAAAACAGGAGTTGAATAATGATACAAAGTTTTACAAGACTAGCAGTAGCTGATAATAGCGGAGCAAAAGAATTAATGTGCATAAAGGTTTTAGGTGGTAGCAAACGCCGCTACGCAAGCCTAGGCGATGTAATCGTATGCTCTGTAAAAAAGGCCTTACCAAATGGCAAGGTTAAAAAAGGTCAAGTAGTAAAGGCTGTGGTAGTTCGCACTAAAAAAGAAGTTCAAAGAGCAGATGGCGCGCTTATTCGCTTTGATGAAAATGCGGCTGTGATTTTAGATGCAAAACGCGAACCTATTGGCACTCGTATTTTTGGGCCAGTTGGTCGTGAAGTGCGCTATGCAAATTTTATGAAAATTGTCTCATTGGCACCGGAGGTTTTATAATGGCAGTAAAATTTAAACTAAAAAAAGGCGATAGTGTTAAGATTATCGCTGGTGATGATAAAGGCAAGATCAGTAAAATTTTAGCTGTTTTACCAAAAGAGCATAAGGTGATTTGCGAAGGCATAAACCTAGCTAAAAAAGCTGTAAAACCTAGTGAAAAATATCAAAATGGTGGCTTTGTGAATAAAGAAGTGGCTATTGATATTTCAAATGTAGCAAAAGTAGAGGGCTAAGAGATGGGATTTCAAGCAAGATTACAACAAAAATATAAAGACGGCGCTCGCCCAGCTTTAAGCAGTGAGTTTGGGATTAAGAATCCTATGCTAATACCGGCCTTAGAAAAAGTAGTAATAAGCGTTGGCGCAGGCGAATTAGCAAAAGATCAAAAAACATTACAAAATATGGCTGATACTATCTCGCTAATAGCAGGACAAAAAGCCGTTATAACCAATGCTAAAAAATCAGTAGCGGGCTTTAAGGTGCGCGAGGGCTTCCCTGTGGGCATTAAAGTAACGCTTAGAAAAGAACAAATGTTCGTTTTTCTTGATAAGCTAATAAGCATTGCTTTGCCACGCGTTAAGGATTTTAGAGGCTTGCCAAGAAATGGCTTTGATGGGCGCGGTAATTATAACTTTGGCCTAACAGAACAGCTAATGTTCCCAGAAGTAGTATATGATCAAATCATCCGCACTCATGGTATGAATATAACCATAGTAACCACCGCACAAGACGATAAACAGGCAATGAAGCTATTAGAGCTTTTGGGCCTACCATTTGCAAAAGGAAAGTAAAATGGCAAAAAAATCAATGATAGCAAAAGCGGCACGCCCAGCTAAATTTTCAAGCCGCAAATACACTAGATGCAATATTTGCGGGCGTCCGCATTCAGTGTATCGCGACTTTGGAATTTGTCGTGTGTGCCTAAGAAAAATGGCTAATGAAGGTCTAATCCCAGGCCTTAAAAAAGCAAGTTGGTAAGGACAGATAATGAATGATTTAATCTCAGATGCGCTAACTCGCATCCGCAATGCAGCCCTTCGCAAACTAGATACTACAAAGCTTTTACACTCTAATGTCGTAGAAGCTACACTTAAAATTTTAGAGCAAAAAGGCTATGTAGAAAGCTATAATGTAGTTAGTGAAGATAACAAAAAATTTATAAATGTAGTGCTTAAATACGATGAAACTGGCAAAAGCGTAATCAATGAACTTAAACGCATCTCAAAGCCAGGACGCCGCGTATATAAAGGCAAAGATGAAATAAAACGCTTCAAAAATGGCTACGGTACAATCATCGTAAGCACAAATAAGGGCGTTTTAAGCAATGACGATGCCCATAAAGAAGGCGTTGGCGGCGAAATACTTTGTACCGTTTGGTAAGCTCTTTTTAGCGCGCCTTTGCTAGGTGCGCTAGCTTAAAATTTTAATCTTTTTAAAATTTCTTTTTAAAATTTCTTTTTAAAATTTCTTTTTAAAATTTCTTTTTAAAATTTCTTTTTAAAATTTCTTTTTAAAATTTCTTTTTAAAATTTCTTTTTAAAATTTCTTTTTAAAATTTCTTTTTAAAATTTCTTTTTAAAATTTCTTTTTAAAATTTCTTAAATTTTAAAATTTTTTGTTGGCTTAGCCCGCGCGGGGCTAACAACGGCTGGCCCTGGCAGTGAATTAAAATTTCTTTTTAAAATTTCTAAGAATTATGCCTAACTCAAAAAAATAATTTAAAATTTTAAACACATAAAATTTACAAGATTTTCTACTAAATTAATTTATAAGTTTTAAATAAAAAATTTTAAATGAGTTATAAATAGCTAGACGCCCGTTAAAACAGGCGTTGCTTGATACAAAAAAATTAATGCCAAAATTAAGTTTATTCTTTCTTTTCTTTGTGTAAATTGACATTTTTTCCATTTACAAATAAATGCGAAACTAACGATGAATGCAAAATCATATCAAGCGGGAGCTGTTTGATATCGCTACCTTTTGGCAAAATCGCCACAGCTATATCAGCTGGCGCGCCTTTTGTGATTATGCCGTTATCAAGGCGCAGAGCCTTTGCTCCGTTTCTTGTAGCCATCATTAACAAATCTTTTGAAAGAGTATTTATAGAACTTCTATGTGTAAATAGCGCAGCCCGCATCTCGTCCCAAATATTTAAACTAAAATTTGAACTCATACCATCGGTGCCAAGCGTTATATTTGCGTGCTTGGAGGCGTTTTTAATATCAAGCGTGAAGCCATCGAGCAAGCGATTTGAACGCGGACAATGCGCAATGTGCAAAATATCCTCAAAATAATCCCTAGCATACAAACAATGCGCAAAAATCGTAGTTTCTTTATCAAAAGCTGATAAAAATGATTTTGCTGTATAAAATGGCTTAGATTCATGGCTAAAACTAGAAAGCCATTTTTTAAAATCTCCGCTTTCATCTTCGAGCCAGATTTTTTCAGCCTTGCTTTCTAAAAAATGCGTGCTAACTAGCGTGTTTTCGCTTTTTGCCAATTTTACGGCGCGCCCTAAAAGTTCAGGATGCGTAGAATACGGTGAATGCACGCTAATTGCTGGGGTAAAAAGTTCGCTTTTATGAATTTTTGCTTCTTTAAAACGCGTTAAAAACTCAGCCCAATTTTTTTCTATTTCGTTTTCTTTCGCGCCTAAAATTTCAGTAAAAAACACAGTTCTAGCTTCGCTTTTAGCCAGCACGCTTAAATCCTCACCAAAACTTGAAATTTCACCAACCGTGCCAACTCCACTTTCTAGCATACTTTTTAAAGCCCGTCTTATCACGCCTTTATTTAGCTTTTTTAGCAAGGCTTCTCTTTGGGCTAAAACGCTACCAAGCCAAGAAATAAAATCGCCGTATTTTAATCTAGCTTTATTTATGCTAAATTCTAAATGAGTGTGTGTATTGATAAATGCTGGCAATGCTACATAATTTGGCACTGAGATTATTTCATCATTTGGGCTAATTGACAATTCTTTAAGCGGGATTAATTTTTCAATGTGAGTGTCAAACAAAATCGCGTGGTCTTGCAAAATCCTAAAATCATCATCACAAGTTATAATATACTTTGGCACCAATACTTTCATAAACAAACCCTTTAAAATTAAAAATAACAAAATTGTAGCAAAAATTTAGAAATTTTTTTGTAAAATATGCGATTTATTTTAGATTAGGAGCTAAAAAAAATGAAAATTAGAGTAATTCAAGGTCCAAATATCAATATGCTAGGAAAGCGCGATCCATCGATATATGGCGTTATGAGTATGGATGATATCCACGATAATATGAAAAAAGTAGCCGATGCCGCAGGCCATGAAATAGAATTTTTTCAAAGCAATTACGAAGGCGAGATTGTCGATAAAATCCAAGAATGTTTAGGCAAGGTAGATGGTATTATTATAAATCCTGCCGCATTTACGCATACTTCTATTGCTATTTTAGACGCACTTAGTGCCGTAAGGCTACCTACTATTGAGGTGCATATATCAAATATCCACGCAAGAGAGGAATTTCGCTCTAAAAGCATGACCGCACCAGCAGCTACTGGCGTAATAGCAGGTTTTGGCCCATTAGGCTATCATATAGCAATTATTTCTATGATAGAAATTTTCAACCAAATAAAAGCCGCAAAAGCCGCAAGAAAGACACAACAAGCCTAAATGCAAAATTTCATACTCCAAAATGAAAATGCCGTTTATTATGAATGCGGTTATAGCTGCGATAATGAAATATTCATTAAAGCTGGCGATGAACAATTTTTTATAACAGATGCAAGATATGGCATCGAAGCAAAAAGTCACTTAAAAAATACGCATTTAATCGTTGCACAAACTTCTTTAATCAAAGAGGCAAGATTATTATTGCGCAAATTAGCCCCTAAAAAACTCAGCCTAGATCCGGCTGATTTTAGCTATCAAAGCCTAAAAGATTTAACACGCGATATGTATTTTAGCCTAGATTTTGCGCATAATTTTTCTCAAAAAAAACGCATAATCAAAAATGCCGATGAAATTGAAATTTTAAAAAAAGCGGCAAAATTGGGCGCAAAAGGCTTTAATAAAATAGCAAAAAAACTATCCAAAATAATCGCAAATAAAGAAAAAATTAGCGAGCAAAAATTAAATTTTTTAAGCGCGCAAATTTTACAAAAACATGGCCAATTAGGGCTTAGTTTTGCGCCTATTACGGCTTTTAATGCAAACGCTGCCAAAGCGCACGCTTTGCCTGAGCAAATTATTGCCAAAAAGGGAGATTTATTTTTGCTAGATGCTGGCATACGCTATCAAAGGTATTGTAGCGATCGCACCAGAACCCTTGAATTAAGCCAAAAAATGCAAATGAGCAAAACCCAAAAGTTCAAAGACAGCAAAAAAAATGAAATTTATCAAATAGTTCTACAAGCCCAGCAAGCCGCGATAAATGCGGTCAAACCTGGCGTTTTGGCTTGCGATATTGATGCTAAGGCGAGATCTGTGATACAAAAAGCAGGATATGGCAAAAATTTTTTTCATAGCACGGGGCATGGCGTAGGGCTTGATATACACGAATTACCGCGCATTAATCAATCAAGCACCGAGATATTAAAAGAGGGTATGGTTTTTAGCATTGAGCCTGGGATTTATTTTGAGGGGGAATTTGGAGTAAGAATCGAGGATGTCGTAGTGGTTACAAAAAACGGCTGCGAGATATTTTGATTAAAATTTGCGTTTTGTAATAGTAGCTTTGGCAAAAAGATAAATTTTAAAATCACTGCTTTATATGCTAAAATGACAAAATTTATAGCTAAAATGGCAAGCAAATGAATATGTATTGTAAAGGTGTGCGATGCTTAATAAAATCGCGCTTTTATCCAAAAATAAAGCAAAATAATAAAAATTATAAATATGAAATAACGCTTAGCATAGGTGGCAACATCGGCTCGAAAGCGCAAATAATCAAGCGTTTTAATAATTTATATTTTGCCTTAATGAAAGACAAACGCTTTTTTGTGCTTAAAAGCTCACCAATTATCAAAAATGCGGCATTTGGCTACACAGAGCAGGCTGATTTTTTAAATGCCATTTTAAAGCTAAAAACTTCGCTTTATGCTGGGGAGATTTTAAAAATTATGCAAAATTATGAAAAAAAATTTGGTAGAAAACGAAGCTTTAAAAATGCTCCGCGCACGCTAGATATTGATTTGGTAAATTTTAGCGCAAAAACTAAACAAAGCCAACGCCTGCGCTTGCCCCACCCACAAGCACACGCGCGCCTTAGCGTGATTTTACCTTTGGCATTGATAGGAGAAATTTTATGATTAAGCATTATTCTTTTACTGGTGAATCGCCTGCGCTTGCCTTACAAAAAGCAAAAGACGAGCTAGGCGAGGATCTAACGCTAGAAGCCACCAAACAAATCCGCCCTAAAACGCTAAATCAAAAAGCGATTTATGAAATAATAGTCGGGCGAGAAGAAAAAAACGATGAACCCTTAAAAAGCGTGCTAAATGAGCAAAACTTTACCATCGAAAATGAAATTTCAAATGCCAAAACAAAAGATGCCAAAAATACGAATTTTTCAAATGTTATTCAAAATTTTAATAATCAAAATTTCACAGACCCGCTAAATGAGCAAGAGCGCAAAAACGCCATCAAACGCCAAATCCAAGCCTACACAAATCTAGGCAAAAAGCAAAATAATTTTTCTGGCGCAAACTTAAACGCTAGTCCTAGCGACACAAAAAAAGCCAAAGACGATGAAGACATCGCACTTAGCTTTTCTAAAACAGCAGAGCAAATAGCACAATTAGCAAATATCACGCCAGCAAGCACAAATGATTACGATGAAAAAATGAAAAATATGCAAAAAGATTTAGAAAAAAAGGTTGATAAATTAGGCGATCAGCTCTTGCTAATAGCTGATGCGATGTGGAAAGATGGCGCTACAAATAGAGGCGATATAAATATACCACGAGAATTTGCTACCATTTATAAAAAAGCCGCAAGCAGTGGTATGAAAAGCGAGCATTTAAAACAAATAATGGAGGTTACAATCGCCAATATGCCAAGCAAAATGATTAGTAACCCAGCAGCAGTAGAGAGGTATTTTTATTTTTTGCTTGAAAAAATGCTACCACGCAAAAAAACACACGATATAGCAAATAAACAACGCATTATGATGTTAGTTGGCCCAACTGGCGTGGGCAAAACCACCACTTTAAGCAAACTAGCTTACAAATACGCTTATGGCGGACAAAAAAGGCTAAAAACTGGCATTATCACGCTAGATAATTACCGCATAGGCGCAGTAGAGCAGCTAGCACAATACGCACAAGTTATGAGAATGCGAATGATTGAAGCCATAAATATAGACGAGTTTAAATCAGCGCTTTCTTTGCTTAGTGATTGTGATTTGATTTTAGTAGATACTGTCGGCTCAAGCCAGTATGATACGCAAAAACTAGCGAATTTAAAAGAAATTTTAATTGGTAGCGGGGCCGATATTGATGTGCAATTAGTGCTAAGTGCTAGCACCAAAACAGAAGATTTACTTGAAATTTACGAAAGTTTTTCTATTATGAATATTGATTCTTTGATTATCACAAAGCTAGATGAAACTAAAATTCTTGGTAATATTTTTTCTTTGGTTTATGAAACAAACACGCCCATCAACTTTTTTTCAATAGGACAAAATGTCCCAGATGATATTGAAATAGCCGAAAATACACGCTTGGTTAAATGCGTATTAGAAGGACTTGGCAATGGATCAAGCAAGTAAATTACGCTCTTTACTAGCAAATAGCGCGCAAAAGCCAAACACTCACGCCATCGCAATCACTAGTGGCAAAGGTGGCGTTGGCAAAAGCGCAATAAGCGCAAATTTAGCAAATATCTTAGCAAAAAATGGCTATAAAGTAGTGCTTTTTGATGCTGATATAGGTTTAGCAAATCTTGATGTGCTTTTAAATGTGCGAGCTAATAAAAATTTATTAAATGTTATGCGCGGAGAATGCGAGTTTAGCGATATTATCGTTGAAGTAAAACAAAATTTATACTTAGTGCCTGGCGAAAGTGGCGCAGATATTTTTAAGTTTAATGATAATTATTTATTTGATAAGTTTATAAATGATGCGCAAATTTTAAATGAAGCTGATTTTTTGGTAATAGACACAGGCGCTGGCATAGGACCTAGCACGCAAACATTTTTAGGCGCAAGCGATGAAATAATCGTAGTTACCACGCCAGATCCTGCCGCAATTACTGACGCTTATGCTGTGCTTAAAACAAGTTGTGCGGATAAAAAGCGTGTTTTTATGATAGTAAATTTTGCTAAAAACGAAGATGAGGCACTTAAAATTTTTAACACAATCCAAAATGTAGCAAAGCGCAATATACAAAGTTTAGAGTTAGAATTTTTAGGCTATATACTGCGCGATAATACAATAACTAAAAGCATTAAAAACCGTGCTCTTTTTAGCGATGAAGCACCAGATGCGCAGCCTTGTATAGGCTTAAAAAGCATTGCAGATGGTCTTTTAGCTGCTATGGAACAAAAAGTGCTTAAAGGGATAAATGGCAAAAGTTTTACAGGATTTTTTAAGCAATTAGCTAATGGTTCTTAGATTAAAATTTTAATGTTTTCTAGCTAATTTGCCTGTAAAATACAATTAAAATTTAAATAAAGGTAAAGAATGAATACTGATAATTTCGTAGGTTTTTTTACAGCTTGCGGTTTTTTTGTAAGTCTTGCTTTTATCGTTATAGCTGATTTATCTGCTTCGCAAATGCTAATATATGCGTTTTTAATTACTTTTATTTTTTACTTAATTATACATATTATAATTATGAATTACATAGAAACTGGCAAAAAGGCTATGTGGTGCTTTGATAAAGAACGATATGAAGAAATAAACGATTATTTAATCGATGAATTAAACGATAGAGAAAGAAGAATGGATGCAATAATAGAAATTAAACGCGAAAAATTAGTGCCTAAAAGCACTTTAAAACGCAAAAAGGGCGTTAAAAATAATGAACGAACAAAAGCGCAAGCAGCTTGATATTTACAAAAGCGAAATTAAAAAAAGCCAAGATGATTTGGTGCTAAATTATATGCCGGCCTTACGCGGGCTTGCTTTGCGGTTAAAATCTCGCCTGCCAGCTTGCGTGGAGCTAAATGATTTAATAGGCGCTGGCGTAACGGCTATGGTAAAGCTCTCGCGCTCATATGATAAAGAAATAAATGATAATTTTTGGGGCTATGCTAGAACGCGTGTATATGGCGCGATGCTAGATTTTTTGCGCGGGCTTGATGTGCTAAGCAGGGGCGATAGAAAATTAATAAAGCAAATAAACGAAGCCATAAATAGTTATTTTAACGAACACGAAGAAGAACCAAGCGATGAATGGCTAGCCAAAAAGCTAAACCTAGACATAAAACAAATACGCGATGCGCGCGCTATGAATGAAATAACAATGCTTTTACCGCTTGATGAGCAATATAGTTATTTAGGCACATCAAATAAAAACAGCGTGCTTGAAAGCATAGAAAAAGATGAATTGATTGAAAAAATTAAAGAAATTTTAAAAGAATTTAAACCAAAAGAACAGCAAATTTTACAGCTTTATTATTTTGAAGAATTAAATTTGCGTGAAATTAGCGAAATTTTACATATCACACAATCGCGCATTTCACAAATTAACAAACAACTTATTTTAAAAATTAGAGAAAGGTTAGGCTTTTAATGGCAGATATTTTAAGTCAAGAAGAAATAGACGCTCTTTTACAAGCTGTAGATGATGACGAGGCTCAAAATAGCGATACGATAGTATCAAAAAAATCATCTAAATTGCCCGATGATAAACAAATCATCATCTATGATTTTAAACGCCCAAATCGCGTAAGCAAAGAGCAACTTCGCGCCATTAAAGGCATACACGATAAATTAGCGCGTAATCTAGCAAGCCAAATTTCATCAATTATGCGCTCTATCGTAGAAATCAAGCTCCATAGCGTAGATCAAATGACTTATGGCGAGTTTTTAATGAGCTTGCCAAGCCCTACTAGTTTTAATGTATTTAGCATTAAACCACTTGATGGTAATTGCGTGCTAGAAATCAACCCAAGCATAGCCTTTCCTATGATAGATCGCTTGCTAGGCGGTAATGGCGATGGTTTTGATAGCAATCGTGAATTAACCGAAATAGAAATAAATTTATTGGATGCGATTTTGCGCATTATGATGCAACGCTTGCGCGAGAGTTGGAGCATGGTAACTGATATGTATCCAAATATAGAAGCCAAAGAATCAAGCCCAAATGTCGTTCAAGTAGTAAGCCAAAATGAAATTATAATTATGGCTGTAATGGAGATAATCATAGGCGCAAGTAGCGGTATGATAAACTTTTGCTATCCTGTGATATACCTTGAACCTATACTTTCAAAGCTTGCTAACCGCGATGTAATGCTAGGCGAAACAAGTGCTAAAAAATCACGCAATAAAGAGCTAAAAACACTAGTAGGTCGTGCTGAGGTGCTTTATGAGGCTATTTTGGGACGCACAAATATTAGCGTGCATGAATTCTTAGAGCTTAAACCAGGCGATATTTTAAAACTAAATAGAAGTGCTGATGATAAAGCCATAGTAAGCATAGACAAAAAAGATGTTTTTTTAGCACAAGTTGGCTTATACCGCTATCATAAAAGCATACAAATCGAAGAATTAATAAAAACCGATAAAGATGAAATAAAGGCGATTTTAGAAAGCTATGAAGAAGACAGAATAGCCAAAATCCAAGCCTATGATGAAGAGCAAGGGCAAGAAAGCGAAGAATATGAAGATGAATAAATTTTTAGAAATTTTTAGCTCTGAGAGTAGTTCTACTATCGAAGGGCTAACTGGTAAAGCGCCTGTAATAGGCGAAGCAAACGAGTTTGAAGCCAGGGTTCAAACTGGCATAAATCCGCCTGTAATAAGTGCGTTAGTAAATGCTGGTGAGGGCAAAATAAGGATTTGTGCAACGCCTTTATTAGTAACAGCGATAAATGATTTAATGCTAGGCGAAGAAAAACCTACAATGAATGAAGAAATCACAAACGATGAAATAGACGCGTGTAAAGAGATTTTTTCTAATATTTTATCTGCTATTAGCACCGCTCTTAATGCCCAAAATGATTTACCAAAATTAAATTTTGAAATTGAAAATATCGCATTTATAGGACAAAATGAGCCATTACATTTAAGTGAATTTGATAAAATTTTTGTGTATAGCGTAAGCCTTGATGGCATAATGGGTCATTTGGCTTTTGCGGTAGATAGGGCATTTTTAAGGGCCATTGATCCAAGCCAAAATCAAGCCCAAGGCCAAAATAAAGCAGAATTAGGCGATGAAATACGAAATATCGGGCTTATAATGGATGTGCGCTTACCTATTCGCGTGAGAATTGGTTCTAAAAAAATGCTTTTAAAAGATGTGCTGTCTATGGATATAGGCTCAGTAATCGAGCTAAATCAGCTAGCAAATGATCCGCTTGAAGTGCTAATAGGAGATAAACTAGTGGCCCTTGGCGAAGTGGTGATAATAGATGGTAATTTTGGCGTACAAATCACAGAAATTGGTAGCAAAAAAGAACGCTTAGAACAATTAAAATAATGTTAATAAATTTTATGCCGTTTTAAATAAGGCTGTAATTAAAATTTAAGTTTATATGGCTTATAACAAGCGTTTAAGGCTTTTGAAGCATTAAAATTTTAATGTCTTATAAAACAAGCAATGAAGTTTTGTTTCACACGAAACACAGCAAGGAGTAAATATGGTAGAACGATACGCACGAGATGAAATGAAAAGCAAATGGACGCAACAAGCCAAATACGATGCTTGGTTAAAAGTCGAACTAGCTGCTATCAAAGCCTGGAATAAATTAGGTTTAATCCCAGATGATGATTGCGAAAAAATACAAAAAAACGCAAAATTTGATGTAGCACAAATCGATGAAATAGAAAAAACAACAAAGCACGATGTGATAGCATTTTTAACTAGCCTAAGCAAAAGTTTAGGCGATGAAAGCCGATTTATCCATTATGGTATGACAAGTAGCGATTGTATAGATACAGCAAACGCCCTCCAAATCATAGATTCAATGGATTTAATTTTAAGCGATGTAAAAGAGCTAAAAAAAGCCATAAAAACGCGCGCATTTGAGCATAAATCCACACTTATGGTCGGCAGAAGCCACGGCATTCACGGCGAGCCAATAACCTTTGGCTTGGTGCTTGCGATATGGTATGATGAAATAAACCGCGCCTTAGAGCTTTTAAAGCACGCAAAATCCACTATTTCAACTGGTAAAATTAGTGGAGCAATGGGAAATTTTGCGCACGCTCCATTAGAGCTTGAAAATTTAGTATGCGAATATTTAGGACTAAATCCTGCCCCAGCTAGCAACCAAATCATTCAGCGCGATCGTTACGCACAAGTAATAACCGCTATTGCCATGCTAGCTAGTAGCTGTGAAAAAATCGCCATAGCCTTGCGACATTATCAACGCACAGAAGTTTATGAAACCGAAGAATATTTTAGCCCAGGACAAAAAGGATCAAGTGCTATGCCGCACAAAAGAAATCCCGTGCTAAGCGAAAATATCACTGGGCTTTGTCGGGTTTTAAGAAGCTATGTAACGCCGGCTATGGAGAATGTAGCACTTTGGCACGAGCGCGATATTAGCCATAGTTCAGTGGAGAGATTTATTTTGCCAGATGCGTTTATTACGGCTGATTTTATGCTAGCTCGCCTTACAAGTTTAATTAAAAATTTAGTAATCTACCCACAAAATATGATGAAAAACCTAAACTTAACAGGTGGCTTGGTATTTTCTGGGCGCGTGCTTTTAGAGCTACCTAAGAGAGGGATTAGCCGCGAAGATGCCTATAAAATCGTTCAAACAAACGCTATGAAAGTTTGGGCTGATTTAAGCGAGGGTAAAAGTGCGCTTGATGAAAATGGCAATTCGTTATTTTTACAATATCTCTTAAACGATAGCGATTTACGAGCAAAATTAAGCGATGATGAAATTAAGGCTTGTTTTGATTATAGCTATTACACCAAAAATGTAGATGCTATATTTGAGCGTGTATTTAAGGGCGTAGATGAATAACAAGCAAAGAGAAATTTGGGACGAAAAGGCAAAAACTTTTGAACGCTTCAAGCAAAATAATAGCGACACCTTGGAAATTTTAAATTTTTTTAAAGAATTTGGCGTAAATTTTAATAATAAAAGCATAATTGATATAGGTTGTGGTAATGGGCGTTTTGCCCTTGAACTTGCAAACAGCGCAAATAGCGTGCTTTGCTTGGATATTTCTAAAAATATGCTTGATGATTTACATAGCGACTGCCTTAGTCTAGGGCTAAAAAATATTAGTATAAAATGCGCTGATTTTGATGAAAGCTATAAAGATTTAGGTGCTTTTGATATAGTTTTTGGTGCTATGACACCAGCGCTTAATAATGAAAAAAGCTTTTTAAATGCTCTAAATCTTGGTAGAGAGTATTTTTGCTATGTAGGCTGGGGCAGATATAGGCAAGACGGGCTAACCCAAGAGGTTTTAGAAGCTCACGGCGCAAATCTGATTTTACCAAAAGGCTTGCCAGATGCGTTAAAATGGCTAGAAAACGCTGACAAATCACCTATAACCTACAAATATTTCAAACAAAATTTTACAAAAATGCTAAGCCTAGATGATGCCATAAACCGCACAAAAATACAATGCAAAATGAGTTTAGCTAGCGTAGATGAAAAGCTATGCGCTAAAATCATAAGCAAATACGCAGATACTAACAAAATGGTAAAACTCACACATTCGCGCGAAATAGGCGCGATGATAATTAGCAAATAAAGCTGTAAAATGTTTATAAATTTTAATCCACTGCTCCCAAAATCATTACCTAAAATAAAATTTTAAACTCAAAAGGCAAAAATATGCCATACAAATTAGTAAAAATCGGTGAATTTTCACAAAAAAAGGTCTTTGTCGCATTAAAAAACCTAGGATATAACATAAAGCAAGCCCAAAGATTATGCGATAAAGGCAGATTGCAAAATGGCTCTGGTGCGCTACTAGCCAAAAATGATATCATAGATGGCGAGCTTTTTATGATTGATTATGTGTGTGAGTCACGCGGATTAAAGCCGATTTTTGAATGCGATGATTTTGCTGTATTTGATAAGCCTAGTGGGCTTTTAAGCCATCCTAGCGGGCGAAAAAGTCCTTATAATATGTATGATGAAATTTGGCATTTATACGGCAAACAAGCATGCGTGGCGCACCGCTTAGATGCTCAAACTAGCGGACTTTTGCTAGTAGCAAAATCACCCCAAGCTACAACAAAACTAAAAGAACTTTTTGAAAATCGTGCGGTTTTTAAAAGCTATTTAGCCTATGTAAAGGGCGATTTTTGCGCAGATATTTTAGTAGAACGCGGAGATTTACGCAAATTTACTAAAAGTAGTCTTGATAGCGAAATTTTTAGTGAGTTTAAGCAAAAGTTTGAATTTATTAAAGATTTTAAGGGTTATTTTATCGATAAAGCCATGAAATTAGGCGGGTATGCTACTGCTTTAAAGCAAAAGATGGTTATAGCAGATGATGGCAAGCGCGCGCTTACGCTAATTCGCGTGCTTAAATCCGCCAAAGAGCTTAATTGTAATGCCAGCTTGCTTGAATGTTTGCCACTTACTGGTAGGCAACACCAAATTAGATTGCATTTGTTTCACATAAAACATTGCATTTTAGGCGAGCCGCTTTATGGACTTAGCAAAGAACAAACCGGCGATTTAATCGATAACAAACTAAGCCTACAAGAGCGTATAAATTTAACCGGCGCAACGCGACTAATGCTCCATGCAAATGAACTAAAATTTATTTACAAATCTCAAAAATATGAAATAAAATCACAGGCAAATTTTAATCTTTTAAGCAGTGAGATTTTATAAATTAATAAAATTTAAGCCTTTTGCTTAGGTATTTTTATTTTATCTAATTTAAAATTCATAATATTTGCCACCAAATTTAAGGCTGTGGCAAATTTATACTCAATTAAAATTTATGGCATAATTGTAAAAAATATAGATAAATTACTATAATAGCCATTAAATTCATCATTACAATGCTTTTAAACTTGTTAAAATAGCATAGCCTATAAAATTATAAAATATCAAAGTGTAATCTAGGCTTTATTTTTACTTGCCAAAGTAGAAAATCTACCGCAAAGAGCGATTTGGAGCGCAAGTTTGCTAATTTAAACGCTAAGATTAATCTATTAAAATTAGAAAATAAGATGTATGTATTTCAAATTATTTTAGGCTTAAAAATGATAATTTTTAAAATTTTATTCAAAAATCTTGCCATCTGGCGATGCTGTGATTTTAGATTTATCTTTGTGAATTTCTTCAAAAAACTTTATTAAATTACTCATCAAACATCCTTTTGTATTCTGCTATTACATCTGCTTTGCCAAAGCCTGGAATTGTAGTGTTTTTATGCGATAATCTCTCAAAATCTAGGCTTTTTAAATTCTTTTTTGTTTTGCTATCAAAAGCCCTAAAAAATATGTATTGCACCCTTGGATTTAGTTCTGTTTCTTTTATAATAATACATTTATAATCATAAAAACCTTGTCTAACTACTGCAAAATCCCACTGATATTTTTTCTTATCAAAGTATTTTCTAGCTTCTGGCGTGTTGTTGTATTGCCACATTTGAAAGTCTTTATGCGTAGTTGGTGGTGGCTCTTTTAAGCGCAGGTTTATTTTGCTTTCGCACCTAGTCCATATTTGAAAGCAGCAGCGAATTTGACAATCCTTGCCGTTAAAGATAAAAGAATTTGGCTCTAAAATATCGCTAAAAATTAGTTTAAAATTTTTATTTAGATTTTTTTGCACGCTCCATTTTTTAAACTGCAACGGCACGATAAAAGCGTATCAAATTTTTCAAAACATTGCCCATTTTATTTTAGAAGGAATTTCTAGCAAATTTTAAAGTAATTTTGCTATAAAATTAGCTTTTTTGGAGATATCTTTTAAATTTTAAAATTTCATAATGTAAAATAAATTTTAAAACAAAACTTTGTAATTTTTTGCTTGTTATGCTCTGTAATTTAATTTTTGTATTTTAAAATCGCTTCATAATTTTTACTTTGGAAAATAAAAAGCTAGCATTTACCTAGCCACCTTGGCAAATGCTAACCAAAAAGAATAAATTTTAATTCTTTATAAAAGCAAAAATCATCAAGCAAAAAGCTCTTTTATAAAAGCATTTAGTTCGCTTACGCTTTTATCTTTGCTGGCTTTTACGATTTGCGTGCCGATTATGGCTCCGTCTGCGTAGCATTTTGTGGCTTTTACATCAGCATTGTTTTTTAGCCCAAAGCCCACAGCTATTGGCAAATCGCTATATTTACGAATATGTGAGTAAAGATTTTTTAGGCTATTTTGGCTACTTTGCTCGCCACCTGTTACGCCAAGGACTGATACCATATACACAAATCCGCTTGTGTTTTTTAGAATTTTTTTGGCGCGATGGCCTGATGTTACGCTTATTAGCGCAATTAGCGCAATGCCGATTTTATCGCATTTGTTTTTTAGACTTTTATTTTCTTCATAAGGTAAATCTGGCACTATAAGCCCGCTTATACCGCATTCTTGGCATTTTAATAAAAACTCATCCTCGCCATAAGCAAAAATCATATTATAATAAACCAAAAACACCAAGCATTTGCTAGTTTTACATTCTTTTAGCATTTCAAAGACACTATCGGTGCTAACGCCATTTTGGCAAGCATCAAAGGCAGCTTTGGCGATTACAGGCCCATCAGCTAAGGGATCGCTATAAGGGATGCCAATTTCTAGCAAATCAAGCGCGCTATCATCAAGGGCATTTATAAAATTTTTTGAATACTCCAAGCTTGGATAACCAGCAACTATATAGCCGATATTTGCCTTATTTTCAAAAGCTTTTTTAAACTTATCCATAAATCTCTCCCTTTTTATAATTCATAACCGTGTCCATATCTTTATCACCGCGCCCGCTTAAATTTATTATAATATTTTGGCGCTTTTTAAGTCCAGCGCACAGCCTTGGCAAATAACCTAGCGCATGCGAGCTTTCAATGGCTGGGATTATGCCCTCAATCTGGCTACAAAGTTTAAGTGCGCTTATGCATTCATCATCGCTTACGGCGTAGTATTCTACGCGTTTTATTTTATTTAAATGCGCGTGCTGTGGGCCAACGCCCGGATAATCAAGCCCTGCTGAAATGCTATGAACTGGCAAAATCCTGCCATATTTATCTTGTAAGACCTTAGTTTTCATACCGTGAATTATGCCATCGCTACCCTTGCTAAGAGTTGCTGCGTGATAAGGCGTATCTATGCCAAGTCCTGCTGCTTCTAGGCCAATTAAGCGCACTTTTTCATCGCTTAAAAATTCATTAAACATACCTATTGCATTAGAGCCACCACCAACGCAAGCCATTATAATATCAGGCTTTATGCCGTATTTTTTTAGCTGAGATTTTGTTTCTTTGCCAATTACGCTTTGAAAATCACGCACTATATGCGGATAAGGATGTGGTCCAACAGCTGAGCCGATGATATAAAAGCGCGTTTGTATTTCATTAACCCAGGCTTGAATTGCTGCTGTGGTGGCTTCTTTTAGCGTTTTTAATCCATCTTCGATACGCACTACTCTTGCGCCTAAAAGCTCCATTTTATACACATTTAAGGCTTGGCGTTTAGCATCAAGTGCGCCCATGTAAATATCGCATTCAAGCCCTAAAAGAGCTGCTGCTGTGGCTGTGGCTAGCCCGTGCTGGCCTGCGCCAGTTTCTGCTAGAACCTTTTTTTTGCCCATATGCTTTGCTAGCAGGGCTTGGGCTAGGGCGTTGTTGATTTTATGCGCGCCTGTGTGGTTTAAATCTTCGCGCTTTAAATAAATATTATGCCCAAAATGCTCGCTTAACCTTTTAGCGTGATAAAGTGGCGTTGGTCTGCCCACATAAGTTTTTAAAAGAGCTTTTAATTCATTTTGAAATTGCTTTGTTTTGCTGATTTTTTTATAAGCAGCTTTAAGCTCGCAAAGCGCGTTCATTACGGTTTCAGGGACGAATTGTCCGCCATAAGAGCCAAAATATGAGTTCATATCCAAATCCTTAAAATTTGGCGCGTATTTTACTATAAATTTTAAATATTTTTGGAATTTGGCGCGTTTTTGGCTATTATTTTGTATAAATTTTTAAGGTAAAAGATGAAAAAAATTTTTTTTGTAGCCACTGCTTTTCTTTTTTTACTAGCATATTTAGCCCTGCAATACAAAAACGAACAAAACCTAAACAAAAGCCCAGCAAACATAAGCTGTGATATAAACCTAAACACCTGCGCTTTAAATAGCGTAATTACTGATATCAACGCCACTTTAAGCGTTGATCCAAAACCGCTAAAAGCTATGAATGAAAGTCTTTTTTCTTTTAGTGGTTTAGGCACGCTAGCTAAGCCAAGCGTGCGAATTTATGGGCTAAATATGGATATGGGCGTGATAAAATCCCCACTTCATCAAGCAAATAAAACCTACCAAACAAAAATAATGCTAGCAAGTTGTACCCAAAGCCAAATGCTTTACCGCCTTGATGTGCTTGATGGCACAAATATAATCGCTAGCATTGATTTTGTTTTAAAACAATAAATTAAAAGGATTAATATGTTTATCCCCTATTCTCGCCAAAACATACAAAACGATGATATAAGCGCGGTTTGCGCCGCCTTAGAAGATGATATTATAACTTGTGGAAAAAGAGTAGATGAGTTTGAGCGCGCACTTTGTGAATACATCGGCGTAAAATTTGCCGTGGTAATGAACTCAGCCACCTCAGCTCTCCACGCAGGCTATCTAGCCCTAGGACTTAGCCAAAATGATGAAATAATCACCTCTCCAATCACCTTTGCGGCCACAGCAAATGCTGCTATTATGTGCGGAGCAGATGTGCGCTGGGCAGGCGTTGATGAATACAGCGGCAATATCGATATTTCAAGCATTCAATCCCTAATTAACCCGCGCACAAAAATCATTGTCCCTGTGGATTTTGGCGGGCTAAGCGTGGATATGGACGAAATTTTAAGTCTTGCAAAAAAACACAATTTGCTTGTGCTTGATGATGCTAGCCACGCCCTAGGTAGCACTTATAAAGGCGTAAAAGTCGGTAAAAAAGCAAATGCAAGCGTGTTTAGTTTTCATGCGATTAAGCCTATTACCACGCTTGAAGGCGGAGCCTTGCTTACAGATGATGAGCAAATCGCTAAAAAAGCAAGGTTAATTCGCTCTCACGGCATTAGCAAAAAAGAGCTTTGGGATAGCGATATAAGCGTGCTAGGATATAATTACCGCCTAAGCGATGTGGCTTGCGCGCTAGGACTAAGTCAGCTCAAAAAGCTTGATAGCTTCATAGCAAAACGCGAACAAATAGCCTTGTATTATGATAGCGAGCTTTGTAAAGAGCCATTTAATGAGCTTTTAGATCTTATTAAAATTCCTAATAATCTTACATCTTCAAGGCATCTTTACCCTATTAAATTAGCCCCGCATTTAAGGGCGCATAAGGCAGAAATTTTTACAAAATTACAAAAAGCTGGCATAGGCGCGCAAGTTCATTACAAACCAAGCTATGAGTTTAGTTTTTACCGCCAAAAATACGGCACAATCAATATCCCAAGCGCAAAAAATTTCTATGAAAGCGAACTTAGCCTGCCTTGCCATCAACTAATGAGCCAAGAAGACGCAAATTTTATAATCAGCACGCTAAAATCGGTGCTTGCTCAGTTTAAGGCTAAATTTTAAACTTGGCCTTAAATTTCATTGCGAATTCTTAAAAAAACAGGAAAGCGTGGCTTTTTGTTTTTGGTTAAATTTTGATATTTATAAGTGATTATATCGCCAATTTTTAGGCATTTGGGCGCGCTTTTTATAGCTTGGCTTTTGTTTTGTTCTGTGCTTTTTAGGCCAAAATCATCACAAAGTGCGCGCTCATCATCGCTAAAACCTGAGCCGATTTTAAAACTAATCTTGCTTTTTAAATCCTTACAAAGCACAAATCCTAGCCGTCCTTTTAGCTTGCCCTTGCCTTCATTTATCGCGGTTATTTCGCATTCTGCGTCATAAAATTTTTTAAGTTTTAAGATATTTTTGCTTCTTGTATTTTCGTAATTTGCCTTAGGATTTCTTAGCACCACGCCCTCGCCGCCAGCATTTGAAATTTCATCTAAAAAGCTAAATGCGTGAGCGCGCGATTTTATTGGGATTTGCTCTATTATTTTTATGCGATTTTTTAAGTTTTGGTGCTTGTTTAAGTAATCTTGTAAAACCGCCAAACGCTCGAATAAATCGCCCTTAGCATTAGGCACATCAAAAATCAAATATACAATTTCTTTCCAGCGTTCATCAGTGCTTGCTACAATAGAGCTAATGCGCTCAAAATCCCCGCGCTTAGTATAAAGCTCACCATCGAGCCAAAACGGCGGAAAATCCGCACTCCAAAAGCTAGGTTGGTTAAATTTTAAATTATTGCGCGATTTTAGGTTTTTGCCGTCCCAAATGGCGCGCACGCCATCGTATTTTTCGCTCATTACCCAGCCACTTAAATTTTGATCCTTATAAACGCCCAAAAGCATAGCCGCATTTAATAAAAGCGGTGCTAAAAAAATTAAAATATAACGCATTTTTTGTCCTTAAAGGCTAGATTATAGCGTGTTTTTGCGCTTATAAAACAAATTTTAATCTCAATTTAGCTAACATTTTGGCTTTATTTTATTTAAGAAGGTCATATGAAAGCACGAATTGATGAGCTTTTACAACAAATTTGGGGTTTTAATAAGCTCTACATCGATTATAAAGAGATCAAAAATCTTAGCGCACAAACTGCTGCTATCATACTAGCTACCAACCCGCAAAATTACGAGCGTTTTGCTAGCCTAGATAGCTTTAAAGAGCTTTTTAAAAATCTTGATTTAGAGCTTAATCTTTATAATTTAGAACTTTTACAATCAAGCGCGATTTTTAATGTAAATGCCCTAAAAATCAAGCGTGCCGAGCTTTTAGAAGCACTTAAAATTTTAAGCAAAGAAAATCTTTGTGAGTTTAGCCATTTTGAAAAAATCAGCACCTTTTTAAACGAATTAAAACTTAAAGATTTAGCAACTTCTGCCCAGCTAAATACTAGCTTTTTACAAAATTTAGCCAGTTTAAATGAAATTTATAAAAGCCTTTGTGAGTATTTTAAAATTTCAAAGCAAAAAAGCCTTTATCAAAGGCTAGAAAACGCCGAGCAAAATGCTAATAATTCACGCTTTTATGTAGCAATTACTGGCGTAATAAATGCTGGCAAATCAAGCACGCTAAATGCCTTAATGGGGCAAAATATCCTTGGCGTATCAAATATCCCAGAAACTGCTAGCATAAGCGTGCTAAGCTATGACAAGCAAAAGCACGCTAAAATCGAGTTTTTGGATAAGAACCTACAAGAGCTAATGGGCTTAGAGATAAAAGATTTAAGCGAGCTTAGCGTGAGTTTAGATGAGCTAAAAAACTACACAGGCGCAAATTCCGCCCTTGCAAGATACATAAAACAAAGCGAGATTTTTTTAGATTTAGAAATTTTAAAAGATGGATTAAGCATTGTAGATACCCCAGGGCTTGATGATGCTGTTATTTGGCGCGAAGAGCTAACTAAAAGCTATATCAATAAATGCGATTATATTTTACATTTAATGAACGCCGCCCAAGCATCTAGCAAAAAAGATATGCTATTTATTTGCGAAGTGCTACAAAATGCTAAGAGTAGCGAATTTGGCGTGGTTTTAACCCATATTGATGAATTAGATGAAACAGAGCTAAAAAGCGCGCTAGAATACACAAAACAAAGCATAAAAACAGAATTAAAAGAATGTGGCTTTGATGAGAGCTTGGCTAATAAGGTTCATTATTTTAAGCTAAGCGCGCCAAAAAACATAGGCATAAACGAGCTAAAAGCGCATTTGTATGAAAGCTTTTTTGGCCAAAATTCTAAAAAAGCTAGCATAATTTTACAAAATTACAAAAAAGAGCTAGGGCTTATAATTTTAAGCTTGATAAACGAAGCGAGCCAAAGCCTAAGCGCGCTTATAAGCCAAAATAAAGATGACAACATCAACTCGCTCTTAGCCAAACAAAACGCCATCTTAAACGCCAAAAACCAAATAAACGCAAAGCTAGAAAATATTTTTAATGATTTGGCAAAACAAATAGAGCAAAAAAGTGAAATATCTAGTATTTGCGCTAATCTAGCAGGGCGCGTGATAGCCGATATCAAATACACAAAAGATAAAAAAAGCAAGATAAATTTTGATCGCATAAATATAATTTGTGCAAGTGGCATAAATGATATGTTGCTTGATTTATTGCGCGATAGCAGAGCCAAGCTTGATTTAGGCGGGATTTTTGATGATATTAAGCTTAGATTTAATCTTACAAACTTGCCTGATCTTAGCTTTAACGCAAGAGAGTACTTACAAAAAAATGCCCCACGCCCAAGCTTTAATGATCTTAACAACGCACTAAAAAACGCCATAAAAAACGAAAGCGATCTAAGCAAGCTTAATTTAAATATTCAAAATTTGCTAAATGATTTTATTAGCACGCTAAATCCGCTTAAATTAGTTAGCGATTTGCTTAAAATTTGCGTAGATGAGCTTAAAAACAGCACCAATTTGGCCATAAATTCCATACAACAAAACCTAAACGAGCAATCAAGCCAGCTCCAAACACTCTTAGATCAAGCCAAAGAAGACAAAGCCAAGCTAAAAGAACTAAAAGAAAATAAAGAAAATGAATTAGAGTTTTTACAAAATTTATTAACAAGGTTAAAAGAATGCTAAAAGAGTTTATTGCTGAGTATAAAAGCCTTTATGATTTTAGTTTTTCGCAAGGATTTAAGGGTGAGTTTGAGCGATTTTGTGCTAGCGTTTTAGAGCCAAAGCTCCACCCAAGCAGCGAGCTTAAAGAGCGCTTAAACTCACTTGATTTTTTAAATTATGAACCGCCTTTTGTGGCGATTGTTGGGCAATTTAGCAGTGGTAAATCTAGCTTTTTAAACGCTCTTTTAGGAAGTGAAATTTTACCAACTGGTGTGGTGCCAGTTACAGCAAAGCCGACTTTTATCAAATACGCCCCGCATAATTTTTTAATGGCTTTATACAATGATGGCAGGCAAGAGTATTTAAGCCTTAGCGAGATTGGGGCCTTTGTGGATCAGCGAAAAGCTCTAAAAGATGTAAAGCATCTTTATATTTATTTAAATAATGAAATTTTAAAAGATGTTAGTTTTATCGATACGCCAGGGCTTAATTCGCGCTCAAATGCCGATACCAAAGAAACCATGCAAATCCTCCGCCAAGCAAATGCGCTAATTTGGATTAGCTTGATAAATAACGCCGCGCGCGCTAGCGAGATTAACGAATTAGAGCTAATCCCAAGCACGCTAAAAGCAAATGCGCTGTGCTTATTAAATCAAAAAGATAGATTAAATGATGATGAAATAAAGCGCGTTTTAGCCCACTGCGCCCTTACTTATAAAGATTTTTTTAGCGCAACTTATGCGATTTCAGCTCTAATGGAGCTTAAAGGCGAAGAAAATAGCGGATTTAGCGAAGTTTTTAGCTTTTTAAAAGGCTTAAAAAATAACAAAGAAAACTTCATTCGCTCTAATTGCGCTTTAATCCTAAACTCATTAAACGCCCAAGAAATAAGAGCTAGTAGCATAATAGCCGAGCTAACATCAATCATTATGAGATTTTCAAACTCTTTTGAAAAAAAGCTAAGCAACCTAGAAAACGAATACAAAAAAGATTTTGAGCTAGCCTTTAATGAGCTTAAACGCCACGCCTTAACAATTAGTGCTGAGATAAAAAACGCAATAAAAGAGCAAAAATGCGAATATTTTAAGCCAAAAAAAAGCATTTTGGGGGCGCAAAATTACGAAAAAATCAGCTATTCTTGCCCTGTGCTTGATAGCAACGAAGCCCTAAGCAAACTAATTTATAATGACGATAAAATGAGTAAAATTTTTAGAAATTTTAAACGCGAAATGGATAATCTACACGCTAAAATTAAAGGCGATATTGATGAGATTATTGCCGTGCTTGATGATGAAATCAAGCTTTTTAAAGCGCGCTATGAAACGCTAAGAAAAAGCGATGAATTACACTCAGATAGGCTTTTTGCTGATATTAGGCAATTTAGCTGTGATGTCTATGCAAGCTTCATTAGCCCTTATAAAGCTGAATTAAATGCCAAATACGCGCATCTTGGGCTATTTTTTGAACGCATAAATATTAAAATTTCTACAAATTATCAAAACTCAATCCGCCTTAGCGTGGATTTTTTAGCAAACAAATTAGAACGCGCAAGAAAAGATTATGAAAGCGAGCCACTTAGTTTTAGCCTTTATTATCCAAAAGAAAACGAAATAACCGAGCGCGTGCTTAATGAGCTTAGTTATTATGAGTTTGAGAGCGAGTTTATCGGCACTGCGCCTTTTTGTGTGAAATTTTTGCGCTCTTTAAAGCAGAGCTTTTTTGAACTAAGCATAAAAAATATAAAAAGCCTAGATGGGATCAAAAAACGACACAACGACAATCTTTTATCATTTAAAGAACTTGAAAAATTTACAAAATTTGCCTAATGAAAATTAGGCAAATTTTAATCCTTGCTTAATTTATCCATTTTATCAAATTCCATATTTACCGCGCTTTGGCTTGGCTCGTTATTCATTTTAGAGATTAAGCCTGTGTAGTGATTTATCACCCAAATGCTAAAAGCTGAAAAAATAAATCCCGGCAAAAGTTCATAAACCACGCTATTAAGCCCAAAGCTAATCCACAAAAGCACGGTAATTCCGCCAACTAGCATACCAACAAGCGCGCTAAATGCGCTCATATTACGCGAATAAAGGCTAAAAAGCAACACAGGCCCAAAACTAGCACCAAAACCAGCCCAAGCATTGCCAACTACTCCAAGCACCGTATCTGTGGAGTTAAAAGCAAAAATAGTAGCTATTAAAGCCACTACCACAACGGCGATTCTCCCAGTTATTACTTGCGTTTTTATGCTCACTTCGTGCTTATAAAAAGCAAAAATAAAATCACGCGTAATCGAGCTAGCACTTACTAAAAGCTGGCTAGAAATCGTGCTCATAATAGCTGCTAGCACCGCTGAAATGATAATGCCAAGCACGAAAGGATGAAATAAAGCATTGCCAAGCTCTAAAAGCACGGTTTCGTGGTCTTTTAAAGGCTGCTGGCTAAAATACACAAAGCCAATTAATCCAGTAACGCTCGCGCCAATTAAACTTATAACCATCCAAGAAATACCGATTTTACGGGCAAAATCAAGCTCTGTGTGATTTTTTATAGCCATAAAACGCACGATGATATGAGGCTGTCCAAAATAGCCAAAACCCCAAGCCAAAAGTCCTAAAATCCCCAAAAAACTCTGCCCCGCAAAAAGATTTAAATGCTCACTATCAAGGGAGTTTATCGTGGCGATAAATCCATTTGGATTAAAATTTGTAGAGTTAAAATCAAGGCTAAAATATGCCATTAGCGGGATTGCCACCATCACAGCAAACATCAACGCACCCTGAAAAGCATCTGTCAAACAAACAGCCTTAAACCCACCAAAAAATGTATAAAAAACAACTATCCCAAGCGTTAAAATCGCGCCGTATTCAAAATTTAGCCCAAAAAAACTAACAAAACTTTTGCCCCCAGCTATTATCCCGCTACTAACATAAAGAGTATAAAAAATTAAAATTAAAATGCCAGAGATTATGCGAAGAGCTTTTGTGCGGTCTTTGAAGCGTTTTTCAAGGTAGTCTGGTATGGTAATTGAATCATCTGCTACTTCTGTATAAATGCGTAATCTGCGCGCTAAATAGCGGTAATTCGCCCACGCGCCAATTACTAGCCCAAAAAGTATCCAAACCGTGCTAATCCCGCTAAGATAAAGCGCGCCAGGAATGCCAAGTAGCATCCAGCCACTCATATCGCTAGCCCCAGCGCTTAAAGCAGTAGTAACTGGGCCTAAGCGGCGATTATCAAGCAAATATTCATTTAAATTAGATTCTCTTTTATAACTTAGCGCGCCAATTACTAAAAGCACGGCAAAATATATACCAATAGCGATGTATAGGCTCATTTATATCCTTTTGCAAAATGCGCGATTATAGCAAAAGTTTAGGGCTTATTAGCAAATTTTAAAATGAAGTTACACTAAAATTTACATCGCTATTTTCTAGTGGCTCATCGTCTTTACAAAGCTCTAAAAATTTTTGATACCATTTATAGTTTTTTACTACATCTGGTTTGTGCGTATTTAAAAAATACAAATGCTGATTTAAAATATAATTCATCACCTGGCGCGAGCGTTTATTTTGCCTAAAATACTCCAAAACATCATCTTCGCTAAATCTATATTTATAATGCTCTTCAAAAATTTCATCAATAGCTTTTAGTAAAGATTTTATATAATATTTAAGCTTTTTCATCATATTTGGAGCTAGAAGCTTTACTAGATCATCTGCGCCAGTGCTTATTAGCATCGCACTATCATCAAAGCCTTTTACATCTTTAAAATACTCGCTTATATCATAGCGCGAAAGCTTGGCTGCTGGGTCGTTTGCTGAGCTAAGGATTATTTTTGCGCTGTTTTTTATAGAAGCGGCATTAAACTTAGCACCTGCGCCAAATTTTTTATCAAAAAACTCAGTTTTATCATCTGCGTAAATGCTAAGTGGTAAAAATCCTACGCTATTTGCTGCTCTTTTAGCAAAAATAGGCGCAAATTTTTCATCTGGTTTATCTAAGCCAAAAAACTCGCAAATCTCGCACATACAATCATAGCTTTTTTCTCCAATAAAATCAGTTGTTTGTTTTAGCTTGATTTTATTTAGCGAGCCACTTAGCAAGGTAAAAAGCGCGCCATCGTGAAAAGTTTGCGTGTTATCAAGCATCCAGTAATCAATGCTATCAATACAAGGGCGCACATTCATTTCTCCGCCTTCGCCGATTTTTTGCATTTTTTTCTTTTCAAAAGCTCCGCCTTGTGGGTAGATTATCACCTTTGATAATGTTTTTTTGGCGTTGGTATTAAAATTTAGAGCAAATTTTTTAAGATTTTCATCGTCTTCGTATTTTGTGTGAGTTATCATTTGGGGGTTATTTACTAAACTTTTTAGGTTTGAGATAGGATCGCGCACGATGTGAAGGGCTAGGCTAGCATCGATTAGGCTATAAAATTTCTTAGCATCGCTGTCGTTTATAAAGTCATTTAGCTGTAAATAAACATACTTAAAACTCATAGCCTCAATTTCTTTATCTTCTAATCTTTTGGCCTGGGCTTTTCTAAACCCCTCAAAAAAAACAAGATGTTTTAGCATATTTACATAATTTGCCTTATTTGATGGGTTTTCTTTTTCGTCTTTTTCATTTATTTTTGCTAGTTTATTGCAGCACACAGCCACAGCCTTACACATCCATAAAAACCTATTCATCGCAGTGCTTATGCCAACCCCGTGCGAGCCAAAAACCACAAAATCATAAAATTTTGGCAAAGGCAAATTAAGCGTCCAAGCATGTAAGGCATCTGAGCCGCCCCACTCCATTTTATCTGGATCAATTAGCGGTGGATAGGGTTTGTTTGCCCAGTGATCTTTAAATTTATCGCTATTTAGCCAAGGGATTATGTATTGTTGATAAGATTTTATGATTTTGGTATTTTCATCGTTTATTTCAACCTTGCCGATACTACAAATTTGCTCTAATGTCATAGCTAATCCTTAAACTTAATATTAGCTATATATTGTAGCCCCCCCCCCTAAGGCTAGACTTAAATTTATAAAATTTTAATGTAAATTTTAAAATTTATGCCAAAAAATGGCTAAATTTTAAAATTTGCGCTTTAAAATCAGGCTAAAAGAGCTTGTTTGATTTTATTTTCAAAATCTTTATTTACGCCAATTTGTGTGCGGTAAAGGCGCGTGGTGTTTTGCGGGCATTTTAAATGTAAATTTAAGCGTAAAGAGCCTTTTTCTTTTAGGGCTAATGAATGAATGTTGATTATTACATCGTGGTTTAGCTCGCATAAATCTAGCTTTATATCTAGCTCTCCATCGATTTTGCTTTTTTGATTTTCTAGTTTTGGGGGATTAAAATTTAACTCATTTTGAAATTTAGGGCTTCTTTTGCGCTCTTTTGCTGGGCTAAAAGTAGGAATTTGGCTTTTATCTATGATAGCAGCTATGGTTGGCTTGCTAGCACTGTCTTTTGATGGATTTATTATAACGCCATAAATTTCATCTAGGTTTAGGTTTTGTAAGCTTTCAATAATATCGCTAAATCCGGTTAATTGCGCGCTAGCACTTTCATCTATCAAATCCACTCTGGCATAAGCGTTGCCGTTTTTGCTGGTTTTTTGCTCAAAGGCGTTGATTTTTGCTATTAAAATGCTTTGGGTTTTTAGGCTAGCAAAATCGCTAATCTTAGCGTGCGCACTCTCAAAAAGCTGGGCATTTTGCTTTATTAGCTCATCGCTTATGCGCCCTGCTTTTAGCTTTACGCTTTTAGCCTCGCTTAATTCATAAGCCTCAACCAAACTTAATCTTAGCCTTTGATCGTTTTTGCTTACTTTAACCTTAAAAGCAAAAGGGCCTGCTGGTTTATTTGCTATTTTATTATAAGCATCAAAAGCCGTAACCTCAACACTGCCATCAATATCCATAATGCTTAAAATATGCATTTTTTGTCCGCTATCAAAAATTTTATTATCGTATTTTTCGATGGTGCCTATTAGCAATATTTCGCTAGCATCGCTTATGCTTTCTAGCTGACTTGTTTTGGTGTAAGTAAGGGCGCTTATTTGCTCTTTGTATTCATCTAAGGGATGCCCGCTAGCATAAAAGCCAAGCACTTCTTTTTCATAAGAGAGCATATCTTTTTTGCTATATTCTTTAAATTCTCTTATAAAACTTAAATCAAAATTTGGATTTTGTAAGCTTTCATCATCAGCAAATAGCGAATCCGCAAGCGATTCTCTTGCTGTGCGCGCTAGCTTTGCTTGCTCTAAAATTTGCTCAATATTTTCCATAAAAGTGCGCCGATTTAAGCCAAAAATATCAACCGCGCCAGCTTTTATTAGGGCTTCATAGCCTTTTTTATTAAAAATGTTGTATTGATTAAGCCTTTGTAAAAAGTCGCATAAATTTTCATAAGGTTTATCGCCACGCTCTTTAATAATAGCATCAACAACTGGCGTCCCAAGCATTTTAATGGATTCAAGCCCGTAAATTATCGCATCTTTGCCATCTTTACTAACAACAGAAAACTCCCGCATACTTTCATTTACATTTGGCGGTAGCATAATATAGCCTAGGCGGTTTATTTCATCTTTATATTTTGCGATTTTTTCTACATTTCCGCCCTCGCTAGTTAGCAAAGCAGCCATAAACTCAGCCGGATAATAAGTTTTTAAATAAGCCGTTTGAAAACAAACCATACCATAAGCAGCAGAATGGGATTTATTAAAGCCATAAGCCGCAAATTTCATAATAAGCTCAAAAAGTTCATCGGCTTTTTTTTCATCATAGCCTTTATTTTTGGCACCTTGTAGATACTCGCTGCGGATTTTTATCATCTCGTCTTCTTTTTTCTTGCTCATCGCACGGCGCACTAAATCCGCCCCACCAAGAGAAAATCCGCCTATTTCTTGGACTACTTGCATTACTTGTTCTTGATAAACAATCACCCCATAAGTTGGACTAAGTATTGGCTTTAAGCTTTCAAAAGCGTATTCAGCCTTTTTATCTCCATGCTTAATGGCGATAAAATCATCAACCATACCAGAATCAAGCGGTCCAGGACGATAAAGCGCAATCATCGCAATGATATCTTCAAAACAATCAGGCTTTAATCTAGCTGCTAAATCTTGCATGCCAGCTGATTCTATTTGAAAAATCCCTAATGTATCGCCGCTTTGGATTGTTTTATAGGTTTTTGGGTCGTTAAAATCAATTTCTTCCCAGATTATTTCTTTATTAAAGCGTTGTTTTATTAGCTTTTTTGCGTGTTCTATTACGCTTAGGGTTTTAAGCCCTAAAAAGTCAAATTTTATTAGATCCACATCTTCGAGGTAATCTTTATAATATTGCGTTACATGCTGATTAGCTCTATTTGATGTTGGATGCCAAAGCGGGGTTTTATTCCATAATGGCTCGTTGCTTATTACAATGCCTGCTGCGTGCATACCGGTATTTCGCACATAGCCCTCCAAGCCACAAGCATATTCCCAAGTGCGCTCTAAAAGCACATTTTTAGCCATTTCTTCGGCTATTTTTGGCTCTTTTTCGTAAGCGCCATCTTCGTATTCGCCTTTTTTGTTTTTGCGTTTTTTTAGCGTTATGCCTAGCTCATCTGGTATTAGCTTGGCAAATTTATCTGCCTCGTCATAAGGCACCTCCATCACGCGCGCTACATCGCGCACCGCGCCTTTTGCTAGCATTTTGCCAAAGGTAACAACTTGTGCTACATTATACTCGCCGTATTTTTGTATAACATAATCAATAACCTCGCCTCTTTTATCTTGGCAAAAATCCACATCAATATCTGGCATACTAACGCGTTCAGGGTTTAAAAAACGCTCAAAAAGCAAATTATACGGCAAAGGGTCAATATCGGTGATTTTTAACGCAAATGCCACCAAAGAACCAGCCGCAGAGCCACGCCCAGGACCTACTGGTATGCCTTGATTTTTAGCATAACCGATAAAATCGGCAACTATTAGCATATAGCCCGCAAATTTCATATTTTCAATAATCTTAATCTCAGTATTTAAACGCTCCCAATACGCTTCGTGCTTGCTTTGATCTATAAATTTTAAGCGATCTTTTAATCCCTTTTCGCACATAAACTCAAAAAGTTTTGCATCGTTTTCTAGGCTGTACTCAGCGTCTGGTTCGCTTAGGGTGAGATTGAAATTTTGTGCGTATTCGCGGGTGAATTTAAAATTTGGAGGCGTGGCATCGCCTAGTTTTATTTCTAAATTACATTTACTTGCAATTTCATTTGTATTTGCCACAGCCTCAGGGATATCAGCAAAAATTTCAAGCATTTCATCAGCGCTTTTTACATAAAACTCGCTCAAAAGCGTTCGCTTTAATCTATCATCAAGCGGTAAATGCGCGTATTTGGATTCGTCATCATCAAATTCATCATCGCTATTTTTTGCTTTTACGGATTGGGTGTTGATTTTAAAAGAAATTTTTTGTAAAAGCGCTTGATCTTTAAAGGTGTAATGAGCGTCATTTGTAGCAATTAGCTTTGTATTTGTTTCAAGGCTTAAAGAAATTAAATCATTGTCTATGTTTAATTCATCATAAAGTCCGTGGCGCATAATCTCTAAATAAAAATCATCGCCAAACATTTCTTTAAATTCCATTACCACCGATTTTGCGTATTCGTAGCCTTGTGGATTGTTTTTCTTTAAATATTTTTCATTAAAATTTAGATTTCTTGCTATCTCGCCAGCCAAGCAAGCAGAGCTACAAATCAACCCAGATGAATGCTCGCGCAAAATTTTTTTATTTATTCTTGGCTTGTAATAATAACCCTTAATATAACTCATCGAGCTTAAATACATTAAATTTTTATAGCCCTCTTCATCTTTGGCATAAAGGCAAATATGATAAATTGGATCTTTTCGCCCGATCTTTTCGCCTGGGCGCGGCTCATAAAGCTTAAAGCTTAAATCTTCGTTATTATGAATATAAGCTTCAAGCCCGATTATAGGCTTAATGCCAAATTTTTTCATAGTCTTATAAAACTCAATCGCCCCAAACATATTGCCATGATCTGTAATCGAGCAGGCCTTAACGCCAATTTCATTTAAATGTTTTGCTAAACTCTCAGTTTGATTAAATCCATCAAGTAGTGAATATTCTGTGTGTAAATGTAAAACCGTATAATCCATAACTAGTCCTTAAAAAGCGAAATTGTAGCAAAAGAGCTTGAAATTTTAATTAACGCATTTAATAAGATTTGGCTTAAAATCCAGCGACAAAACGCCAAAATGGCAAAATGCTAATTTTAATGCCGTTTAAAATTTGGGATAAATTCGCGCTATTTGAGATAACGATTATTTCATTAAGATTTAGTTTTTGATAATCTTTTAAATGCTTTTTAATTTTCATCAAACATAAATCAGGGCTTAAAAACGGAGCAACGATTATGCCTAGCTTTTCATAATGTAAATAAAAATCCAAATTCGGCGCAAAATACACGGCTTTACTAGCTAATTGGCAATAAAGCATATTTAAAATTAAAGCGCGCGGATTTTTGCTAAAACTAAAAACACCGCGCAGGGCAAAATCGCTAAAATATACGCGCCTTAGGCGTTTATTTTCTTGCTGGCTAAAAATTTCTAAAAACTCTATCAAACCTAAATTTTTAAGCTCTAAAAGTTCATTATAAAAGCTATCTTTACTAATTTTTAATTCATTTTTTAATTCATTAAATGAAGAAAGCGCGCTAAAATTCTCAGCGCATTTATTTGCGATATTTGCCATTATTTGGCGTTTTTGTGGGCTAATTTTTGAAAAAATGGCTTGTTCTAAATAATTTTTGTGAGCATTTAGCGCATTAAATGGCGAATTACCCAAATCCATAAAATGCGCAAAAATCGTGCTTTCATCAAAATTTCTTTTAAAAAAAGCTATAAACTCTTCATAATCTAACCCGCGCAAATAAAAGTTTTTAAAACCATCAATTTTTAGGCTTAAATCCTTGCTGATGATTAAAATTTCAGCCTCTTTACATTGTTGTTTTATACGCTCTAAATCCTTTAAATGCTTGCTTGTGGCATTATCAATACAAAGTGCTTTTATTTGAAATTTTAAAACAAACTCATTTATAATTTTTAAATCAATCCTCGCTCTAATATCGTCTAAATCCACATATAAGAATTTATCAAAGCGCGATAAATGCGCGATAGCAAGCGTGCTTTTACCACAAAGTGGCGCACCAAAAAGCAGGGCAAATTTTGTATCTATTTGTAATTTTCTAGGCAAAAAATTGTTTATTTTTGGCGGATTTTCGTATAAATATTTTAAAATCTCCAAAATTTTAATCCTTAAATTTTTGCTTGATAAATTTTAAAACTCTTGCGAAGTAATATAACTAGCTATTTCTTGGGCGCTAATTTTTAAGGCCTTTTCTACCTCGCTCAAAGAGCCGTGAGCTATGAAATAATCATCATACTCAAAGCTTTTAATTTTTACATCAAAAATATTTTCATCTTGTAAAAACGAACTTAAAATTTCGCCAACGCCACCTTTTTTAGCCGAATCGCTAAAAATATACCAAAGCTTAGTTTTGCTAGCAAGATCTTTTAAAAAGGCTTTATCAAGCGGTTTTACAAAAACCAAATCTATTATATTTGGGCTAATTTTACCCTCTAAAATACTAGCTACCAAACAAGCCTTGCCAACGCCATTGCCATAGCCAATAAAGGCTATGTTGGAATTTGCTTCTTTAAGTAGCTGCGAGCTTGGCCTAGAAAAAGAATTATTTTGATTAGCCAGAGCAGCAGGTAAGTTTTTATAATCTTTATTTTCGCTTATAATCTTGGTATTAAAATCATACAAAAAGCCCATTTTATCGCAAATAAAACTCCCGCGCGGATAGCGCACGCCAAGCAAATGCGAACAAGTATAAGCATAAGATAAAAGCTCTTTAAAGCTGTTTTCATCGCGCGGAGCGCAAAGCATAATATTTGGCAAAGCATTTAAAAAGCTAATATCAAAAGCACCTTGATGCGTTGGACCATCTTCGCCTACAATGCCCGCTCTATCAATACAAAGCACCACAGGCAAATCCAAAATAGCACAATCATGGATTATTTGATCATAAGCGCGCTGTAAAAAAGTAGAATAAATAGCCACAAAAGGCTTAAAGCCCTCTTTTGCCATAGCTGCCATTGAGGTAATGGCGTGCTGCTCGGCAATTGCTACATCCCAAAAGCGTTGTGGGTATTTAGCAATTAGCGCGTCCATTCCGGTGCCACTTGGCATAGCTGCTGTTACGCCCACGATATTTTCGTGCTTAGTGGCTAGCTCTAATAACTTTTGAGAAAAAATTTTAGTGGCGTTTTGCGGGGTTTTTGCTAAATTTTCTTTATTAAAATTTGCCAGATTTTCTTTATTAAAATTTGCTAAATTTTCTTTATTAAAATTTGTAGGGCAAACCTCATTTTGGGCGGATTTTTCATAATCTTTTATATCAAAAGGCGCTACTCCGTGCCATTTTTCTAGCTTGCCCTCAGCTGGGGCATAACCTTTGCCTTTGATAGTTTGGGCATGGACAATTACAGGTTTTTGCATTTGTTTTGCGGTGTTTAGCGTGGTAATTATTTCTTTTATATCATGGCCATTTATAGGACCTATGTATTCAAGCCCAAGCTCTTCAAACAACAACCCAGGCGTAATTAAACGCATTCCTTCTTCAAGGCGTTTTGCCATATAAGCAGCTGATTGTGGGGCGTATTCTAATAGGGCATTTATTTTGGCCTTAAATCCTTGATAAAATTTCCCAGCCATCATATGCGAAATAAACTTACTTATAGCGCCAACAGGCTTTGAAATACTCATTTCATTATCATTTAATATTATTACGCAAGGATATTCTCTATCGCCAAGCTCATTTAAAGCCTCATAAGCTTGCCCAGCACTTAATGCGCCATCACCTATTAGCACGACAGGCACGCGGTTTTGGGCTTTTAGCGCTATTGATTTACAAAGCCCAAGCCCAAGAGAGATTGAAGTAGAGCTATGCCCTGCTACAAAAAAATCACATTCGCTTTCATTTGGGTTGGTATAGCCGCTAATCCCGCCAAATTTTCGCAAGCTTTTAAAGCGTTCGCCGCCGCGCTTTGTTAAAATTTTATGTGTGTAGCATTGATGGCTAACATCGAAAATAAAAGGATCGCTAGGATTATTGAAAACATAATGCATACCTATGCTAAGCTCAACCACGCCAAGATTAGAGCTTAAATGCCCGCCATTTTGGCTAACGGTTTGTAGAATTTGTGCGCGAATATCACAGGCTAAATCGTTAAGTTCTTCGATGCTTAAATTTTTAATATCCATTTGCTATCTTTATAAATTTTATTAAAAGCTGTAAATTTAGCCTAATTTATTTTAAAATTAGATTTATTTGTAACTCTAAGCATATTTTAATATTTTTTTTACTCAATTTTTACGCATTTTTGGCTACAATCTCAAAATTTTGCTTAAAGGATAAGTATGGACGAAAACAAACAAAAATCCCTAGATTTAGCCATAAAACAAATCGATAAACAATTTGGCAAGGGGACGATTTTGCGCTTTGGCGATAAAGAAATCGAACCTATCGAAAGCATTAGCACAGGCTCAATAGGCCTTGATATAGCACTTGGTATAGGTGGCGTGCCAAAGGGGCGTATTATTGAAATTTACGGCCCTGAAAGCTCAGGCAAAACCACGCTAACCCTTCACATAATCGCACAATGCCAAAAAAATGGCGGAATTTGCGCTTTTGTAGATGCTGAGCATGCCCTAGATCCAGGCTATGCTAAAAATTTAGGCGTGGATATAGATAATCTTTATATCTCACAGCCTGATTTTGGAGAGCAAGCATTAGATGTGGTTGAAACTCTTGCTAGAAGCGGCGCGGTGGATTTAATAGTAGTTGATAGCGTAGCAGCACTAACTCCAAAAAACGAAATAGACGGCGAAATGGGCGATCAGCATGTAGGTTTGCAAGCAAGATTAATGAGCCAAGCTTTACGCAAATTAACCGGCGTGGTGCATAAAATGGGCGCAACTGTGATTTTTATAAATCAAATTCGTATGAAAATCGGCGCAATGGGTTATGGCACGCCAGAAACCACAACAGGCGGAAATGCTTTAAAATTTTATGCTTCTGTACGCCTTGATGTGCGAAAAGTAGCCACTTTAAAGCAAAGCGAACAGCCAATAGGCAACCGCACGCGCGTAAAAGTAGTAAAAAATAAAGTAGCTCCGCCATTTAAACAAGCTGAGTTTGATGTAATGTATGGCGAGGGCATAAGCCGTGAGGGCGAAATAATCGATTATGGCATTAAGCTTGACATAATAGAAAAAAGCGGAGCGTGGCTAAGCTATAACAACGCAAAATTAGCCCAAGGGCGCGAAAACGCAAAAGCTAAATTAAAAGAAGACAGCACCCTAAGTGATGAAATAAGCGCAAAAATCAAAGAGCAAATGGGCGATATTTTAAACATTGATGAATCAAGCGCAGGAGAAAATGATGAGTAAAATAGAAAAAATTCACGCTTATGAAGTATTTGATAGTCGCGGCAACCCCACAATAAAAGCAAGCGTGCTTTTACAAAGTGGAGCAATAGGCCAAGCCATAGTCCCAAGTGGCGCAAGCACGGGCAAAAAAGAAGCCTTAGAGCTTAGAGATAATGATGCCAAACGCTTTAATAAAAAAGGCGTGCTAAAAGCTGTAAATAATGTAAATACCGCAATAGCAGAAGAGCTTTGTGGAGAGTGTGCGTTTGATCAAGCAAATATTGATAATTTAATGCTAAAACTTGATGGGACAAAAAATTACTCAAAGCTAGGCGCAAATGCTGTGCTTGGCGTGTCAATGGCAGTAGCAAGGGCAGCTGCAAATGAATTACAAATCCCGCTTTATAAATATTTAGGTGGCGCAAACGCTAGGATTTTGCCAGTACCTATGCTAAATATCATAAACGGCGGGGCGCACGCAAATAATAATTTAGATTTTCAAGAATTTATGATTATGCCTTTTGGTTTTACAAAATTTAGCGATGCGCTAAGAGCTGCTGCTGAAATTTACGCAAAACTTAAAGAAATTTTAAGTGCTAGCGGACATAGCACAGCCGTAGGCGATGAGGGCGGGTTTGCGCCAAATTTTAATGATAACGAAGAAACCCTACAAACCATAATGCGCGCCATAAAAGATGCAGGCTATAAAGCAGGCAAAGAAATAAAAATTGCCCTTGATGTAGCAGCTAGCGAGCTAGTAAGCAATAAAGGCTACAAAATCGCAAACAAAGAGTATTCAAGCAAGCAAATGGTAGCGATGTATAAAAGTTTATGCGAAAAATACCCGATTTTTTCTATTGAAGATGGATTAAGCGAAGATGACTGGGAGGGCTGGGCTTTATTAAGCAAAGAATTAGGCGCAAAAATCCAGCTTGTGGGCGATGATTTATTTGTAACAAATGAGCAAATTTTAAAAAAGGGCATAGATAAAAATATCGCAAATGCCATCTTAATCAAGCCAAATCAAATCGGCACGCTTAGCCAAACCATGCAAACAGTGCGCCTTGCTCAGCGCAACAATTACTCTTGCATAATGAGCCATAGAAGTGGTGAGAGTGAGGATGCTTTTATTGCCGATTTTGCTGTGGCATTAAATACAGGCCAAATCAAAACTGGCTCAACTGCTAGAAGCGACAGAATGGCAAAATATAATCGTTTATTAGAGATTGAAATGCTTGAAAATGCTGAATATTTGGGCTTGGAATTTTAAAATTTTAATTTAGATTTGATAGTTTAGGCTGTAAAGATTATGAGAGAACTATTAAAAAAACAAGGTTTGCTAGTTTTTGGAGATAAATGCTATTTAAATAATTTTATTTTTGAGCGTCCTTTTTGCATTTATGCAAGCGTGAATTGCCAAAATGTAAGGGGGGGGGTTCTCGTATATAAATTCTAACACAGAGCTAAATAATGTAAGTCTTGGGCGGTATTGCGCTATCGCACAAAATGTAAAAATAGGCGCGCTCCGCCACGATACAAATTTTGTAATGCTATCAAACCTGAATAATTTTTTAGGGCAAACTTCAAGCGGGAGCGATGAGAATTTTTGCCAGAGTTTATATGAGGCGCAGGTTTTGCCAGAACTTACTACTATAAATAATGGCGTGTGGATCGGCCATGGCGTTTTTATCCCGGGCGCGCATCAAATAAATATCGGCAACGGCGCAATAATCGCAGGAAATGCCGTGGTAACAAAAGATGTGCCGCCTTATGCCGTGTTTGCTGGTAATCCAGCAAAAATTATAAAAATGCGATTTAGCGATGAAATTTGTGCCGATTTAGAGCAAAGCAAATGGTGGGAGTATGACTGGGGCGCATTCATAAGCGCAAATTTTAAAAATTTTAATCAAGCAAAAAGAAATTTTTTGCCAGAGCAAAATCCGGTTGAGTTTATTTCGTGGTATAAAAATGGCGGTGCGGATTTACTCGCGCCTTTTAAAATGCAAAAAGAGCTAAAAAGAATTTTTGTTGAAAGTGGAGAATTTAAATTACAAAACTTGGATTAAAATTTTACTATCAAATGCGGGTTTAATAATGAAATTTTAATTAAAATTTAAAGGAATTTTATGATACTTACAACAACTCCAAACATCGAGGGAAAAAGGATTTTAGAATATAAAGGCGTGGTTTTTGGTGAAGTGGTTTCGGGCGTGGTTTTTTATAAGGATTTTTTTGCTGGATTTAGGGATTTTTTTGGCGGACGAACGAAATCTTATGAGGGCGAATTGATAAAAGCTAGAAATGACGCCATCACCGAAATGACGCGCCGAGCTATACAAATGGGCGCAAATGCCGTAATTGGCATGCATATGGATTGTGAAACAATCGCACGCGGGCCAAATATTATGCTTGTGGTAGTAGTTAGCGGAACAGCCGTAAATGCGCAATAATTTAAAATTTCAAGGTAAAAAATGCAAGATGATGTAAGATTAGAAGCATTAAAACAGCTTGGTTTAGTGCTTTTAAATGATTTTATTTATGAGCGTCCTTTACAAAGGGCGCGGATTTTGCCGTAAAAAAATTAGATTAAAGTTTATAAATGAATGAAATAAAAAGCTCTTTACCAAAAAAAGGCAAACAAAAGCTAAAAAGTGTTTTTATTTTTATTTTTTTGGCTATTATTGTGAGCTTGCTTGCGTGGTATTATGGGAATATATTATTTGGGACGCGAGGTTATAATGTGTTAAATGATTTATACACGCAAAAAAAGCATTTACAAAAGCAAGTAAAAAAAATGCAAGAGCAAAATTCTATCTTGCAAAAAGAATATTTTGAACTAATTGGCTTAGATCCTAGTTATAAAGAAGGAAAATTATGAAATATTTAAAAACTATATTATTTATCGCATTTTTAGCAAGCACAGCATTAAACGGCAGGGATAATCCTTTCATTCCCACACAAATTAACGCAAAAGATATGAACACAAGCAATGTAAAAAACGAACTTGCCCCATTAAAATCCATTAGCTTAAACTTGCCTAGCGATGCGCGAGAATTGGTTAGGGTTTTATTTGTTTATAAAGGCGTTGATGGAGTTTTGCGCTCTTATAATGTAAATGCGCCTTATAGCATAAATTGGCAAGATGATTTAATCCTTAGCACACAAGAAAAAATTAAAACAAACACCCAAAACCCACCAACCAAGATGGCAAAAACAGCAGAGCAAAACGCCACTAAAAGCCCACAAAATTTAGCCACAAAAGAAACTAAACAAAGCCAAGCAAATAGCATAAGAGAATTAATAGGCAACAACGCTAGCAAATACACGGGCGAGCAAATTTCAACCCTTTCAACAAAACAAAGCATAAAAGTTAGTTTTGCAAAAAGACTTTTTATTGAAAATTTTAGTGATAAGATTATTCTTAAAACAGCCGATAAAATGCTAAGATATGATATAAAATATGAAAAAAACAAGGCTAAGATTGTTATTGATTTTGCTAAGCGCGCAAGAGATTATGCCACGCAAACAAATACCTTTGAGAATATCCCTGTAAATAGCTTAATAATCGGCTCTCACGGCAAATTTTACCGCGTTGTTTTATACCTAAACTCAAATTATAAAACCACGCTAAATAAAGGCAAAAATAGCTATATTTTGCGATTAAATAAATAATTTTATAAATTAACGCAAATTAAAACTATGCGTTAAAGCTATGGCTATGGCATCTGTGATATCAAGTGGTTTAATTTCTTTTTGTATGCCTAAAATTTTACGCACCATAAAACTAACTTGTTCTTTGCTGGCTTTGCCATTGCCTGTTAGGGCTTTTTTTACTTGTAAGGGCGTGTATTGACTAAAAGTGCCGTGATTTTGTAAAATTTTTAGGCTTAAAGCTCCGCGGAATTGGGCTAATTTAAGCACGGTTTTAGGATTATAAGCAAAAAATATATCCTCAATAGCCACCTCATCGATCTTATGCTCTTTAAAAATCAAATCAAGCCCTTGGCAAAGCTCTAATATTTGAGCTTGTAAATTATCTTTTGAAATTTTAATTAAACCTGCTTCTAGTAATTTTTTTGGCGCATTTAAAGTGTTGCCATTTTTACAAATTATCGCATAACCGCAATTTTTAGTCCCTGGATCTATGCCTAAAATATTCAAAATTTCACCTTTTTTCACAGGGCTAAAAAGCCCATAAATACAAATTTTTTATACAAAAAACACGAAATTTTCACCCTTTTTTCACATGTGAAAATTTAAGCGCGTTATACTCGTAATTCTAGCTAAAATTTCACATTTTAATGAATAAATTTTCACATAAACTAAGAGAGATTTAAAATAATTTTGCTAGAATGCGTGAATTTTCAAAAAGGTTTAGAGTGTTAGAAAGCGCAGCAAATACCATACTTTCAAAACTAAAAAACAATAACCCATACATAGCACAAATAAGTTTTGATGTAAAGCTTTCAAATGATGAAAATATAATATTTATCGCGCCTAATGAAATACTTGCTAAGTTTATAAGCACAAAATACGGCAATGATTTTAGCACTGAGTTTGAAAAAATTTTAAATAAACGCCCTACAATTAAAATTTTAAGCAACAAACCTAACCAAAAAACCAGCAAAAAACCAAGCATTGATATTGAAAATATAAAAAAACAAAGTTTAGTTTTAGATGAGTTTTTAACCTTTGATAATTTCATCGTAGGCGATAGCAATCATTACGCTTATGAAGTGGCATTAAATGTGGCAAAAAATCCGGGCAAAAGTTATAACCCGCTTTTTATTTACGGCTCTACTGGGCTTGGCAAAACACATTTACTTCAATCAATCGGGCATTATTGCTTACAACGCGGTCTTAATGTAACCTACATAACAAGTGAGCAATTTTATAATGATTTTATAGCAAATGTAGCTAGCCAAACTATGTTAAAATTTAAAGACAAATACCGAAATACTAATGTTTTATTAATAGATGATGTTCAATTTTTGGCTACAAAATCAAATAAAGTCCAAGAAGAGTTTTTTCACACCTTTAATGAATTGCGTGAAAAAAAAGCACAAATAGCGCTTACTTGCGATAAACATCCAAAATATTTAAAAGGTTTTGAAGAGCGTTTAATTTCTCGTTTTGAAAGCGGCTTAGTAGCTGATATAACGCCACCTGAGCTAGATACAAAAATACGCATCATAAAAGCAAAATGTAAATTTGATAAAATTATTTTAAAAGATGATGTAATAAATTATATGGCTACAAATATGGGCGATGATATTAGAGAGATTGAAGGGACGATTTTGGAATTTGGCGCATATAGTAGGATAATGAATGAAGAAATCACGCTAGATTTTGCCAAAAATCGCATAAAAGATAAAATCAAAATACAAAAAAATAGCACAAATTTAGAAGAAATAATAAACTTAGTAGCCAAAGAATTAAACATAAAAATAAGTGAAATAAAAAGCAAAAATAAAACTAAAAAAATCGTAGAAGCGCGCAGGATTTGCATATATTTAGCCAAAAACCTAACACCAAATTCCATGCCCGCATTAGCCACGCATTTTGGCCTAAAAGATCATAGCGCCGTAAGCCATAACATAAAAAAAATAAATGAACTAATAGACACAAATGAAGTTTTCAAAATAAGATTAGAAGAGATAAAAAATAAAATTTTAGAGCAAAAATAGTGAAATTATGTGAATAAAATTTTAAAAATTTTAACGGCCAAAATATTAATATTTAATAATTTTAAGCCATTTTTCAAAATTTCACACAGCTTAATAATATAAAATTTATAAAACTAAAATAAGCAAAAATAAAAAAACCAAGGAGCTTTTATGAAAGTAACCATTAAAAAACAAACACTAGAAAACTTAGTTTCTAGCCTAAATCCATATGTGGATAGAAGAGATTTAAGTTCTATAATCTCACATATTTATTTAAAAGCTAGTAATGGAGTTTTAGAGCTTAAAGCAACAGACCAAGAAATAGGCTTAGAGTTTTTTCTAACTAACGATATAGATATAAAAGAAGAAGGCGAAGCCACAGCAAATGGTAAAAGCTTACAAGATATAATTAAAGGTTTAAAAAATGGCGAAATCACGCTTGAAACAAATAAAGACACTCTTATAGTAAAGCAAAACCGCTCTCGCTTTAAAATAGTAATGCAAAAAACTAGCGATTTTCCAAATTTCCCAAGCATTGAAAATAAAGCAAAATTTGAAATAAACGCTAATTTACTAAGCTTAGGACTTAAAAAAGTAGCAACTTGTATAGAAGAAAAAAATCCTAGAACAGAATTTACAGGCGCATTAATAGATATTAAAAAAGAAAATATATCCTTAGTAGGCTCAGATGGCAAAAAATTAAGCGTGTTTAACCTAAATATTCAAAATGAAAAAGAATTTAAAATTATCTTACCAAAACGCGCAATAATCGAAGTTCAAAAGCTTTTTACTAATAATATAGATATTTTTTATGATGATACTATGTTAATAGCAAAAGGTGAAAATTTCTTATTTTATACTAAATTAATCAATGGGCGTTATGCTGATTATGAAAAGGTAATAAATATAGATTTTAAAAATAGCGTTATTTTAAATAGAGAAAAAATAATAGAAGGAATTCGCACAGTTAATATAATAAGCGAAGATATTAAAATTACATTAAATAAAAATAGCATTGATTTTGAAGCACTTAGTTTAGTAGGCGATGAAGCAAAAACTCAAATAGATGTGGATTTAAATATAGAAAATTCTTATGAATTAAGATTAAAATATAAAAATATTTTAGATTTTCTAAGCACCACAAATAATGAAAATTTTGAATTAAAATACAACGAAGTAGCTATGCCAATAATGCTTCTTTGTGATGATTTAAAAACAGTAATTACACAAATAAATATGGTTAGATAAGGTTTAAAATGGAAAATTATGGCGCAGGAAATATAAAAGTATTAAAAGGCTTAGAAGCAGTAAGAAAACGCCCAGGAATGTATATAGGCGATACAAATCTAGGCGGACTTCATCATATGATTTATGAAGTAGTAGATAATAGCATTGATGAATCAATGGCAGGGTATTGTGATACTATAAATATAACTCTTACAAATAAAGGCTCAGCTATTATAAGCGATAATGGGCGGGGAATTCCAGTTGATATTCATCCTACCGAAAAAATAAGTGCTGCAACTGTTGTATTAACTGTGCTTCACGCAGGCGGTAAATTTGATAAAGACACTTATAAAGTAAGCGGTGGATTGCACGGAGTTGGCGTTTCAGTAGTAAATGCTTTATCAAAAAAATTAATTTTAGATATTCATAGAGATGGTAAAATTTGGCACGAAGATTTTGCTAAGGGAATTCCACAAAATGAATTAAGCCCTGTTGGCACTACCAAAAAAACAGGCACGATAGTAGAGTTTTACCCAGATGATGAAATTTTTGAAGTAACTGATTTTAACCGCGAGATATTATGCGCTCGTTTTGCAGAGCTTGCTTATTTAAACTCAAAAATTACTATAAATTTTAATGATGAACGCGATGGATTTAAGCAAAGTTTTCATTTTGATGGCGGACTTAAAAGCTTTATAAGTGATATGAGCAAAAGCGCACCAATTAGTAAGGCTGTTAGTTTTGAAGGTGGCGAAGATGATGTAATAGTTGATTTTGCCTTGCTTTATAATGAAAGTTATAGCGAGAATTTATTAAGTTTTGTAAATAATATTAAAACCCCAGATGGTGGCACGCATGAAGCTGGTTTTCGCGCTGGTCTTACAAGAGCTATAACAAACTATATCACAGCAAATGCCGCCGCACGCGAAAAAGATATTAAAATCACAGGCGATGATGTGCGAGAAGGGCTTGTGGCTGTAATTAGCGTTAAAGTCCCTGAGCCACAATTTGAAGGACAAACAAAAGGCAAACTTGGATCAAGCTATGTAAAACCTATAACTCAAAAAATGGTTTATGAAACCTTAGTTAAATATTTTGAAGAAAATCCAAATGAAGCCAAAGCAATAATGGCAAAGGCTCTTTTAGCTGCTCGCGGCCGAGAAGCAGCCAAAAGAGCAAGAGATTTAACGCGCAAAAAAGACAATGTAAATAGCATAGGCACCTTACCAGGCAAGCTTGCTGATTGCCAAAGTAAAGAACCTAGCGAATGTGAAATTTATTTAGTTGAGGGCGATTCTGCTGGTGGCTCAGCAAAACAAGGCCGCGATAGAGCTTTTCAAGCGATTTTACCACTTAGAGGTAAAATTTTAAATGTAGAAAAATCGCGCTTAGATAAAATTTTACAAAGCGAAGAAATTAAAAATATGATAACTGCTTTTGGCTGCGGGGTGGGAAATGAATTTGATGAAAATCGCCTAAGATACCATAAAATCATCATTATGACAGATGCCGATGTCGATGGTAGCCACATACAAACCTTGCTTTTAACATTTTTCTTTCGTTTTTTAACGCCTATAATTGAGCGCGGTTATGTGTATTTAGCACAACCACCTTTATATTTATACAAAAAAGGCAAAAAGAAAATTTACCTAAAAGATGAGCGCGCATTAAATGAGTTTTTGATTGAAACTGGCATTGAAAGCAAGGAATTTGAAGGCGTGGGTAATAACGATTTGGTGGAATTTTTAAAAATCGTAGCTCAATACAGAAATATGCTAAACGAGCTTAAAAAGAGATTTAACATAATCTCAGCCCTGCGTTATTTAATAGAAAATCCTAGTTTAATTTCTTTGCCATTTGCCCAGCTTAGTGAAATTTTAAAGAAAAACATCGAAGAATCTGGCTTTAACATACTTAATTCTTATGTAAGCGATGAAGAAATTCGCATTTACGCTCAAACGCAAAACGGCCTTGAAGAATTAGTAGTTAGTCAAAATTTATTTACAAATGTGCTTTTTGAAGAAGCTTCACGCATTTATGAAAAAATGAAAGAAATAGGCATAGATTTAGGCGCTGATCCTATTTTAATCCTTAATGAGATTGAAGAAACTGCTAAAAAAGGCGCAGATATCCAACGCTACAAAGGTTTAGGTGAAATGAACCCAGAGCAGCTATGGGAAACTACTATGAACCCTGAAAATCGCCGTTTGCTAAAAATAGATGTAGCAGATATACAAAAAGCTAGCGAAGTTTTTGAATTATTTATGGGCGATGAGGTTGAACCTAGGCGCGAATACATTCAAGCTCACGCCAAAGATGTTAAGCACCTTGATGTTTAATGAAATTTTAAAAGGCTAAATTTTGAATCCTATATTAAATACAGATAGTTATAAATTATCGCATTATTTACAATATCCAAAAGATATAAAATTTGTAAATTCTTACATAGAAAGTCGCGGCGGACGATGGAATCGCTTGATATTTTATGGCTTGCAAGCCTTTTTAATAAAATATTTAAGCCAAAAAATCACAGCTGAAAATATAAGCGAGGCTTGCGAGTTTTCTAAGGCTCATGGTATGCCATTTAATAAACAAGGCTGGGAGTATATATTAAAAGAGCATGGCGGAGCTTTGCCAGTTAGCATTGAATCTTTAAAAGAAGGCGCAATAATAGGCACTGAAAATGTGCTTTTACAAGTTCAAAACACAGATGAAAAGGTGCCGTGGATAGTAGGCTGGATAGAAACGGCGCTTTTGCGCTCTATTTGGTATCCTGTGGCAGTTGCTACTCAAAGCTATTTTTGTAAGCAAACGATTTTGCGTTTTTTAGATGAAACGGGCGATGAGGCAGATGCGCAATTTGCCTTGCATGATTTTGGTGCGCGCGGTGCTTCTAGTTTTGAAAGTGCTAGCATTGGCGGGAGCGCGCATTTATTAAATTTTGGTGGTTCTGATACTATCGCGGGCGCGCTTTTTGCTATGAAGTATTATGGAGGGCAAATGCCAGCCATTAGCATACCAGCTAGCGAGCATAGCACAATGACAGCCTGGGGCAAAGATGGCGAAATTAATGCTTTTAAAAATATGTGTGAGCGTTTTGGCGATGGAGTTTTTGCTTGCGTTATTGATAGCTATGATGCGCTAAATGCTATTGATTTATGGGCTAAAAATTTTGATGAGATTAAAAAGCGTGGTGGGCGCGTGGTGCTTCGCCCTGATAGTGGCAATCCAGTAATGATGGCTAGCGCGTGCTTAGAACGCATTATGAGCCATACAGGTTATAGCATAAATGATAAAGGCTATAAACTTTTACCGCCTTTTGTGCGTTTGATTTATGGCGATGGCATTACGCCCGAAAGCCTTAATGATATATTAAATGAGCTAAAAATGCGCCACATTAGTGCTTCAAATATTAATTTTGGTATGGGTGGCGCGCTTTTACAGCATTTAAACCGCGATACCTTGCGTTTTGCCATGAAAGCAAGCGCGATTAGTAAAGATGGCATAAGCTGGCAAGATGTTTTCAAAGCTCCAAATACCGATATGACTAAACGCTCAAAAGCTGGCGTTTTGGCCTTGATTAAAAAAGATGGCGTTTATCATACCATAAGAGCCGATGAATTAAAAAATCAAAAAAATGAGCTAGAACCTGTCTTTAAAAATGGTGAAATTTTGCGTAAAAGCAGCTTTGATGAAATAAAAGCAAGAATCATAGAACATAGTTAAGCTTACCAAAACTGGGGCTAAAAATTTGGGCTAAAAATTTGGGCTAAAAATTTTATAACAGCCTCTTAAATTCATCATTTAACTTGCCTAAATTATTCTAAAATATTTAAAATTTTAAACCAAAATTTTAATTTGTTTAAAATTTCATAGAGTAAATTTTAAAATTTGCGTGCTTTTTAGATTAAGCCAAATTTTAAAATTTTAATTTAGATTTTTAAAATTTGGCCAAATTTTAAGTTTAAGCGTTTGCTTTTGCCATTCTTTTTCTTATGTTTGGATCTAAATATTTTTTTCTTATACGGATATTTTTAGGCGTAACTTCTACTAATTCATCATCTTCTATCCATTCAAGCGCGCGCTCAAGCGTATTTTTGCGCGGTGGAACTAGCTTGATGGCATCATCGCTGCCACTGGCGCGGACATTTGTTAGGTTTTTGCCTTTTATAGGATTTACTTCAAGGTCGTTTGGACGGCTATGCTCGCCTATTATCATACCTATATAAACCTTATCTTGTGGCTCATTAAATAACACGCCGCGCTCTTGTAAATTCCATAACGAATAAGCAAGTGCTACGCCATTTTCCATACTCACTAGCGCGCCGTTACTGCGATGAATGGCTGCTCCACTAAGCGGACGAAATTCCAAAAAACTATGATTCATTACGCCCTCACCCCTAGTATCTGTTAAAAATTGCGAGCGAAAGCCAATTAACCCGCGCGCTGGGATTTCAAACTCTATGCGCGTTTGCCCATCGCCTGTTGGGTTCATCGCTGTCATTTCAGCCTTTCTTTTGCCTAGTTTTTCTATTACAGCGCCAGTGCAATCATCTGGGGCATCAATTACTAAAAGCTCATAAGGTTCGCATTTAACGCCATCAATTTCACGCACGATAACCTCAGGCCTGCCAAGACAAAACTCAAAACCTTCTCTACGCATATTTTCAGCCAAAATTGTAATTTGCAACTCCCCGCGCCCGCTTACTTTAAACTTGCCTTCGCCGATATTTTCGTATTTCATCGCGATATTTGTTTTCATTTCTGCTTCTAAGCGTTCTGCGATTTTATTGCTTGTTACAAACTTGCCCTCGCTCCCAGCTAGTGGGCCATCATTTACGCTAAAAACCACGCTAAGGGTTGGCTCTTCAATATGTAGCGGGTCAAGTGGCATAGGATTAGCTGGATCAACCACGCTATCGCCTACATCTAAGCTTTCAAAGCCAGCAATTGCTACAATATCGCCTGCGCTTGCTTGGGTGATTTCTGTGCGCTCTAAGCCCATAAAGCCAATTAATTTGCTAATGCGACCTTGCGTTTTTGTCCCATCTGCTTTTGCTAGCATTACGCTTGCGTTTTTTGAGATTTTGCCATTAAAAATGCGTGCAATGCCGATTTTACCGACATAATTATCATAATCTAGTGTGAAAACTTGAACTTGTAAGGCGTTTTCTTCGTTGCCGCTTGGAGCTGGCACGCGCTCGATTATTGTTTCAAATAAAGGTATCATATTTTCATTTGCATCGTCTAAGTTTAATTTTGCATAGCCGTTTTTTGCTGCTGCATAAACCACGGCAAATTCCAACTGCTCGTCATTTGCCCCAAGAGCCACAAATAAATCAAAAATTTCATTTATCACGCGATCTGGATCAGCGGCTGGCTTGTCGATTTTATTAACCACCACAATCGGTTTTAATCCAAGATTTAACGCCTTTTTGACCACAAATTTTGTTTGTGGCATTACGCCTTCTTGCGCATCGACAAGCAAAAGCACGCCATCGACCATTTTAAGCACGCGCTCAACCTCTCCGCCAAAATCAGCGTGTCCGGGAGTATCGATGATATTGATTTTATAATCTTTATAAGTTATGGCGGTGTTTTTAGAAAGTATGGTAATGCCGCGTTCTTTTTCTATATCATTGCTATCCATTACGCGCTCGGCGATATTTGCTCTTTCATCAAAAGTGCCTGATTGCTTTAAAAGCTCATCGACCATAGTTGTTTTGCCGTGATCGACATGGGCGATAACGGCGATGTTTCGTATGTTTTGCATAGCTTTGCCTTGATTTTGCTTAAATTTAAAGTGGGCGATTATAGCGGATTTTATTTAATTTGGAATAAAATTTGCGTGTAAGCTAGAAAAGTTTAAGGATGAAAAATGCTAAATTTTAAGCCAACATCAAGCAAAAACGCTATTTCAAACGAGCAAACCACTCAAAAATTAAGCAACAAAACAAGCGGAGATTTTCTAGCTACTTTACTTGAAAATGTCCATAAAAACGATATTAAAAAAGCTAACAACAGCACTAATGAAAAAGCCCAAACCCAAACCACCAGCCCCACAAACTCTAATCAAACACAAACACAAAATCAAACACAAAGCCAAAATCAAGCCCAAAATCAAACCAGTCCCGCAAACCCTAACCAAACCCAAGAAAGCACAAAAGATCAAAGCCAAGATCAAAATCCGCAAAATCCAACAAAGCTAAAAGATCTTTTAAATGAAAACCAAACCCAAACAAAAAATAACAATAATGAAATTTCAAAAAACGATGGCGAAAATAATACGCAAATTTTAAATAATTCGGCTCTTGCAACCTTAATAAATGACGATTTATCAGCAGTAACGGCTGGCGCGCTAATAACAAACCCACTAAGTGATGATAGCCAAAGCGCGCTAGAATCAGCAAAATTTATGAAAATTTTAGGCTTGCTAGATAAGCTAGCCACAGGCGATGATAAACTTAATAAAATTTTAAACACCGAAATAAATGTGGCACAAATAAAGAGCATAAAAAGTTTAGAAGATTTAATAAAAATCGCTGATAAATTTGGGCTAAATTTAAGCAAAATTAGCATAACAAATAGCGATATAAAAGCACTTCAAAGTGAGTTTAAAAATCTTAATTTAAAGGGCTTTTTTGATAATGTTTCTCTTAGTCTAAGCAAGGCAAACGAGCAAAAAAGCAAACAAAACTTAAATAATCCAAAATACAATCTTGCCAAGCTTTTAAACGGAGTAAATGAAGCTAAAAATGTCTTAAAAACAGAGCCAAAAGAGCTTAAATTTAGCAAAAATTCCGCTTTAAATGAAAGCTTGATTTTAGCATTAAATGAGGACAAAAAAGTAGGCAATGATTTAAAAGCGCTTTTAAATGATACTCAAATAAAAACTGAGCCTAAAAGCACGCCTATTTGCCTAAAAAATAAATCAAATGATGCCACGATTGATAGCTATTTAGATGCGATTTCTAAAAAAGCAGCCCAAAATGCTAGCACGCCATTACAAGATCCTAGCACGCCTAGCAATTTTGAAAATTTCACAAATGACGCCCAAAGCACACAAAACGAGCAAAGCACGATAAAATCAAGCGAACAAAGCATCTTAAAAGATATTATGCTAAATGCTAAATTAAAAAATATAAGCAAAGAAACACAAATTTCAAGTGTGCGAAGTTTTGCTGCTGAGATGGCACAAAAAATAAACGATTATAAACCGCCGATTACGCGCATTGCGATGGTGCTAAATCCAGCTGAGCTTGGCGAGGTAAGCGTAACGATGATAAGTCGCGCAAATAATCTACACATCAACATCACAAGCAACGCCCAAACAATGCAACTTTTCGTGGCTAATCAAGCTGAGTTTAAAAATAGCCTTGTAAATATGGGATATAGTGATGTGCAAATGAACTTTTCAGACGCAAAACAAGGCGGTGGCAATGGCTCACAAAATCGCGCCAAAAGCGCAAAACGCGCCTATGAAAATGACGATATACAAATAAATGAAATAAACGAAAATGGCGAAAAAACGCTTGAAGTGATTTTGCCAAAATATATTTAATTTAAAATTTTAATATTTTATTTTTTAAGATTTTAAAATTTTCGCGGTAAAAGATTTTAAAATTTGAGGGATAAAAAATTTTAAATTTTGCTTGTTAAAATTTTAAAATATGTTTTTTAAAATTTTAAAATTTTCGCGCATTTGTAGTTTGAAATTTAACGGGGAAAGAAAATGCGGGCTTGCTTTGTTTTTCTAGCGTTGCGCTATCATCTCGCGCAAGCTCGTGCTATAACGCCAAAAAAGAAAAATATAGATTAAGTAAAATTTTATATATACATAGATATTATTTTAGAAAATGGTTTTAAGGAGATTTTATGAAAAAAATTATTTTTTCTATTGCAATTTTATGTGGATTAGCCTCTAGTGTATCTGCTGCTAGTTGGTATTACGGTGCGGATGGATGCACTAAAATATACGCATATGGTTATGATGCGAGCGAATGTTTTGATAAAGCAAGAGATATAAAAAAAGAAGCTGCACGCAAATTTCTTTGTAGATATGTATATTGTTTTTAGGCAACATTATGATAAGGATAAATGGATACTCTCACCCTTGTATGCCTAAAGAATATCATCAAATGTATGATTTGTTGAGGTTACAAGAAATACAAGATGAAAAAGACAAGAAAGAAGAAACTAAAAACGAAATAAAAGTTGAATTTAGTGTAGAAGAAATTAGTATTAAAACAAATACAAAAATGGATATTATGGCGTAGTAAAACCCTAAAAATTAATTTTTAGGGTTCTCGTTCTTTTTCTCTTTGGCTCTTAGTGGAGTTTGGATTAAACTTACTTTGTGCTTTTAGTCTTTCAATTTCTTTTAGCTGAGCTTCTCTATGTTTTTCATCATCGCTAATAGACTTTTCCTGTGTCTCTACGCTTTTAGCTTTTTCTTTTGCTATAATATTTTTTAGCTCTATAATTGCGTGGTGCGTTAAAATTTTAAATTATTTATTTGCGCGTTAAATTTCACTTAAAATTTGCTCTGTTTTGCTAAGATCAACGCCTTCATTTGGGTCTTGGCGGATAAAATCATCCATAAAATCTTTTTTTGCCATCGCCATATCAAGCTCTTTGTCTGAACCTTTTTGATAAGCCCCGATGCGAATTAGCATCTCGTTTTCTTTTAAAAGTGAATATAATTTTTTAAATTTTCTAGCGTTTAAAAGATGTTCTTGGCTTATTACATCGCTCATTACGCGACTTGCGGAGTTTAAGATATTTATGGGCGGATAAATGCCAAAGTCAGTTAGATTTCTATCAAGCACTATGTGGCCATCTAAAATCGAGCGACTTTGATCAGCTATTGGATCGCTCATATCATCGCCTTCGACAAGCACGGTAAAAAACGCCGTTATCGAGCCTTTGCCATCTTCTTTGCCTGCGCGCTCCATAAGTTGGGGCAAAAGCGTAAGCACGCTTGGGGGATAGCCTTTTGAGGTTGGTGGTTCGCCAAGAGCTAGGCCTATTTCACGCTGAGCCATAGCAAAACGCGTAACGCTATCCATAATAAAAAGCACATCTTTGCCTTGATTTTTAAAATACTCCGCCACACTCATAGCGCAAAATGCACCATATTTACGCATTAGCGGGCTATCATCGCTAGTTGCTACTATCATAACAGTATCATTTAAATCTCCGCCTAAGTTTTTTTGAATAAACTCAGGCACCTCGCGCCCGCGCTCACCTATAAGCGCTACTACCTTTATAGGCGCGCTTGAATGCTTAACGATCATTCCCATAAGCGTGCTTTTACCCACGCCAGAGCCAGCAAAAATCCCTAATTTCTGCCCTTTACCACAAGTTAGCAAGCCATCAATTGCTTTAACGCCAACGCTAAAAGGCTCATTTATTAGCCCGCGTTTTAGCGCATCAATAGGCGCGCGCATTATAGGCACAAAAGATGTCGCATTTATGGGGCCTTTTTCATCTTTTGGATTCATAAATGGATCAACCACGCGCCCTAGCAAGCCATCGCCTACTGGGATATTCATACCTTGATTATTAGCATAAATTCTATCGCCAATTTTAAATCCTTCTACAAAGCCAAAAGGGCAAACGCTAGCACCGCCTTGATAAATTTGTGTAACCATACCCAGCTCTTTTTTGCTCTCGCCTATTATATTTACAATATCACCAATGCTTACTTTAAGCCCTGTGGCATCAATTGTGTTTGCGCTGATTTTTGAGATAAGGCCAAAAGCACCACTTAGCTTAAAATCATTTTTTAAAAGCTTGTCTTTTAATTTATCAAGGCTCACGATTTTTCCATTAAAATTTATTAAAATTTGCTAGTTTTGCGACTAAAAACTATTTACTTTTGAGGCGTTTATTAAATCAAAAAATTCTTTTCTTGTTTCATGTTTTTTTAGAAAAATTCCGCGTAATGCCGATGTGGTTGTTATTGAATTAATTTTTCCAACGCCACGCATCTCCATACACATATGTCTTGCTTCAAGCACTACGCCCACGCCTTGCGGATTTATGCATTCTTCAATGGCTTGTGCGATTTGCTCGGTTAATTGCTCTTGGATTTGTAATCTGCGCGCGAAAATATCAACCATTCGTGGAATTTTACTAAGTCCTACAACCTTGCCATTTGGGATATAAGCTACATGCGCGCGACCAATTATAGGCAATAAATGATGCTCACAAAGGCTATAAAATTCAATATTTTTAATTAGCACCATTTCGTTATTTGTGCTTTCAAAAAGCGCATCATTTAGCACATTTTTTGGGTCTTCATAATAGCCTGAGGTCATAAAATCAAGCGATTTTGCTACGCGTTTTGGCGTGTGGAGCAAGCCATTGCGCGCAGGATTTTCACCTAAGAGATTTAAAATTTCTCTTATACATTCTTCAAGTTTTATTTGTTTGTCTGTATTTAACATTTTATTATCCTAAAAAAAGTAGCGAAATTTAGCTGATTTATGTTTAAATAAAGCAAAAATTAGCTATATTTGCTCGATTTTTTTTCTCAAAGGATAAGCATGGATATTAAAACCAGCAAAATTGACAACGCAAACGCAAACGCAAGCGTAACAATCAGCCAAAAAGAACTAAATGATAAAAAATTAGCTCTTGCCAAAGAAGCGGCTAAAAACGCAAAAATAGATGGTTTTCGCAAAGGTAAAGTAAAACCTGAGGTAATGCTACAAAGATATGGCAAAGGCTTAGATCAAGATGCTAAAAACCGCTTATTAGCTGATTCAATCGGTTTAGCACTAAAAGAATTAAAAAAAGAAGTAAATGAACTAATCGGCGAGCCTGTGGTTAAAGATTTAGATGAAAAAGACGGGCTAATAAAAGCAAATATTATCATATCATTTCGCCCAAATTTTGATATAAGCGGTTATGAAGAGCTTTTACCAGAGTTTAAAGCACCAGAAGTAAGCGATAAAGAAATAGAAGATAAAATTAATGAAATTTTAACTAATTTTGCTCCGCTTGAAAAATCTAAAAAAGCTAAACTTGAAAAAGGCGATTTTGCAAAATTTGATTTTGAGGGCTTTTTAGATGGTAAGCCTTTTGAGGGTGGCAAGGCTGAAAATTATGTATTACAAATCGGCTCAGGGCAGTTTATACCGGGATTTGAAGATGCTATGATTGGTATGAAAGCTGGTGAAAATAAAGATATAAATGTAGAATTTCCAAAAGATTACGGCGCCAAACATTTAGCAAGCAAGGCGGTTGTGTTTAAAATAAAATTACATGAAATTCAGCAAAAAGGCGAGGCCAAATTAGATGAAAAAACGCTAAAAGCGATTTTGCCTCGCGAAGAAAACCCAAGCAAAGAAATTTTACAAAAACAAATGAAAGCACAGATAAAAGCACAAAAATTTACAAAATTATTAAATGAAGAATTAAAAGTAAAATTTGCTGATAATGCTGTGGAGAAATTTAATTTTGATGTGCCTCAAAATATTTTAGACCAAGAAATAAATATGCGCATTCGCAACGCCTGGGGGGCATTTAGCGATGATGAGCGCAAGAGTTTAAGCCAAGATGTTAAAGCTTATGAGGCAAAAAAAGAAGAATTTAAAGCAGGCGCACTTCGCAGTGTAAAGCTTACTTTTATCATCGATGAATTAGCCAAGCTTAGAAAAATCAGCGTTAGCGAGCAAGAGCTACTTCAAACAATTTATATAGAAGCATATAGAAACGGATTAGATCCTAAAAAGCATTTAGAATATTACAAAAATACCGGTATGCTCCCAGCTGTAAAAATGGCGATAGTAGAAGAAAAACTTTTTGTTGATTTATTTAAATTGCCTAGCGATGAAGAATCAAACAATCAAAGCCAAAAAGTAAGCGCGAAAAAAGAAGAAAGCGTAGCAAAAACCACCAAAAAAGCAAGCCCAAAAAAAGATGAAAGCGCAGCAAAAACCACTAAAAAAGTAAGTGCGAAAAAAGAAGAAGGCGATGAAAAAGTAGCCAAAAAACCAAGCACAAAAACAACAAAAAGCAAAAAGATTAAAGATGATGAATAATCAATATATCCCATATGTCGTAGAGCGCACTAGTAAAGGTGAGCGAAGCTATGATATTTATTCGCGTCTTTTAAAAGATCGCATAATTATGCTAAGTGGCGCAATAGACGATGGCGTTTCATCGGCCATCGTGGCGCAAATGCTGTTTTTAGAAGCAGAAGACCCAGATAAAGATATTTATTTATACATAAATAGCCCAGGCGGCGTGATAACAAGCGCATTTAGCATTTATGATACTATGAATTACATAAAGCCAAATGTTTGTACGATTTGCATAGGCCAAGCAGCAAGTGCTGGTGCGTTTTTGCTAAGTTGTGGGGCTAAGGGTAAGCGGTATTCATTGCCAAATTCACGCATTATGATTCATCAGCCACTTGGTGGAGCGCAAGGACAAGCCACTGATATAGAAATTCAAGCCAAAGAAATTTTGCGCCTAAAAGAGCTATTAAATGATATTTTGGCTAAAAATACAGGCCAAAAATTAAGCAAAATAGCAAAAGATACAGAGCGCGATTTTTATATGAGTGCTGAGCAAGCCGCTGAATATGGCATTATAGATAATGTCCTTAGTAAATCTTTTAAATAATAAATTGGTGTTGATTTAGCCAAAACGCAAATTTTAAATCTAAATGTATAACTTACTTAAAATTTAATCTTAAATTTTAAGTAAAAAAAGGATCGATATGCCAGCGGTTAGCTTACAAAGTGATAGAAAGCCAAATTTTAATAAAAACGCCAAAGAAATTACAATCACCAAAAACACAGAAGAAAAATCAGTAAAAGAGCAGGTAAAAAAACCAGCATCGCAAATAGATGCTTCTTTATTAAATTCCATCGCAAGATTTGCTACAAATGTGCTTGATCATATGTTAAATGATAAAGTAGTCGCCACGCCTGAAAATTATGAAATTTATTTTGCTAAACTTTTAGAGGGCGAAGATAGCGAGCTAAAAGGCTATATAGCCAGTATGGAAAGTAGCGAGAGAATTAGCACTCAAACCCGCGTTCAAATGGAAACTGACATAAGGCATGGTTTTGTTCAAATTAAAAATATTTTACAAATCATCACTGTGATTTATAAAAATTTGCTAGTAATGGAGGGCATAGTTAAAAAGCGCTTAGATGAGAGCAAAAACGACACTAACGCTTTTGAAATCCAAAGTTGCATAAAGGCCTTTAATGATGATTTATTAAAGCTAAATGCCCTAATCGCTCGCCATGTAGAAGCCATAAAAACGAGCTATGATGAAATCGGCAGAGTATTTAAAAGCATTTCAAATCAAAGCGTTTATGATACGCAATATGCTGTATTTAATAAAAGATATTTTATAGCTATTATAAAAAACAACCTTGAATATGTTAAAAAATACGGCTATAACGAAACCTTAATGCTAACCCAAGTGGATCCAAAAGTGCTTGCAAGCATTGATTCTATAAACGATAAACGCGGGATTTTACGCAATATCGCTCAAACTTTATTTAATATTTCGCGCCGCTCAGATATTGTGGCTCATTATGAAAATGGCTGTTTTGGCGTTTTGATGCAACACACCGATATAGAAGGTGGCAAGATGGCTTGTGAGAGAATAAAACGCTTGCTAGGACAGGCTAAATTTTTTATTAGCGAATCAGAGATTAAATTACAAATACAAATCGTCATAGCTCCGCTAAAAGCAGATTTGAGTGCAGAGGAATTAATTTCAAGCGCGCTTGATGGTTTAGAAAAATCAAGCGGCAAAGATTATTTTATAGTGGATTAAAAATGGTATTAAAAATAATCACTTACCCAAATAAAAATTTATTTATGAAAAGCAAGCCAGTAGAAAATTTTGATGAAAATTTGCATAAATTTTTAGATGATTTATATGATACTATGCGAGCTTATGATGGCATAGGGATTTCGGCCATACAAGTAGATAAGCCAATTCGTGCGATGCTGGTTTTAATACCGCGCCAAAGCCAAGAATTAGATGAAAATGGCGAGTTTATCGCTGAGCAATTTAAAGAAGATTTGCTTGAAATTATAAATCCACAATTTATTGAGCTTGAAGGCGAGCAAATATGTAAAGAAGGTTGTTTGAGCGTGCCTGATTTTTACGAAGATGTTAAAAGGGCTAAAAGTATTAAATTAAAATTTTTTGATAGATTTGGTAAAGAGCAAATTTTAAGTGCTGATGGATTAAAAGCTGTTTGCATTCAGCACGAATACGATCATTTAGAAGGTCATTTATTTATAGAAAAAATCGGCTACACGAAACGCAAAAAGTTCGACAAAGACTATAAAGCAAAAATCAAAGAATTAAAAGCAAAAAGTGAAAATTAGGGCTTTGAATGAGGCAAAAACAAATTTTAAAATTTACGCAAATTTTAATATATTTAAAATTTAAACAAAGCACAGATAAATGAAATCGTTAAAATCGGCTTGTCTTGGCGATAGTTTGCATATAATAAATATCGAGGTTTCGCTTAGCCCGGCCTTGCCAGCTATTGAGATTGTAGGGCTTGCTGGCACCACGATAAAAGAAAGCACCACGCGAGTAAAAGCCGCTCTTAATAATTTGCAAAAATCTTGCGAACACGCCAAACTCCCAGCTATGCGCGTTAGCGTAAATCTTAGCCCAAGCGATGTGAAAAAAAATGGCTCGCATTTTGATTTGGCAATAGCCTTATTAATTATGCTACAAAAAATCCGCTTTGATAATGATTTTTTCGTTTTTGGAGAGTTGGGGCTTGATGGCAATGTGCGCTCTAATGCTGAGCTGTTTTCAATTTTATTATTTTTAAGCACAAAAGCAAAAAATATCCGCGTTTTAGTCCCACAAGACATAGCTTTAAAAGCTGCGATGATACCAAATTTAGAAGTTTTTAGCATTTGTAATCTTGAAGAAGCTTTTAGGTTTTTTTGCGATAGCGATTTTGCTAAGACTTGTGCTGTAACTGCTACGCATCCATTATTTGAGCATACTTTAAATATCGCAGGACAAGTTTTTGTCCCTAATACAAATTATGAGCTAAATTTTAGTGATATTAAAGGCCAAGATAGAGCCAAGCGTGCTTGTATTATATCAGCTGCTGGCATGCATAATATTTTATTTGAAGGTAGCCCAGGATGTGGCAAATCAATGAGCGCGAAGCGTTTGCGCTATATTTTGCCACCACAAAGTTTAGACGAGGTTTTATTAGCTAGTGCTTATGCTAGTTTAAATAGCCAAGATAGCGATTTTAGCGCGCTTAGACCTTATCGCGCTCCACATCATACTAGCACGCGTTCGAGCATTTTTGGTGGTGGTTCGCAAATGGCAAAAATCGGCGAGGTTGCGCTTGCAAATGGTGGCGTGCTATTTTTTGATGAATTACCGCATTTTGGTAAGCAAATCCTTGAAAGTATGCGCGAACCGCTTGAAGATAATTGTATAAACATTTCGCGCGTTAATTCAAAAGTGCGCTATGAAACAAAATTTTTATTTGTGAGCGCGATGAATCCTTGCGCTTGTGGCAATGCCTTTTCTCAAAGCTTAAATTGTCGTTGTAATGAGCGTGATATCGCTCGTTATAAAAGTGCTATTTCTGCTCCGTTAATTGACCGCATTGATTTATATGTGGCTATGAGCGAAATAAGCGCAAATGACGCTAGTGGCCTAACAAGCCAGCAAATGCACAAACAAGTAATGCAAGCTTTCAACGCTCAAATTTTACGCAAGCAAAAGCAACTAAATGGCAAGCTAGATGAGCGCGATATAGCACGCTTTTGCCAAATCGATAACGCAAGCGAGCAGGTGCTAAATAAAGCCATTAGCAATTATCATTTAACCCAGCGCGGTATAAACAAAACCTTAAAAGTAGCGCGCACTATCGCAGATTTAAGCTCTTGCGAGCAAATACAAAAAGAACATATTATCGAGGCTTTAAGTTTTCGTATGCGTTAATATTGCGTAAATTTTAATTATAAATTTTAAAATTTATTTAGTTTAATAATAGCCCAAACACAATGTTGGCGTTAGTTTTATGCATTTTTCAAGCGGTGCGGGCGAGAAAAATTTGCATTTTTCGATGTAAATTTTAGCATCGTTTTCCAAGCCCAAAGAGTTTAGAAAATGGCGTAAATCTACGAATTTAAAAGGGCCGATTTTATGAATTTTTAATAATTCATTTAAGCGCGAGCAGTTTGAGCGCGTAAGGTGCGAGCTAGCAAGCCCGCTAAATGCGCAAAATGCGCTACTTAGCACTAATCCGCTAAGATTGGAGCATTCTTGGATTTGATTTTGGTATTTTGGCGGGATTGATGATTTTAGCAAAAATACAGCCCTTGCGCCACTAAAATGCGCGCTAATCGTCTTTTGCCAAAATTTATACGCCGTAGGGGCGATTTTGCAATGTTTGCTAAGTTCGTAATTTAGCACGAAATTATCAAGCATTTGATTTGATTCTAATGAAATTTGTGGCATTTTTTGCCTTTAAAATTTTATATATTGATTGCTAAATTAGTAATTGTATTAAAATTTTTAGAAATTTTAATAGATTTTAGAAATTTTAAAAAAATTTTTTCTATTTAAGCATT
>SPMW01000003.1 GCA_009827235.1 Candidatus Campylobacter infans | reverse complement strand
CATTGCTTTGCCTTTGGATTGTTAGTTTGCCAAGCATGTTAATTTAATTTTTAATCTCTTGCTAAAAGGCGCTTAATTTCAAGCCGTCAAGCTGGCGTTTTGGCTGGCAAAAAAAGTTTTTATGATTTCATTATCGCTAGAAAGTATTTGCTCTACGCTGCCTTGTGCGATGATTTTTCCGCCGTGTAAAAAAGCAATTTTATCAGCCACGCTTTTAGCAAATTCCTTATCGTGCGTTACTATACACACACTCATACCATCATTTGCTAGCTCGCGCAAGGTTTTGGCTAGCTTTATGCTCATTTGTGGATCTAGCGCGCTTGTTGGCTCATCTAAAAATAAAATTTGCGGACACATAGCAAGTGCTCTTGCGATTGCAACGCGCTGGGCTTGCCCGCCTGAAAGCTCGTGTGCGTAAGCATTTGCTAGTTCGCTGATTTGTAATTTTTCTAATAAAGCAAGGGCTTGTTTTTTTACTTCATCTTTTGGGCGTTTTTGCGTGATTATGGGTGCATCAGTGATATTTTTAAGCACATTAAAATGCGCAAAAAGATTAAAATGCTGAAAAACTAGGCCAAAATGCGCGCTAGATTTTTGCAGGGCGCGCGAAGATGGATAAATGCTACCACTTGGGCTATCTTTTATAATTATTTCATCTCCATAGCTCAAAGAGCCTCTATCCATTCGCTCTAAAAAGCAAGCACAGCCTAAAAGCGTGCTTTTGCCAGCACCAGAATGCCCTAAAATTACGAGTATTTGGCTTCTTGTAAGTTCTAAATTTATATTATTTAAAATTTTTTTATCGCCGTAACTTTTGCTAAGTCCTTTTATGCTAAGCACGCTCATCACACGCTCCTTTTGTTTAGATAATTTACCTTTTTTTCTAAAACTGCCATCGCCCAAGCCACAATAAAATTAAAAATATAATAAAACAATCCCGCCACAAATAACGGCATAAGCGATGCTTGCGCGGCTGCGATTTGCTTTGCTATACTAAACATTTCAGCATAAGCAAGCACAAAGGCTAGCGAAGTATCCTTAACTAGCGTTATTACTTCGTTTGTTACAGGCGGGATAACTTTATTGCACATTTGCGGGAATAAAATGCGCCAGTAGGTTTGCGCGCTAGAATACCCAAGCAAAAATGCGGCCTGGCTTTGCTCTTTTGGCACGGCATTAAATCCTGCCCTAAAAATTTCAGCAAAATAAGCAGCATAATTTAAGCAAAAGCCAATTATCACAGCATAAAATCTATACTCACTACTTAGAGAAATGCCAAAAAGATAATAAGGTCCAAAAAACACAACCAAAAGTTGAAGCATTAACGGAGTGCCACGAAGCACCGATATATACACGCTTGCAGCATATCTTAACGCTCTTATTTTGCTTTGGCGAATGGCACAAATTAAAAGCCCAAGTGGCAATGAAAAAATCAGCGTTAAGAAAAATATTTGTAAGCTTTTTAGCATTCCAAATGCCAGCTGGCTCCAAATATTCGTGCTTTGAGCTTGGTTATTAAAATTTTGATTTTGTGTTTTAAGTGCGCTTTGGTTTAGACTAACTGAATCTTCTAAACCCCAAGTTTTTGCCGTTTTAGCAAAACTTCCATCATCAAGCATTTCAAAAAGCGTTTTTTCTACCTTATCTCTAAGCTCGGTGTTGCCAAGCTTAAAGCCGATGGCGTATTGCTCGCTAGATATTGCAGCACTAAGCATTCTAAACTCGCTCCCGCGCGCATCTAGCTGGTATTTTGCCACACCTATATCAAGGCAAATCGCATCCGCTGCGCCAGATTCTAGGCTTAAAAATGCGGTGTTATAATCATTTACTTGCTCTAAGGCCTTAAAAGAACTGGCTAAAATTTTATTTTCTTTGCTTGCGTTTGCGCCCTTAAATGCTGCTAGTGCTGATGAATCAGCCTGAACTACCACGACTTTATTTTTTAAATCTTTTAGCTCTTTTATATCGCTATCATTTCGCACGATTACAACTTGTGAATTATCAACATAAGGCACGCTCCAAGTGTATGCGCCTTCGCGCCCATTCATTGTAAAGCCATTCCAAATACAATCTATGCTATTTGAGTTTAGCTCAAAATCTTTTGAATCCCAATCAATAGGCTGTTTGATTAGCTCCCAGCCATTGCGCGTGGCTACTTGCTGTGCTAAATCCAAATCAAAACCTATAAATTCGCCATTATCATCTTTATATCCATAAGGCGGAAAAGCTGGATCAAAACCTACGATGAAGGTTTTTTTTGGCTCCAAATCAGCAGAGTTTGCATTTACAAAACAAAGCAAAAACGCAAACAATAAAAATATTTTTTTCATTTTCATCCTTTAAAATTTCATATTAAATGGCGTTTAAAATTTTAAACCCCAGCTTTAAAATTTGGTATTTTATTTTAAGATTAAAATTTTAATCTTGCAATTTAGAAAAAAATCTTCAAGCAAGCAATTGTGCCGTTTTTGCCATCTTTGCGGTTTTCTACGCTAATTTGCGCGCCAAGTGCAGCAGCAGCATTTTTAGCCAAAAACAGCCCAAGCCCGCTACCGCCTTTATCGCCATAACGCTTAAAAGGCGCAAACAAATCCTTGCTTTCATCAACCCCGCAACCCTCATCAATCACGCAAATTTCAAGTTCGTTATTTGGCCTAAGCGCACAGCGCACCACGACAGAACCGCTGTCTGGGCTAAATTTAAGCGCGTTTTGTATGAAATTTTGAACGATGTGAGTAAATAAAGTGCTTTGGATATTGATTTTTAAAGTATTTGGGCTAAATTTTGTGATTAGGTTTAGGCCTTGTGCGCTTGCAAGTGCTTTAAAGCCATCGCAGATTTCGCCTAAAAGTGCGATTATATCGGTGCGTGTGGGCTTTTCAAATTGCGCGCCTTCTTGCCTGCCGATTTCTAGGATTGAGCTTATCATTTTATTCATTTTATCGATGGATTGTATGTTTTGTTTGATTACTTCGATGTAAGCTTGTTTGTCGCGCTCTTTTAGCAAGGTTACCTCAGCCTTTGTTTTCATAACAGCTAGCGGGGTTTTAAGCTCGTGCGCTGCGCCGATAAATAGCTCTTTTTGGTATTTTGCAAAGGTGGTAATGCGCTGAATTAGCATATTTATGCTATTTACAAGCGGCTTAAACTCGCTAGGGACGCTACTTGGTTCTACATTTTTTAAGAAATTTTCATTTAAGCGCGAAAGTTTTAGTGAGAGCGAGCGAATAGGCATTAAAAGCATACGCGATAAAAATAAGGCATAAAAAAGTATTAGAAAAATCGCCGATGCGTTGAGAAATAAAATGTTTGAAAGTATTTGAGAGATGATTTCGTTGTATTCTGTGCTGTCTTTTCTAAGCTCTAAGCATAGCTCGCCTAGGGGATAAAATAGCGTAATAAATTGCTCTTTTTTGTTTTCTTCAAAGCGCGGTTTGCTTTCATTTATGTTTTTTGTGATTTTTACGCTTATTTGTCCGCGCATAAAAGTATCGTTGGTTTTTAAATTATTAAGCGCGCTAATTTGTATGGCTTCGTTTTTTAGGCTGACTATTATATTTTCAAAAATTGAAATTTTAATGTATTGATATAAAACTACTGAAAATATTAAAATCAGCATTGCCCCAGCCAAGGCTAGCTGAAAGGCAAAGCGCGCGCGAAGGCTTTTAGGATGTAGCAAGGCTAGTTTTGTCCGGCTTTTTTAGGAAAGCAAAAACGATAGCCACGGCGCCTTACGGTTTCGATTGTGGAGATATTTAATGGTTTATCCATTTTTTGGCGGATTTGATTTATGGCTACTTCTATCACATTTGGCGTTACTAGCTCAGGCTCTTCCCATATGGCATCTAAGAGTTGTTCTTTGCTTACGATTTGATCGCTGTGGCGAGCTAAATGAGTTAGCACTTCAAAAGGTTTGCCTTTTAGCTCAATCTCTTGGCCTAAATATACGATTTTTTCTTCATCAGGGTCTATTATTAATTCATCTATTTTAATAATATTTGAACCACCAAAACGAAGTCTAGCTTCAAGTCTAGCCACCAAAACATCAAAATCAAAAGGCTTTTTAATATAATCATCAGCGCCAGCTTTTAAGGCTGTGATTTCGCTTTGTTTATCGTCTTTTGCTGAAATAATCACAATCGCTGTGCGTGGGCTTTTTTGCTTAACTATATTTATTAAATCAAGTCCATTGCCATCGCCTAGCATCCAGTCGCATAAAATTAAATCATAATTTCTTATTCCTATAAAGTATTCAGCGTCTTTTAAGTTTTCGCTAGTATCTGTTTGAAAACCGCATTCGCTAAGTCCTTCGGAGATTGTTTTATTAAGCGTTAATTCATCTTCTACTATGAGTATTCTCATTGATAATCCTTAAAGGTAAGTTAAAAAGTCCGTAATTTTAGCATAAAATTCAGCTAAATTTCAAAAAACTTTAAAAGTATTTTAATAAATATGCTTTAATGACGCACCAGGCGTGGTTTTGAGATATTTAAAATTTAAAATTTTAAGCTTTTTTGTTTTTGAGAGTAGCTTAAAAACTTGGGGTTTTAAAATTTGTAATTTTAATAATTTTAAACTTGGATATTTTTGTTTTAAAAAATCTTTAAAAAAAATTAGCCCATCTTCGATTTTGTAAAATTTCTGCTTTTTCATTTGTGCTTTTAAAAGCTTGGCAAGTTCAGCATAATCAATAAATTCATCGGCTTTTAAGCTAAGATTTATTTTAACTTTTTGCTTTTTTATTCTTTCGCATTCAAGCAAGCCGATGATGCATTTAAAACGCAAGTTTTTAAGGTGAATTTTTATCATGGTTAAATTACCTTTTTTTCAGCTCCACTAATTAACCTAGCGATATTAGTGCTGTGCTTTGCTAGTATTATAAAGCAAATGATAAATAGCGGAGCGTGCGTGTTTATCGGCTCTAAATCATAATGTAAAATAAAACTAGAAGCCAAAAATACAATAAGCGCACAAAGCGAGGCAAGGGAGCTGATTTTAAAAATTTTACCCGTTAAATACCAAGCAATTAAAGCGCAAATTAGCTCAACTGGCAAAAAAAACGCCATTACGCCAGCACCTGTGGCCACGCCTTTGCCTCCATTAAAACCCAAATATGGACTATAACAATGCCCAATAACAGCTAGCACTCCCATAGCCCAAAGCACATTATAATCGGCATTTATGGCGTATTTTGCGATAATTAAAGGCAAGAATGCTTTTAGGGCATCACAAGCTAGGGTGATTATGGCTAAAATGCGTGCTTTGCGCGGATTTTGCTCTTTTAATACGCGCAAAACATTTGTAGCACCTATACTTTTGCTCCCAGCTGCTCTAATATCCACGCCGCCAAAACCCTTAGCAAGCAATAATCCAAAAGGTATAGCGCCTAATAAATACGCAATTAAATATAAAAGAATATTTTCATTCATCTATGCTCTTTTATGCTTAAAATATGATGAGTGCGCATTTTAGCCATTTTTTCTTAATGGCAAATAAAAACTAACTAAGTTGATATAAATTATTTACACTTAATTTATCCTTTTTCTAATATAATTACGCCACTAAAAAAATTTTAAGGAGAAAACATGCTTGTAACAGCAAAAGCACCGCGCCTTAGTGGTATTGCGGTATTAGGTAATGGTCAAATTGAAAATAATTTTGATCTATATAGTAACATCGGCCCAAAAGGCGCGGTTGTATTTTTTTATCCAAAAGACTTCACTTTTGTTTGTCCTAGTGAGATAATTGCGTTTGATAACCGCTTTAATGAGTTTAAAGAGCGCGGTATAAATGTAATTGGCGTAAGTTGCGATAATGAATTTTGCCATTTTGCTTGGAGAGAAACTGAACCTAAAAAAGGCGGTATCGGCAGAGTTCAGTTCCCGCTAGTAGCTGATATCAAAAAAGAATGGGCGCGCAAATTTGATGTGCTTTTTGATGATGCGGTGGCACTTCGTGGGTCATTTTTGATTGATAAAGATGGCACCGTGCGCCACGCTGTGATAAATGATTTACCACTAGGACGCAATATCGATGAAATGCTTAGAATGGTAGATACTATGTTATTTACTAATGAGCATGGCGAGGTTTGCCCAGCTGGTTGGAACAAAGGCGATAAGGGTATGAAAGCTACAACAGATGGCGTAGCCGAATATCTAAGCCAAAACTCAAACAGCCTATAATTTCTACCCGCAAGCGCGCTTTGCTTGCGGGCATTCTTTCAATAAATTAATCACAAATTTTAATCATAAATTTTAATAGCAAATTTTAAAATTTGCGCTAGTTTTGCGCAAGTAATTTATAAAAGTAATTTATAAAATGCAAATAAATTTTAATTGCTTGGCTTTTCGTTGTTTAAAATTTCATTATTTTGGCTTGCGTTATCATCTAGCATAACCGCGCGTTTTATCAAATCCGTATAAAGAGCCGCTTTTTTTTCATCAAGTTTAGCCATAATGCCCGCGATTTTTTTAGGTTCTAGGCGGTAAAGTATGCGCACAGCGTCTTTATCGTCCATTTGGCTAAGCACGCTTGCTACCTTGGCGTCTTTCATTTTTGTATAAACTTCAAGCATTTTATCTTTATTGCCATCTTTGATTTGCTTTAAAATTTCTTCATTTTTAGCTAGCATTTTTGAAATTTTCTGCTCGCTTTCTTCGTTCATTTTGCTTATGTTTTGCTCTTTTTGAGTGATTTCAAGTAAAATTTTATTTAAATTTTCTTCTTGCTTTAAAAGCTTGGCTTCTCGCTGGGCAAAAAGCTTTTGGCTTGCGTTATTTAGGCTGTTTAGCTCTTGCTTTTTAAGCTCTAATTTTTCATATTCTCTTAAAATTTCTTCGCGTTTTTGAGCATAAATTAGCTCATTATCATCAGCATTAGCTACTAAAATGCTAAAAAGCAAGATTATAATTTTATTTTTCAAGCATCAACCTTATTTAGCGCGTAAAATCTTTGCGTGGCAATCTCATCTAAATTTTTGCTTGCGATTTTGGCGCGCTCTTTTAAAATTTCTTTAATTTGGCTATTTTCAAGGTATTTGACCTTTTCAAGCTCTATGTAAGCTGTTTTATGCGCGTTTTGGAGATTTAAAATTTGCTTAGCAATTTGTGTGATTTTTTGCTTTAATTCATCTATTTGCTTTGTTAGCAAGGCTTGCGATGATAGGGCAATTTGTAAGCTTGCAAAATCGCCACTTTTTGGAAAAGGCTTGCTAGCTAAAAGCATTCTAGTGCGCTCTAATTGCGATTTTAGCGTAATTTCATACGCTCTTGCCTTATTTAGTGCAAGCTCGATTTCGTCTAGTTTATTTTGGCGAAGTTTTACTACGGGAGTGAATTTGGTTTTCAAAATTTACCCTTTTTAAATGCTTGGCATTAAAATTTGTCTTTTAAAAAGCTAAAAACGCACAATGGTGTCGTTTCTTTCTGGGCTTGTCGATACATATTGTATTTTTACGCCGGTTAGCTCTTCGATGCGTTCTATATAACGGCGCGCATTTAGCGGTAATTGCTCATAGCTTTTAATGCCTTTTATGCTCTCCCAGCCATCAAATTCTTCATAAATAGGCCTTGCATTTTCTAAATCTATTGGAAAATAATTGATTTTTTGGCCTTTATACTCATACGCGCTACAAATTTTAACCTTCTTAAAGCCATCAAGCACATCAAGTTTAGTAAGCGCAAAAGCATCTGTGCCATTTAGCTTTGAAGCGTAGCGCACGCTAAGAGCATCAAACCAGCCAGTGCGGCGTCTTCTGCCTGTTGTGGTGCCAAATTCTTTGCCGATTTGGCACATCTTATCGCCATCTTCGCCTAAATCTTCACTTGGAAAAGGCCCATTGCCCACGCGCGTGGTGTAGGCTTTGATTATGCCAATTACTCGCCCAAGCTCTTTTGGAGCCAGCCCAAGACCAGCACAAGCACCTGCGCTAATCGTGCTTGAACTAGTTACACAAGGGTAAGTGCCGTGATCTATATCTAATAAAGTCCCTTGCGCGCCTTCAATTAAAATTTTTTTATTTTCAGCCATTTTTTGCCATAAAAGCTCAGTAGTGTTTATGATAAACGGACTTAAAATTTTAGAATAATTTTGTAGTTTGTTTAAAATTTCATCTTGTTTTGGTAATTGTATATTTAAGGCTTCATAATAGGCTTTATTTTGATTAAAATCGTTTATTAGATCGCTAGCTAATTTTTCAGGCTCTAAAAGCTCGCATACGCGGTGTCCTTGACGGCTGATTTTATCGCTATAAGCTGGCCCTATGCCCTTGCCTGTGGTGCCGATGGCATTTTGCCCTTTTTGGCGTTCTTTGGCTTGATCGATTAGAGCGTGATGGGTTAGGTTTAAATGCGCTCTTTGGCTGATGAAAAACCTACCCTCAAGCTGCTCAAACTGCGCTAACTCAGTAATTAAAGCCTCAGGATTTACCACCACTCCATTGCCTATAATATTTATAATATTTTTATGCAAAATCCCACTTGGGACTAAATGCAAGGCATAGCGCGTTCCATTTACTAAGATTGTATGCCCGGCATTATGCCCGCCACCGCTTCTGCACACCACATCATAATTGCTTGCTAGCATATCTACTATTTTGCCCTTGCCTTCATCGCCCCATTGAGTGCCGATAATTAAATCTGCTTTATTCATTTTTGCCTTTCGTTTATATTAAAATTTGCTTTTTGCCATTAAATTAAAATTTATAATAGCTCTATTATATTATCACTAAATGCTCCAAAACCTACGCAATTTCGGTTATCGATGCTGTATTCTCCGCCACTGCATAAAATTTTATTAGCGCACAAAAATCTAAAAAATAGCTTATCATAATAGCGCATTTTAGAATAATAAAGTGGCGCAAAAGCAATTTTACCATTAAAATTTGCTTCATTTGCAAGCGCGCTAAGTTCATTAAGAGGCTCTTTTAACTCGCTTGGGATGTTATTTTGTAAAGCTTTGATATCTGCTAGGCTTGAAATAGTCGCTAGTTTATCAAGCCAGTTTAAGTTTTTAGCAAAAATCAGCTCAATGCGCCCTAGCTCAAATACACTCATATCAAAGCCCAAAAGCTCGCATAATAAATGCGGGATTTTCATATTGCTAACTTGTAAAATGGCGTTTATTTCAAGCTTTTGTAATAAACTACTAGCAGTATTTACACAGCTAGCTAGCTCAGTGCTGTCTAAAATTTCAGCGCCGATTTGGTATGTTTCGATGCTTGGATAGCTAAAAACTGGCTGAATGTAAAACCATTTTTTTGTGGTTTCATCTTTTAGTCTGCGCGTGATAATGCGCACGACATCAACCGTGCTATCAGCGCGCAAAGCAAGGCTAGCATTTACTTCATCGCTAAAACGCAAAAGCTTTTGCTCGCTGATGGCGTTTGTTTGATGATAACTAAAAAATGGCGTGATAATCTCGCTAAATCCGTTATTTTCTAAAAGCTCGCTTGCTAGGCGTTCTAAATGTCTTTTTTTGCTCGCACTTTTACCAAAATACAATTTTGAACCATTTGGAATTTCATGCTCGTGCTTTTGCATTTATTCTCCAATTATGCTATTTAATAGATTGAGTTTTTCGTGTTTTAAATTCTCTAAAAGCTCATCTGCTTCGTTAGGATGCTTGGCTATGTAGCGGATTTGTTTGTCTGCTTCATCGCAAGCCCACAAAAGACTGCTATCTTGTAAATCTTTTAATTGATTAAATTTTAAAGCATAGTTTTTTGGATTAAAGCATTTGGTATCGCGCGTTTGGAAAAGCTTGCATAAATCATCAATTGAGCTTGTTACAAAAATTATAAACTTATAAAAATTTAAAGCACTTTGTTTGTTTGGCATATCCATAAATGCTAATTTTCTAAGCTCAGTTTTTCGCCTATTTAATGATTTTATTGCGCCATCTAGTTCATCAGCGCTTACAGGCTCGCAAATAAACTCCCCGCTCATCAATTTATAGCCTATGGTGCTTAAAATTTTATAAGCGTAAGGATTTGATACATTTGTTGCACCAACGCTTTTTTGATTTTCTTGGCAGAATTTTAAAATGTGTTCTAAATGCTCGATATTTGCGTAATTATTTAATAAATTCTCAGCATAGCTTTTTTGGAGTTTAAACTCTCCGTGTGAGATTTTTTCTATGCTATTAGCATCGTTTTCGCCCAAATCATCAAATATCAACCCTATGCCTAAGCTTAAATAGCGTTTTAAGCCTAGTGCTTCTTCAACCACATCGCGCGAAGCAAATAAATCCACGACTTTTAGCTTTAAGCCTGATAAATCAAAATTCATAGCCAAATCGCTGATTTTTTTAAAAAAAGCAGCTGAGGTTAGCTGAGATATAGGCATATTTACATTCAAGCTAGCATTTTTTAGATTTAGTTTTTTAAACTCTTCTAAGGCGGTTTTGATTAGCCAAATATTTAAATCGCTAAACCAGTATTTTTGGCTTAGGATATTGCTAAAATCATTAGCGCTTAATATATTTAAAGCACCTTTTAAGCGCACATAAGCCTCTAAGCCCGCAATTTCGTTCTTTTGAGCATTATAATATGGCACAAACATAATCTCAAAGTTGTCAGGGTCGTATTTATCGAGCTTAGCAAGGATATTTTTGTATTCTTTAAAGATAACAGAGCTTGTTTCATCAAAAATATAATAGCGGTTTTTGCCAGCGAGCTTGGCTTGATACATTGCCCAATCAGCTTGCTCTAATAGTTCGTTGTGATTGATTTTGTTTTGTTGTGGGTAAAATGCCACGCCGATTGTGGTGCCAATTTTAACCGTGTATTCGCCGATGATAAAATTTTCATTTATTGCAACTAAAATATTATTTAATATAGCCTTTAATTCATTGCCGCTATCATTTACTATCGCCACAAACTCATCGCCACCAAGGCGTGAAACTATATCGGTGCTTTTAATTTGTGCTTTTAGGCGTTTGCCTACTTCTATTAAGACCTCATCGCCACAATGATGCCCATAGGTATCATTTGCTTTTTTAAAGCCGTCAAGATCCATATATAAAATTGCAATGCTTGTGTTTTCGCTATTTGCTTTTTGCATTCGTTTTTGGATTTCTTCGATGAAGTATGTTTTGTTTGGCAAGCCAGTAAGTCCATCAAAATAAGCTATTTCTCTTAGTTGTTTTTCTTTGGCTTTTAGCTCTGTAATATCGCTAAAAATTCCTATATAATTTGTTAAATCGCCAGCTTTATCTCGCACTGCTGAAATACTTAAAATTTCAGGGCATTCTTCGCCATTTTTGCGCCTATTTATAATCTCGCCACGCCAATAGCCCTCTTCATTAATATCATGCCACATTTTGTCGTAAAATTCATTATCATGTAAGCCTGATTGTAAAATAGAAGGCTTTTTGCCTGCAACCTCGCCTGAGGTATAACCTGTGATAGCTTCAAAGGCTTTGTTTGTTTCTAATATGTTTTGATCAGCATCTGTGATGGTAATGCCTTCTCTTGAATGGGTAAAGATTTGTGCTAGTAGGTTTAATCTAGCATCTGTTTGCATTTCTTCGCTTATATCTTCAAGTATGCCTATAATCATAGGGCATTTTTTGTTGCTAGAACCATTTTGGCTAGTATCTTCTACCTCAAATAAAGCATAATATCCTTTTAGTTCTATCCAGGTTTCTTTTTTGTATCTTGAATTTAGTCGCAAGGTTAAAGTAAAATGATATTTTGTATCTTGGATACATTTTTCTTGCTCTTGGATTAACATATTTAAATAATTTTGTGGGATAAATTTTGAAAGCACTAAAAGGCTCATATCGTTTATGGCTTCTTTGTAGCCTATTAATTTGAAAAATGTATTTGAAAAATTATAAGTTTTATTGATTATATCGTATTCCCAAGTAATTAGCGATGAGCCTTGGAGCTGTTGGTCGTAGCGTTCTAATAACCTGCGCGCACTCAATAACTGCTCATAAATACTAGAAATATCCATCATAAAAATATTTGCATAAATAGATTTGCTTTGGTAATTTAATTTAACGCACACCCTAAACCATAAAATTATGCCATTGCCGAGTTTGATTTGCATAAAATCATCAAAGGTGTTATCGGTGCCGATGCGCTCTTGTGTGGAGATAAAATTTTTAATATCATCTAATTTTTCTTTTTTTAGTATTAGATCGCTTAAATTCATATTTTCATTTATTAGAGTGTCTTTGTTGTATTTTATTATTGAGCTGATATTATCGGTGCTTTGTGTGATTTTGTATTTTTTATCTACACATAAAATTACCATAGGTGAGTTTTGGGCTAAGCCCTTGGCATTTTGTGTCATATAATATAAATCCGCTACCTTGCTTACATCGCTAATATTTATTAAATAAAAAGAGTTCATTCCGCCATCTACTGCTTTTATTGTAAGCTGAATGGTTTTTTTCTCACCTTTTGCTGTGGCGTGGATCGCAAATTTTGAAATTTGATTGCCTATTTCGCTGAGGTTTGAGAGATGAAAAGGCTCGTTTTTTTCATAATTTAATTCATAAAATGCTTTTGTTAAAAGGTCTTTTTTGCTGTATCCGTAAAAATCTAGCGCTGCTTTTGAGCAAGCTATGATGCGCGAGGTTTTCGCATCTACAAAAAGCAAGATTAGCGGGCTGTTTTCAAGGATTATGTTGTTTTGAATTTCATATAAATATAATTTGCTATTGATGTATTTGAGCTTGAAAAAAAGCTTCATTATGTTGCGATGGATGTGAAGGAATTCTTTATTGTTTTTAAAATCGTAGCTGTGAATTTTATCTTTGCTAAGATCAAGAAGTAGCATTCTTAACTCTTTAATAGGCGCTAAAATGCCTTTTTTGATGAAAGTTATTAAATCCATGCTTATTATTAAGATTAAAATTCCCACACTAAAAAGCAAAAGTAAGGTAGAAATATGTTGCATTAAAATATCGGTGCAATTTTTGCTAGTAAGCAAGCCTATGCCGATTTTTGGAATGTAATTTATGGAGTAAAATTGCCATTTTTTTTCTATATTATTAAAGCCAAGTCCCATGCTATGAGCATTAAACTCAACTGGCAAATCCAAAACATCATAAATATTACCAGAGTTAGCATCATTTATGAAATATCCATCTTTATCAAAGGCTAGGGCTTTATCTGTTAAAAGAGTGCTTGCCATTTTTTGAATGTTTATAAATGCGATTACGATATTTTTGCCTTTTGGCACTGCTATGCCTAAGAATGCGTTGTTTGGCTTTTCTATATTATATGGAAATTTTTCTACGCAATAACCGCCATTTGATATACATTTTGAAATTTTATTGTAGTTTAAGTTTTTGGTTAAAAACATTATTTCATTTTGAGAGTAAATGATATTAGAATTTGCGTCTATTTCATAAACAGCCTCTATATAATTTTTATTTTCAATCAATGCTTTTATATCGGTTTGACCCTTTGATACATGGCGCAAATGTGATAATACAAAATCTAATCTTGCTACTATAAGGTCTAAATAGCGTTCATTTTGCGTGTTAATTCTGTATTTTTCATCTCTTGTGCCATTATAAAAAATGACGAAAAATAAAAATATAATAAAACAAAATGTAATAATTTGCGTCAAATACGCTCTTAGCAATAAAGCCTTGCTAGCTCTTATGTCTTTTTTCATCATTTGCTCTAAGGTAAAAAAATGCGCGATTGTAGCAAAAAAATAATAAATTTTTTATAATGTAAGAAATTTTGATTTTTTAAAATTTGCGTTAATTTTATTTTGTGGATTTTAAAAATTTTTATAAAGTGTTGTATGTTTGCCAACTCTAATTAAATGTAAATTATTGCCAGCGATTTTATAAATTAGGCAAAAATTAGCTTTTATATGACAGCTAGTATAACCGCTATACTCGCCATTTAGCCCGTGTGGCCTGTATGGTTTTTCTGGTAAGGTCTTGCCACTTTGTAAAGTGTCAATCACAAATTTTAATTCTGTTTCTATTTTGTGTGTTATGATATTTTGCTTATAGGCTAGTTTTAAATCTCGTTTGTATGAGTTTTGGATTTCTAGTTTTAGCATTTTTAAATCTCGCTTTTGAGCTCTTTTAAAAAATCATCATAAGAATTATAAGGCTTGCTATTGCCGCCTTGTTCGCACTCTTGTATTGCTTTAATTGTTTCATCATTTGGCGTGTATGAAATTTCATTAATTTTCTTTTTGCTCTTTGCTTTTAAAAAACTGACTAGATTTTTTTGATTTTCTAAGTCGGATTTCATTTTTTCGTATTTTTTTTCAGCATTTAGAAGTGCGTTAAAAATTTGTCGTTTTGTCATATATTCGTATTTTTCGTATGCGATTGCTAGGGACATTTTTTTCCTTTAATTTGATTGATGTTTGAATTATAGCGAAGTTGTGAATATGATTCAAGCATAAAACCACCACAAAAAAGCATCTTGCGTTCTTTAATTAAATAAGCTAAATTAAAATTTTAAAATTTAGCCTAGTAAAATTAAATTTAATAGGTTAAATTAAAATTTTAATTTAATTTCATATTTATTGCTTTTTGTAGCATTTCATCGCTTGTGGTTATTGATCTTGCGCTAGCTTCGTATGCTTTTTGCATTACTATGATATTTGTCATTTCTGTGCCAAAATCCACATTGCTCATCTCTAAAAAATAATTTTTTAGCTTTGAGCCATTATAAGGCGTGCCATCTTCTTTGGCATACATAAAGGCCTCTCCGCTGTTAGATGTTTGAGCAAAAAGCGTCCCGCTACCACCTACTGAAAACAAACCTTGGTCATTTTGAAAATGAAAAATCGGTATTTTTGCCACAGCAGCTTGCTTGCCATTATCAAAAAGAGCTACAACCGTGCCATCTTCATTTATAGCATAATCTTTTAATAAACCCTCGCCGTAGCCGTCTTTTGTGATATTTTCTACCACGCTAGCACCATCGCGCACGCTAAGTCCATCATAATCTTTGCCAAAATCAAGCCCGACATTTACGCCTTCGTTATTTATATTTGTAAGTGTAGAGCTAATTAAAGCCCCATTTGAATCAAAGCGGATTTGTCCTTGCGAGTTAGAAATTTCTTTGCCATCTTTATCTGTGATAGTGGCTATGGCATTCCAAATCGAGCCAGTTGCGTCTTTGCTTGTTTTGCTAAGGTTGATTGTTAAGAGGTTGTTTGAGCCATTTGGGCTGTATAAATCTGTGCTTAATGTAGCCGTGCTTGGCTTTTCGTGCTGGGCTACGCTAATGGCACTAAGGCTTAAAGTAGTGCTATCAAGCGTGCTTATATCAAAATTTTCTACACCAAAAGAGCCATCAGCATTTAAACTTGCTTTTGTTTTTAGGCTGTTTCCGTTAGCATCGCTGATGGTGATATCTACTTTATCATCTGGGTGAAAGCTAGTTATGCCCGGTGTGTTATTTATATTTGCGCTAAAACTTAAAAGATTATTTTCTATGTTTTTTTCTACGCCATCCATATTTAATTGAGTTTGTTTTAATTCATACTCAGTATTTGAGCTAAGATTGCCTTTAAAAGACACTTTCGTGGTAGGTTCTAATGGCATATAAAGATTATTTGGTAATTTAATCGGTTCGCTCACATCACTAAAAGCTAAATCAGTGCCAGCTTTTACGCTAAGTGCGTTTTCATCGGCACTTAAACCAAGTTTTTCAAGTGCGGTTTTTGAATATTTGCTTTCATTAAAATTTGCCATTGTTCCCATCAAATAATACCCAGCATCATTTACAATGGAATTTGTTACATCTTTATGAAAGGTGCCTGAGCGGGTATAATAAACATCGCCGCTGCCATCAGCTATCCTAAACCAGCCATCACCACTAATGGCTAGATCCAGCATACTATCTGTGCTTTCAAGGCTGCCTTCGCGCACATTTAAAGCAGTAGCTGCCATTGTAGAAGCTAGGCCAAGCTGTGAATAATCAGGCGAAAATCCTGCTGCGTTTATGTTTTGATAAAAAACATCTTTAAACTCAGCCTGAGAGCCTTTAAAGCCCACGGTGTTAATGTTTGAAACATTATTTGAGCTAACATCTATGCCAACGCTTTGGGTTTTAATGCCAGCAACGCCGTTATAAAATGCAACCATCATAGTGTATCCTTAAAATTTAGCTAAGAAAGTTTTTCGTGAAATTCGCTTACTTTGTCCACATTTATATATGAACCACCTATTTTGATTTGTGCTACGCCATCTTTAAAGCGCACGGCTTCGACTTGGAAGTTTTTAAGGCTCATATCTTTTATTTTGCCCTCTTTATTTATGTATTGGACGCTATAAGTGTAGTTGCCATTTTCTACAACATTTTTTGAATTATTTAATAAATCCCAATTTATCGTGCCTGAACCAGCACTTAAAGCGCCTAGCTCGATATTTCTTACCACATTACCGGATTTGTCTTTTATGCTTATATTAGCAGCTAAAATATCCTCAGTAAAAGTAATAGGAATTCCAAGAAATTTTGTAGCATCATCTTTGCTTATAACATTATCAAGTGTGGCGTATTTGCCAAGTGCGCTCATCGCACTCATAGAAAATGCCGTTTCCATTTGGCTTGCAAGCTGTGTCATAACCTCGTTTGTTTTTTGTTGCATGCTAAGCTGAGAAAGCATTGAAGTTTGCTCTAACATCGCCTTTGAATCCATCGGTTCGGTTGGATCTTGGTATTGAAGCTCGGTTAAAAGTAATTTTAAAAAATCTTCTTGATTTAGCTCGGCTTTTGGGTTTGTGGGCGCAACACCGCTTGTAATCGAGCTTTTAGCCACGCCATTTGCGGCTGAATTAGTAGCGGAATTGATGCTACTTGTATCAAAATCAAATGAACTTGCCATAATTTTCTCCTCATTTTTGCTGTTTATTAAGCAAATTTTATTCCATTATTACTTGCTTTTAGTGATTATTTATTTACAATTATAAGATAAAATCCGCGCCACTTTATTTTAAAAGGATACAACAATGAAAAAACTAATCGTAGGCTCACTTTTTGCTAGTATTGCTTGCAGCGCGGCATTTGCTGCTATAAGCGATGATGAAATAATCGCATCATTCCCGCCTATTGCACAAGGTGTAAATATCAGCGTAGAAAAACGCGAAAAGCTAGAAAATACCGCATTTGAAAAGATTGTAATCTTACTAAAAAAAGATGATCAAGAATACAGACAAATAATGTTTAGCGATGGCAAATATTTATTTCCTGATATCATAGATACTGCTGCCAAACGCTCTTATGCTAGCGAATTTAGAGCCGAGCAAGATAAAATTTTAATGTCAGCAGGCTATGAAAACCTAGCAAAACTACTAAAAACTTATCCAAAAAATAAAATTGTAAGCCTAGGCAAGGATAAGAAAAAACCTGTGAAGGTAATTTTTACCGATCCACTTTGCCCTTATTGTAAGCAAGAAATGAAAAACATACACGAAAGATTAAAAGAAGCAAATTTGCGCTTAATCTTTGCTCCAATCCCAAGCCACGGTGAAGAAGCAGTAGCTAAATCAATAAGCATTCAAAAAGAAGTAAGAAAGGCTAAAAAAGATAGCGAAATCATCGCGATTTTAGAAAAATACTATGCTGATGATTCTGTTCCAGCTAGCAATATAAGCACCGATGAAATCGAAAAAGAAAAAATGTTAATAGATAGTATATTTGCCACAGGCGCGATTAGAGGCGTGCCAGCAATCATCGATGGCAAAGATATAGATATAAAATAATTTTAAATTTTAAAATTTGTTTAAATTTAAAATTTTGTCTAAATTTTAAAATTTGCGGGCTACTTGCCCGCCCAAACTCACTTAATTTACAATTTATTAAAAAATTTATTAAAATTTTCTATAAAATTTCAAAATTTCAAAACTTAAAATTTATAAAAAACATTTCTTAATTTAAGCATAATTAAATTTTAATAAAGTAAAATTGCCCCTTTTGTAATCCGCGGTTTTTGAGTGCTTGGCACGAGATTTAAAATTTGCCGCTTTTTACCGCATTTGGCGATACATTCGTAAAAGCGTAGAAGCGTCTTAGACAAGTAAAAAGGACAAAAATGTCAAGAATAGGCAAAAAACCTATAGCCATACCAAATGGCGTAGATGTTAGTGTAAATGGCTCTGTTTTGACCTTTAAAAAGGGCAATAAACAAAAAGAGCTAGATACAAAAGGTAATGTAAATGTAAGCATTGAAAATGGCAATATCGTATTTAGTGCCAAAGGCGATGATAGGCAAAGTAGGGCTTACTGGGGCACATACAGAGCATTAGCAAACAATGTAATAATCGGCATAAACGAAGGTTTTACGCGCGTATTAGAAATTAACGGCGTAGGCTATAAAGCAGCTGTTAAAGGCAAAATCGTAGAGCTAAATTTAGGCTTTTCACATCCAATCAACTACGAACTTCCAGCTGGCATAGAAGCAAGCATAGAAAAAAATCAGCTAACGCTAAAAGGCGATGATAAGCAATTAATAGGACAAGTTGCAGCGCACATTAGAGAATTCCGCCCACCTGAGCCGTATAAAGGCAAAGGCGTTAAGTATCTAGAAGAACACATAGTCCGCAAAGCCGGCAAAACATCTAAAAAATAAGGGTAAGCTATGGTAGCAAATGTATTAAAAAGAAAAATCGCACTTCGCATTAAACGCAAAAAACGCGTTCGTTCAAAAATTACAGGCACACAAGCACGCCCAAGAGTATCTATTTTTAAATCAAACCGCACAATTTATGCTCAGGTAATAAACGACACCATAGCAAGCACAATATGCGCTAGCGATGGACACAAACTAGGCTTAAAAGCAAATAAGGCCGATGCTGTTAAATTAGCAGCTGATTTAGCCCAAAAAATGAAAAAAGCTAATATTGAAGAGGCTGTTTTTGATAGAAACGGCTATTTATACCACGGCGTAATCGCAAGTTTTGCGGACGCTTTACGCCAAAACGGCATAAAATTATAAGGATAAGCAATGCAAAATTACAATAGAGAAGAGTTTGAAGAGGTAATAGTTGATATTGGGCGCGTTACAAAGGTTGTAAAAGGCGGTCGCCGTTTTAGATTTACAGCGCTTGTAGTAGTTGGCAATAAAAAAGGTCTTGTAGGTTTTGGTTTTGGTAAGGCAAAAGAAGTGCCAGATGCTATGAAAAAAGCCGTAGATGACGCATTTAAAAATATTGTGGAGATTAAATTAAAAGGTAGCACAATCCCACATGATGTAGAAGTAAAATATAATGCTTCTAAAATTTTATTAAAACCAGCTAGCGAAGGTACAGGCGTAATCGCAGGTGGCGGCGCTCGCCCTGTAATAGAACTAGTTGGTATCCGTGATATACTAACTAAATCACTAGGTTCAAATAACTCAGCTAATGTGGTAAGAGCCACAATCAAAGCTTTAAGTATGTTGAAAGGCTAAAAATGGGATTAGAAAATTTACAAAAGGCAAATGGCTCTACGCATAAAACTAAGCGTGTAGGCAGAGGTTGCGGTTCAGGTATGGGAAAAACAGCCACTCGTGGTGGCAAGGGTCAAACAGCTCGCACAGGCTCACACCAAAAACGCGGTTTTGAAGGCGGACAACAACCACTTCAACGCCGTTTGCCAAAGGTAGGCTTTACAAGCAAATTTGAAAAACCTTATGTAATAAATGTAGAAAAAATCACCGCACTTAAAGAACTTAATGAAATTAGCATTGAAAGCATTAAAAGCGTGCATAAACTAAGTTCAAGCGTTAAAAAAGTAAAATTAATTGGCGCAAGCGCAAAAAGCCTAGCTTCTAAAATTAAAGATGCTAATGTAATAACAAGTGGCGTTAAAAAGAGCTAAATATGAATAAATCTCTAACAAACAAAATTCTAATTACATTAGGATTTTTGTTTATTTATAGGATTTTGGCTTATGTGCCAGTACCAGGCGTAAATACTGAGGTTATTAAAGAATTTTTCACAAGCAATGCCGATAATGCCCTTGGGCTTTTTAATATGTTTAGCGGTAATGCTGCTGAGCGACTTAGCATTATTTCGCTTGGTATTATGCCTTATATTACGGCTTCGATTATTATGGAGCTTTTAGCAGCGACCTTTCCTAACCTTGCTAAGCTAAAAAAAGAGCGCGATGGTATGCAAAAATATATGCAAATCATACGCTATGCAACCATAGCAATTACCATAGTTCAAGCCATAGGTGTTAGTATAGGTTTGCAATCCCTTACTGGCAAAAACGGCGCAGCAGCTATAATGATAGATATAAATTTATTTATAGCAATTTCTTGTGCTTCTATGCTAACAGGCACGATGCTACTTATGTGGATAGGTGAGCAAATAACACAAAGAGGCATCGGCAATGGTATAAGTTTGATAATTTTTGCTGGTATTGTTAGCGGGATCCCAGCAGCTATTAGTGGCACGATAGATTTGGTAAATACAGGCGAGATGAATTTCTTAGTGGTTTTATTCATCGCCCTTATAATAATAGCCACCGTTGGCGTGGTAATTTATGTAGAGCTTGGCGAGCGCCGTGTGCCTGTATCATACTCACGCAAAACCGTTATGGAAAATCAAAATAAGCGCATAATGAATTACATCCCTATAAAATTAAATCTAAGCGGTGTTATACCGCCGATTTTTGCCAGCGCGATTTTGATGTTTCCTAGCACGATTTTACAAGCTAGCACTAATGAATACATACAAATGATAAATGATTTTTTAAATCCAAACTCATATATGTTTAATGTGCTAACCTTTCTTTTCATTATATTTTTTGCGTATTTTTATGCTTCGATTGTATTTAATGCTAAAGATATTAGCGAAAATTTAAAGCGTCAAGGCGGATTTATCCCTGGTGTGCGTCCTGGCGAAAGCACGGCTGGATATTTAAATGAATTAGCTAGTCGCTTGACTTTTACCGGAGCTATATATTTGGGCTTAATCTCAACCTTGCCTTGGGTGCTGGTTAAAATTTTAGGCGTGCCGTTTTATTTTGGCGGCACTAGCGTGTTGATTGTAGTTTCAGTAGCTCTTGATACCATGAGGCGCATTGAGGCACAAATTTATATGAACAAATATCAAACTTTAAGTGCGGTAGGCTTATAAATGGCAATTAGCATAAAAACGCCAAAGGATATAGAAGCCTTGCGCAAGAGCAATCATATAGTTTCTCTTGCGCTTGATAAGGCGCAGGCTTTAATAGCGCCGGGGCTTAGCTTGCTTGAAATCGATAAAGCTTGCGAAGAAGTGATTTTAGAAAATGGCGCAACGCCCGCATTTAAAGGACTTTATGGATTTCCAAATGCAACTTGCATCAGCGTAAATGATGTGATAATCCACGGAATTCCAAGTGATTATAAATTAAAAGAGGGCGATATTGTAAGCGTAGATTTAGGCGCCAAGCTTAATGGCTATTTTGGTGATAGCGCACGCACTTTTGGTGTTGGTAAGATCAGCGAACAAGACAAGGCTTTGATAGCTTGTAGCAAAGATGCTTTGTATGATGCGATTGAATTTGTGCGCGCTGGTATGCATTTTAAAGAGCTGTGCGCTCACCTTGAAAATTTTATAAAAGCTCGTGGTTTTACTCCGCTTTTAGGTTTTTGTGGGCATGGCATAGGGCGTAATGCTCACGAAGAGCCAGAAATTCCAAATTATTTAGAAGGTCAAAATCCAAAATCAGGTCCAAAAATTCGCAATGGCATGGTATTTTGCATAGAGCCGATGATATGCCAAAAAGACGGCACGCCAGTTATCGCTGCTGATAAATGGACAACTCGTTGCAAAGATGGATTAAACACCGCACATTATGAGCATTGCTTAGCTATGATTGATGGCAGAGCGCATATACTTAGTAAATAGAGGCAAAAATGGCAAAAGACGATGTTATAGAAATAGACGGCAATGTAATAGAAGCACTACCAAATGCGACCTTTAAAGTAGAGCTTGATAATAAGCATATAATACTTTGTCATATCGCAGGCAAAATGCGTATGCATTATATTAAGATTATGCCAGGCGATAAGGTAAAAGTAGAGCTTACTCCATATAGCTTAGATAAAGGGCGAATAACTTATAGATATAAATAATTTATTTAATTTAAAATTTTAAATAATTAGTGTTGCTTTCTAGCTTTTAAATTTTAATTAAGCGTATTTTTGAGTTTAAATTTCTTAAATTATTTTTGTGCTTGTATAATTTATAAGCTCTATCTTTATAAAAAATATATTAAAATTTTATGAATGTAAAATTAGCCCTTTATATTCAAAGGGCTAAAATATAATTAGAGATTGTTTATTTAATCAAATCACTTGCTTTATTAGCGATATTTTCAGCACCAAAACCAAAATGTCTAAACAATTCATTTGCATCGCCGCTTTCGCCAAAGCTATCCATACCAAGCACGCAATCAGCGTATTTATACCATTCTAGCGCGCTAGCTGCTTCGATGGCTAGCACCTTGCCAGCAAAAATGCGCTCTAAGTATTGTTTTGGCGCATTTGCTATTAGCTCAAAACACGGCGCGCTAGCCACATTTACGCTAATGCCGTTTTGCTCTAAAATTTGGGCTGCTTTAATGCAAACTGCCACCTCGCTACCGCTTGCAACTAGTGTGATTTGCGCATTTTTGCTCTCTTTTAATAAATAAACACCTTTTGAAATTTCGCCAAAAACACTTTCATTTAAAGCTTCTAAATTTTGACGCGAAAGCACAAAAGCACAAGGCGCATTTAATTTTAATGCCTCTTGCCAGCAAAGCGTGTTTTCATAAGCGCTTGCTGGACGGAAAGTATAAAAATTTGGCAAGGCACGAAGTGCGCTAAGATGCTCAATAGGCTGGTGAGTTGGGCCATCTTCGCCCACACCTATGCTATCATGGGTGAAAATAAAATAATTTTTTAAGCTCATAATTGCTGCCATTCTAAGCGCTGGCTTTAAATAATCGCTAAATACAAAAAAAGTAGCACAAAAAGGCAAAAATAATCCATATCTTGCATAAGCATTACAAATAGCACCCATAGCGTGTTCTCTAATGCCAAAATGTAAATTTTTACCATGCGGATAATCCCCGGCCAAACTTAGCTCTGTTTTGTTGCTTGGCGCTAAATCCGCGCTACCGCCCAAAAAGCCAGGCAATGCCGCGCTAATGGCATTTAAAAGCTTGTGATTGCTATCGCGGGTAGCCATTTTCGCGCCTTTAAAATCAGGCCAAGAAATTTTAGTAAAATCAGGTTTTAATAAAGCATTTAAAAGTGATTTTTTTTCATCGTTTAAATTATTTAGGCTTTCTTGCCATTTAGCCTGAGCTAAATCGCCAAGCTCTAAGGCCGTGCGAAAGGCAAATAATACATCATCTTCTACAACAAAAGAGCTTGTTTTATCTAGTTTGGCTGCTTCTTTTGCTCTTGCTAATAAATCCGCTCCAAGTGGCGCGCCGTGCGCTTTATGGCTACCTTCAAGCTCCAAAGCACCTTTTGCGATTGTAGTGCGCGCAATGATCAAATATGGGCGTTCTTTATGCTCGGCATTTTTTAAGGCAAACTCTATCTCATCAATATCATGCCCATTTATGCGCGCTACCTCCCAGCCAGCTGCTTCAAAGCGAGCCTTAATATCCTCGCTCCAAGCAATGCAAGTATTGCCTTCTATTGTTATATCATTGCTATCATAAATTAGCACTAAATTATCCAGGCTATGCTTGCCAGCAAGCGCGCAAGCTTCATAACTAATGCCTTCTTGTAAATCCCCATCACCACATAAACAATAAATTTTATGATTAATGATTTCATCGCCTAATAAATTTTGTGCGCTTTTAGCAGCCATAGCTAAGCCAACGGCATTTGCTACGCCTTGACCTAGCGGGCCTGTGGCTATTTCAATGCCAGGCGTGCTAAGTTCTGGATGGCCTGGCGTTTTAGAGCCAAGTTTTCTAAAATTTTTTAAATCATCCATACTCACATCATATCCGCTAAGATATAAAAACGCATAAGCTAGCGAGCTAGCATGCCCGCCAGAAAACACCAATCTATCGCGGTTTAGCCAGCTTGGGTCTTTTGGATTATGCTTTAAGGTTTGCATTAATCCTACCATCACCTCAGCCAAGCCCATAGGCGCGCCTGGATGGCCTGAATGTGCGTTTTCAACCATATCCGCGCATAAAAATCTTATAGTATTTGCTTGTTTTTCAAACATCGCTATCCTTTAAATATTTTTGCATTAAATCATTAAGCAGGGGCTTTATTTGCGTGCTTGCTTCATTTAAAATTTGATCTTTTAGCTCATCTCTTGCGTTTTTTGCGCCTTGTAAGCCTAGTAAATTTGTAAATGAGTTTTTGTCTTTATCGTTTTTTACAGGTTTTTTTGCAATGCTTTGGCTTGCGCTTGCGTCTATTATATCATCGTGTATTTGAAAGGCAAGGCCTAATTTTAATCCAAGATCATAAACGCTTTTTTGGGTTTTTTTATTTTGTTTTGCTAGCACAGCGCCCATTTGCATGCAACCAGCTATCAAGCACGCGGTTTTGTGTAAGTGTAGAAATTTTAATTTAACTAAATCTAATTTTTTATTTTCAAAGTAGCAATCGATAGCTTGACCTATTACCATGCCGTTTAATCCGCCATTATAAGCTAAAATTTTAATAAGCTTATAAGAAAGTTTAGCTTTTTTTATTTTGCTTAGTTCATAAAATGCTTGTGTGTTTAGTCCATCGCCTACTAAAATCGCCGTAGTTTGGTCGTATTTTAAATGTAAGGTTTGCACGCCACGCCTAAATGCGGCATTATCCATAGCTGGTAAATCATCATGGATTAGCGAATAAGTATGAAAAAACTCCACGCCCAAAGCACATTTTAAGGCGGATTTATTTATTTTGTTTTTTTTGCTAAAAGCTAGCATTGTGCCTAAAATTAATTGAGCGCGAAAATGCTTGCCACCAGCATTTAAAATCCAAGCAAGAGCTTCATTAAAATGCGGATGAAAGCTATTTATGCGCGGTAAATGCGTGTTTAGATACTCGCTAAAAACAGCATTTACATCTAAACTCATTTTTTCAGCCTTATGAAAAACTGAAAATTATCACGCTCTACTAAAATATGATTTACGCGGTAATTGTTCAGTTTATTTTGTAGCTCTTTTGCTGATTTTACTGATTTTTTTTCAACTTGCATTATTAAATCGCCCACTTCAAACCCAGCAAGATGAGCTGGAGAATTTGGCGTAATCGCTGTAATAAACATCGCTTTATCTAGCCTAAATCCATAATCTTGTTGTAAAATATCATATTCATTCAAAATTTTAGGTTTAGGGATTTGCTTTTTGGTGATTGTTTTTGTGGTGTTTTTATCGCTTTGTGTTTTATTATTTAGTGCTTTTTCTATGGCGATTTTTACAGCCTCATGTTCGCTTTTTTCATAATCTTGGGCTTTTGGTAATTCAATATTTATTAACTGCTTTTTATCCGCGCGTAAAATTTCAAAACGCAAAACGCTACCTTTTGGCGCAAAAAGCACCATTTCATTTAATTCTCTAAGATCTTTTGGCACTATTTCATTTACGCTTAAAATTTTATCCCCAGCTTGCATTTTGCCACTTACTAAACCAAAAGGATAAACGCTTTTTACTGCCAAATCACCATTAACTCCATCAAAAACCGCGCCTATATCGCCATAATACACATCATTGTATTTTATAAAATGGCGTAAATATCTATTGCCAATAAATTTTTCACCGCCTTTTGCTATGCCTACCATCAAACAACAATCGCACAACAAAAGCCCCTTTTTATCAGCACTATAACTAAGCTCATCAAACTCGCCCAAATTACCAGCCAAGCTTTTAATATGCCCGGTTTGCGTGGCATTATCTTCTAAAACATTTACCCACATATCAGTTTTCATATCTTTTTCATCCATCATAAAAGGCGCTATTAAAGTAGTAGGCATTTTTATAAGATACAGCCCTAAATACGGATCGTGCTTGATATAATCAATTTTTTCTAAGCTTTTGTTATCTTCTTGTAAGACAGCGGCTAGATTGCCAGTGAGTGCGATAGCTGTGTGGCCGTGGTAATCAAACTGAGAAATTTTATTTTTATCATAGCATAATTGTAAATCCTCGACACTCGGGCGTGGCGCGCCAAATGCCAAGCTATTAAACGCTAGAAAAAGTGATAAAATTTTAAACTTCATAATATCCCCTTTTATAAAATCCTAAAAGTAATTTTAAACTCTCACACAAAATCGGCAAATTTAAAATTTTATTATTAAAATTTCGCTATTTTTAAAGATTTTATTTTCAAAAGGGCAAATTTAGCCTTTAAATTAAGAATAAAATTAAAATTTTAATAGCGAAATAATTATTTTGGATTTAGTGAGTTAATTTAAATCTTGATAATACTCGCAACTTAACTGATGGTCTAAATCGCAAGCTCTGCCATAATAATCTTTGGCCATGGTTTTGTTTTGCTCTAAGCCTTCTTGGCCATTTTTATACGCTCCGCCAAGAAAAAAGCAAGCAAAGGCATCTCCATTATCGCAATCTTTTTTGAATAATTCATTAGCTTTATTATATAATTCATCGGCTTTTTTGTTGTTTGGTTTTGTGTTTTTGCCTGTTTTGTATAAAAGTCCTAGTTTATTACAACTTTTAGCATCGTTAGCATCGCAGGCTTTTTGATATAATTCCATAGCTTTTTTATAATCACCATTTTTTCTAGCCTCCCAAGCCTCTTCATAACCGCTACTAAAAACAGCAGTATTTAAAAGCACCAATGCTAAAATGAATTTTTTCATATTTATCCTTTAAATAAAATTTTTAAATTTGCTTTTTTAAAATGTTAATTTTAATAAATTTAAAATTTAAAATTCTTAAAATTTGACTAAATATTTTGTAAAATAGTTATTTTAAGATATTTTTAAGCCAGATAATCTCTAAAATTCCACTTTTTTAAAATTTACAAACCAGCAAAACCAAAAGCCTGCGCTGCTTGTTTTTTCTTTTCTTCTTTTACTAATTCATAGGCTTCATTTACGGCTGAAATTAGTAAAATTTGTAGGCTTTGTTTATCGCTTAATAATTCATCATCGATGCTTATATCTTGGATTTGTGCGTTGCCATCGATCGTAACGCTAATTAGTCCGCCACCGGCTTTTGTGGTGTAGCTTTGTTTTGCAGCTTCGACCTCAAACTCTTCTACTTTTTGTTTTACGCTATTTAGCATTTCGCCCATTTTGCTTAAATCGATATTTTCAAACATAAATAATCCTTCAAAATCGCCGATTGTATCTAAAAATTGCTAAGTTTTTTATGAAAATTTTAAAATAATGCAATAAAATAAAAAGCCTTGCTCTTTAAAACAAGGCTTTAAAATAACGCTTTAAATAAAATGCGTTTAAAATCCTAAGCTTACACCGCCATTTTCGCCCGTTTGATAATTTGCATCGCGGCCTATGTCGTATCCAGGGCCATTTCCGCCACCTAATGGACGACAAATATTACCTTCTTTTACAGTTCCATCAATAACCTTAGCATAAGATAGTTTTGGATCAGCGCGGGTTATTTCAACCTTGCCTACTTTGCTTTCTATCTTAGAATCGCCAGTGCTTTCTTTGGTGTAGCTATCTTTTAATGCCTTGCCTTGGGTAAAGCATTCATAAGTATCGCCCACGCTTAGTTTTTGTGTAAATACAGCCTCGCTTGCATTCATACTAGCAATTTTTAGCGGATATATTGCGTTTAAAATATCTTGGCTAATTTTAGCTGCTATTTTTGCTATCGCGTTTTCGCTTGATTTGATATCATCTTTTATGCTTACTGACATTGTTAGGGTATTAGAAAATTTCACCTGAGCTGTGGCAAATAAAATAACTTGATAATCCACGGCTAATTCAACCTTGGTGCTAGTTTTGCCGGTTAAATTGCTAATTTTGCTCTTAGCTTGGGCTGCTGCTATGTTAAAGATCAAAAAATAATCACTCCCTAACACATTTTTAAGTTTGTAAATTTCATCATTTGAAGCGTTGCCAGATTGAATTATGGCCTTTTCCATAGCGTAATACCCGCCATTATCTCTATCTAGCACATTAAATTTTCTACTATCTAATAAATCGGTGATTATGTGCTTTTTAAGCCTTTCGCCCATTGGCCTATACTCTTGCATTGAGCTATCAAAAACGCTAATTGAGCGCCTAGAACTAGCTTTTAGCCCCGGAGCTTTATAGGATTTGGTAGTTTTTGAATTTTTTATTGTAACTCTAGCTACCCATTTGCCATCAGTATCTTGGTATGCTTCATCTATTTCATAGCTATCTGCTCTACCTTTTGTAGCTTTTCTTATTTCACTACTATAAGTGTCTAATATATTTGTCCCTTTATTGCTACTAGTTGCATAAACGCCTGATTTTTTTATGGAGTTTATATTTACACCGCCCATTTTGCCTATTGCTTCAACGATAGCATTATTTATAGCCTCTTCTCTTGTTAGTCCGTGTCCTTCGCCAGAACTTGTTTTAGTTACTGTTTTTGTAACTACCTCTGCATTAGCAAAGCCTAAAAACAATATAAATAATGTAATAAATGAAAATATTTTTTTCATATTATTTTCCTAGAAATCATCGATGGTATTTACAGGATTAGATCTGCGCTCTATTTTTGTGCCAGTGGCTTCTTTTTTTACAGGGGCTTTTGCTTTTATAGGTGCTATTGCTGCGCTAGCTGCTAGGTATGTATCATACGAATAAGCACGCACTACGCCTACATGTTCTATACCATTTTCATCTGTAACATTCCAACGCTTTAAGGTTGTAATACCGCGTATTTGTCCGCTTGCTTTTGTGCTTATGGTTTGAGCCATTTTGTCAATAGTGTTTGCTATAACTGCTTCTTCTTGTGTGCTTTCGTTAGTTAATTGATTTGTTATGTTTTTAACGCTGTGATCTAGCATTTCGCCAACTTCGGTTTTACTTGAATAACTAACACTTGTTTTAATAAATTCTATAATCGCGGCATCTGCTTGTTGTGATGCGGTATCTTTTGCTACTCTTTCTAAGCGATCAAGTATTCTAGAATCAGTAGAGTTTGCTAAATATCCCCAATTACCATAGCTAATAATAACTGGCGCACCCTTTTCATCATACACTAAGCGAGTTCCATATTCTTGCAAAAAGCCTTTTGGATCTTTTGGTAAATACTCCATTATAGGCTTACCACCTTTACCAGTTATTTTAGAAGCTCTTTTTAGGCGCATATCATTTGCGATTTGTCTAGTTTTATCGCTTACTACTGCGATAACACCTATTTGATAATTTCCTCTTTTTGTTTGTGTTATGGCAGTGCGAACTGCTATTAAACCACTCATATTTCCAAAAGCAGTTGTTAAACTCTCTTTAACAAAAGTTTCTTTGAATAATGTTTTTTTACGCTCTAATGTAAGATCATCAGGTGTTATGCCATACTCTCTTAATGCAGCATCTAGTTGAGCTCCGGTTAATTGTGATATTTTTCTTGCTATTTGAGCGAAAATTCCACCCTTTTCAAGTGGTTCAAATTCTTTTGCGTTAGTTGAATTATCGCTCATTAAAGAATTTATACTTTTAGTAGCTATATTGCCAAAAGTATCTTTAATAAATTCACCTTGCAGATTTAACATAGCCTTGTTATAAGCATTTTGTAGTGCTTTGGCAAAATCTGCGTCTTTTTCTTTTACTAGCACTTCTGCTTCACCTTTATAAAATACCATACCTTTTTCATTTGGTATATTATATTCTATGCCAAACTCGTCTTTAAACTCATCAAAAAAATCCTCAAGTGATTTAGGTGTAATGTTTTGCATACTAGCGTCTGATGTTTTGTTTTGTGTTTCTACATCTGCTTGGGTGATTTCTACTTGTTTTTCACCTGCTCCAAATAGCAAACTAGCCATTAAAAGCGAGCCTAAAATAATTTTTTTCATTTTTTGTCCTTGTATTGATTAAAAAGGCCCTAAAATATTTAGGGCAAGAAGTTAGGTGTGAGATTACCAAGTTACGCTTTTGCTTGAACCGGCTTTGTTGATTGTTTTTTCATCTTCCCAATACACCAAGCCTGATGTTAAATCAGTTAAACCTAGCAAAAAGAAATATTCTACTTTTGTTTTGCCATTGCTTAGCTTGATGTTATCTTGGCGAATTTTGCCAAATAGTGAGTAATCAGGTGAAACCAAAGTGCCTTTTTTAGCAATTGTTTTTTGGTTAAACTCATCATTATCTCTTAATTCGCGCACATCTTCGCTCATTGAATCAAGCGCGCCGCCTGATGCCACAGCTGAGGTTAGGACAAATTTGCCTGATTTTCTCATAGCTTGTGTTATTTTGCGGGTTAATTTTTCTGTATCTAGCCTTAAAGCTGTGTCGTTTTTCACGCGTCCTATTGATACTACCTTGCGAACGCCAGCTTTTTGATTGGCAAAAGCTGGATCGCTTAAAAGGCTGTTTATCATAGTTTCAGCCGCTAGCTCAAAATCCTCGCTACTAAGTCCCATAGTAGCAGTGTCGCCTTGATTTACCTTGCCAGAATTATCTGTGTAGGTAGGTTGTTGATTACAACCAGTAAATAAAAACGCAGCCAAAGCCGCACTAATTAAAAGTGTTTTTTTCATTTTGTTCCTTTTGAGGTGAGATAAATTTTAAAACTTTTAGCTCTTTTATCTTGAGCTAGTTTATTTATGATAAGTTCGCGGTTTGAGTTTAGGCGAATGTTTTTGTAGTGATCATCTATCGCATTTGTTAAAACATAACCTTGCTCATCAAGCCAGTTTATTTTATAGGCTATATTCATAGGTTCTGTGCTTTTGAGGATAATTTCGCACTCTAATAGCCCATTATTATTAAAGCGTTTTCTCACGCTTTGAACGATATTTTGGCTAATAGCTTCAAAACTTACCAAACTAGTATCATAAACAGGATCATCAAGCAAAATATTTGTGGTTTTGCCTGTATTACATCCATTAAACAAAATAGCGATAAACGCTAATGCCAATAATGATTTTTTCATTTAATTCTCCATTATTATAATTTTTGGCGCGCTTTGTTTATCTACTGAACGCACCCAAATCAAAACATCTTTGCCCTTTGTTACTTCTCCTTTTGCTATTTCAAAGCCAGTGGCATCGGTTATGCTATAAGTTCCTTTATTTGCCACCATAGCTATGCTAGCAGTTTTTGGTAAGGTCTGCCATACCCTAATATCAGCTTGATTTGTAGCTACTGCTACTAGCCCTGTAATCAACCCAGCTACTCCGCCAGCATTTTTTGCTACTATGGCTGTAATAGCTGTTTTAGCGGCTGTGGATAATACGGTTTTTGTGATAATGCCAGGCAATTCTGTTTTAAACTCAGTAGCAAAGATATTATCAAAATTGCTTACTTGCCTAGCCACCGTGCCATTTATGCTTACTACTCCATAGCTTGCCTCGCGCTTTTTAAGTGTTGGTAGGGCTAGTTTTAATGGCACAGCCTCATTTGAAAAAACATAAGGAATGCTTAAAGAAAATTCCTCTTTAATCGTCCCAAAGCCATCTTCATAAGCTAAAAATATATAACGCTTTTTATCATCTTTAACCTTTCTGGCTTTTGTTTCAAGCGTTTTTCTAATATTTTGAAAAGGTTTTATTTTAGGGTTTGCGATTGAAATTTCTCTAAATTTATCAGCTGCGTTTGTATAATCTTTATCTAAATAAAAAAACACAGAAGCCAAATAGGTTGCGTAAGGATTTGTGAAGTTTTCGCTAGTTTTAAACTCAGCAAAAAGTTGAGAATATTCTTCTTGGATCATCTCAGTGTTTTTAATATTTTCACTATAATGCTCGTCTTCTTTTTTGGCTTTTTCAAGTTCTGCTTTGGTGGCTTGGATTTGTGCGGCAAAATAATCTTTTGCTTTATCTTGGCGGAGTAAGGCTCTATTAAACTCAACCCTTGCATTTTCATAATCTCTTAGGCTCATAAAATTTAAGCCCTTATACACATTTACCATTATGCGCTCATATAAATTGCCATCATAATCGGCAAAAGTATCATTTAAAAGTATGCCTACTAAATGCCTGCCAACCTTCGTGCCAGTGCCTTCTAAATCCACATCAAACTTATAGCTTTCCTCAGCTAAATCCAAAAATTCATTACTTAATTTAAAATTTTCGCAATTTCTAGCCACAGCAGCAGCATTTATAGATAAATAAATTGGATCACTGCCGTCTTTGGCTTTTTTAAGCTCGTTTTGTAAGTAATTTTCGCTATCGCAAGCTGGTGCTTTGTAACTTTCTATAAAATTTATAGGTTTTTTTGATATAGAAAGTGGGCCTTGAACGCAACCACTCAGCACAAAAGCACAACACACTAACAATAAATAAAAAAAACTAGCACCCTTACGCACGCCATATCCTTGAAAAATTAAATTGTAGAAATAAAATTGTCAAATATTAAAAAAATTGTCAAAATATTAAAAACTTGTTAAATGAAAAAAAAAAAAAAACATTAAACCAAAAACAATGGGCGAAGTTTATACCAAATAAACTAACAAAAAGTAAATTTTAACTTAAAAATAACTAAATTTAACAAAAGCAAAATTTTAAAATTTAAAATCATCGCTAAGTATGATTCTACCGCGACCTAAACGCAAAAGTCCGTTGCTTTCTAATTCTTTTAAAATCCTGCTTACCGCCTCGCGCGCACTGCCTATTTCATTTGCGATTTGTTCATGCGTTTTTTCTACAATATTATTATTTGCCTTGCTTAATAAATAGCTTTTTATGCGTTCATTAAGCGTAGAAAACAACGCCTGGCTCATAATTTGAATGCTTTTATTAAATCTTTTTGCCAATAAATCAAGCACAAAATTTGCTAATTTTGGATATTTTAGGCGAAGTGGCATAAAAATTTCAGGCGCGACAACTAAAATTTTAACCTCATCCATAGCTTCTAAATTGATTTCTAATTCATCATTTTGGGCTATGCATTTAGCGCAAAGCACGCATTCATTGCCTTTTTCTAGTTCAAAAATCGTAATTTCTTTATTATTTGCAAAAAGCACAAAAGCACGCAAAGCTCCGCTAAGAACAAGCAAAAATCCATAACAAGCACTTTTATCTTTATATAAAATTTCGCCCTTATTAAAGGTTAAAATTTTAGCTTGATTGATGGCATTTTGCATGTCCGCATCGCTTAGCTCAAATGGCGCAAATTCTTTAATTATCAGCTCTTTTTTATCCATAATCTTGCCTTTTTGGCGTGATTTTAACTAAATTTTAATAATATAGGCGAAATTTTATTGTTTAAAATTATGAATTAAAATTTTATTTAAAAAGTATTAATTTAGTTTTGAAATTTTAATAAACCAAGCGTTAGGGTTTAAACTAACACTTGATTAAAGGGGATCACAATTTTTATTTTACAAGACTTTTGATGTATTCATCTGCTAAATATGGGCCGTGGCTAGCTTCGCCTATTAGTTTGATTTTATCTAAAATGCCCCTAAATAGCGCTTCTTCTTCGTGTTGTTCGCTCACATACCATTGTAAAAAGTTAAAAGTAGAAAAATCTTTTTTGCTTAGAGTAAAATCTACAAGATTGGTTATAGATTCTGTTATGCTTAGCTCGTGCGTGTAGATTTTTTCAAACACATCAAGCAAGCTATCAAACTCACTCTCAGGCTTGGCGATCGTATCGATTACGGCTTTTGAATCTGTATCGTTTAAGTATTTTATAAGTTTTGTTGCGTGATCTCGCTCTTCTTCTGCATGAGCAAATAAAAACTCGCCCGCTCCATCAAAATGATTTTTATAGCACCACGAACTCATATTTAAATATAAATTCGATGCAAACATTTCCTTTTTAACTTGCTCGTTTAGCAAATTAACCACCTCAGCTGATAGCATAAGCTCTCCTTTTTTTGATTTTTAACAATTTTGCCAAGGCAAAAAAGTTTAGAAGTTTAACATTTTATTAAGCTTTTGTCAATTATGAAATCAGATCTCATTTTTTATAATTTTACATTTAAAATTTTAATTTTATTATCGTGCTTTTAAGCATTTTAAAATTTTAAAATTTTGCTATTTTTTCTACTATTATATTTTTAATAATTTTTATATCAAGTTCATTTAAGCAACGACTGATTTTGCTACCATCACAGCCATCTTTTCCGCACGGCACACAATCCCACGAATGCTGAATTACGCTATGTTTTCCCATATTTTGTAAGCCGTTTTTTTGCGTGTAGGCTGAGTGCAAAAATGAATTATCCCAAGGCCCCCAGTGCATAGCACCGCTTGGCCCAAATAAAACAATCACTGGCGTATCCACAGCAGCTGCTATATGCATAATCGCCGTATCTGCGCCTATAAAAAGCCTTGATTTAGAGCTTAAAAATGCGACTTGTTTTAGGTTTAGAGTGCCTAAAAAACTAAGTGGTTTGGCCTTTGCCAGATTTAAAATTTGCTTTGATTTTTGAATTTCTTTTTCATCATTAGCGCAAGTTAGCACTACTTTTATGCCAAGTTCTAATTCGCAAAAATCAATAATTTGCGCGTTTATTTCATCGCTTGCGCATTTAAAAAGCCACCTGCTCATTGCGTGCATATGAATAAAATTTGCTGGCAAGGCATTTTTAGCGCTAAAAAAATTAGAAAAATCATCAAAATATATGCTAACTTTTGCGCTTGTTGGCTCGTAATTTAAAATTTTAAGTGCGTCAAGATTACAAATCACACTATGTCTTAAGCCCTGAGCTGGCAAAAAATGCGTGATAAAACGATTTAAAAAAGCATTTTTGCTTTTATAAGCAATTAGCGCGCGCGGGCGACAAAGCGCACCTAAAATAATGCCACGCTCGCCACTAGTGCTTTGAATTATCAAATCAAAATTTTCATTTTTCAAGCTTTTAAAATAAGCAAACTCGGCCTTTAATCTTGCCAAAAATCCGCCTTTTTTAATGCGTTCTCTTTGGTAAATATGTAATTTTTCAATATAAGGATTTTGCTCTAAAACAGCCTGTGTGCCGTCATTTAAGGCAAAATGAATTTTTGCTTTTGGATAAATGCGTGCTAGCTGGCTAATTAAAGGCGTGCTGAGTAAAACATCGCCGATATTGCGAAATTTCATTATTAAAATTTTACGAATTTCTTTCATTTTATGTATTTCCAAAAGGTGTATTGCGCATAAAGTTTAGCCACGATAAATCCGCGCCAGCCGTCTAAAAAGCCAGCCTTAATCACATAAAGTTTAAAAAAAGTCCAAAATGGGCTAAATAATGCTTTAAGGCGCGATTTTTTAGGATTTAGCGATGAATAGCGGTTTTGCTTGGTGATGAATTGCTCGATATTTTCATAAGCATAATGTAAAAAATGCTCTTTTAGCGCGCCGATTTTACAATCAGCTAAGACTTTTTCATGCACAGCTTCTGTGCTAAAATTTGCGTAATTTTTATTAAAAAGTCTTATTGTATAATCAGGATAAAGCCCCAAATGCCGCAAGGGCGCACCAAAAAAATAATTTAGCCTTGCTACTTTATAAGCATTAAAAGCAGGATTTTTTAGCTCATTGCTTATTTCGCGTTGTAGATTTTGTGTGATGATTTCATCGCTATCAAGGACAAAAACCCAAGCATTTTTACAAGCATTTACCCCGTAATTTTTCATTTTTCCAAAGCCAAGCCATTCATGGCTTATAAACTTAGCGTTTTGATATTTATTTACAATATGCCTTGTATCATCGCTACTGCCGCTATCAAGGATTAAAATTTCATCAGCAAAACTAGCGCTTTTAAGCACTTCATCTAAATATTTTTGGCTATTAAAAGTAAGAATAAGCACGCTTAGGGCGTTTTTTTGATTTAAATTATTCATAGATTGACTCGTAGAAATGCTTGAATTTTTTATGCATCCAAAAATATTCATCTGGTTTTTTTCTTATCACGCGCTCGGTGGCATCGCTTTGTAATTGCGTGGCGATTTGAATGCTATCTTTGCCTAAGGCATCTAGGCTAATTGGTTCATAAAAGCTAATTACTGAAATATCGCCATCTTGATGGACAAAAGTCGGCACAATCAGCGCATTTAGCTTTTGGGCAAAAATACTAGCTGCTGGCGTGTGTAAGATTTTCTTGCCAAAAAATTTACATTCTATGCCGTCTTTTGCTGCTGTGTTTTGATCTACAAGCATACCGACTACGCGTCCGTTTTTTAGGGCATTTAGCACGCCACGCGCTGCTCCGCTTTTAGGGATTAGTTCTATATTAAAACGGGTGCGATTTTTACTTAAAATTTTATTCATCTTCACGTTATCAAGATTTCTGCCTACTACTGATATGCTAACCCCAAAATACGCCGCGCACGCTATGCTCATCAATTCCCAATTACCATAATGTGCTGTTTGAAAAATCAATGCCTTACCACTATTTAGCGCATCTTTTACCATTTGGGCGTTTTCAAAACGAACTTGATTTAAAATTTGCTCTTTGCTAGCACCTTGATTTTTTAAAAAACTAAGTCCAAAATAAGCGAAATTTTTATAGCAAGATTTTATGATTTTTTTGGCCTCTTGTTCATCATAACCGCACATTTTTAAATTTGCTAGCATAATTTTTGTATGCTTTTTATCAAATTTATAAAAAAGCGCACTTAGGGCGTTTAAAAGCGCATTTAAAGCAGGTTTTGGGATTATAAAAATTAGAAATTTTAAAAAATAATAAAGCGATAAATACAAAAAATCAAGCATTGTCATTCTTTAAAATTTTAATTAAATCAAATGCCGTGTTGGCAATGATTTCTGGCTTTATTTCATTTATACAAAAATCATTTTTATTTATTTTTTTAGCATCAATTTTTTTGCCTGAATCAATCACTAAATTTTTAGTTGTTAAAAGAGCATTGCGCTGGCTTGGGCGATTACCAAAAAGCGTGATTGTAGCGGTATTTTGCGCCCAGGCAAGATGGCTTATGCCGCTATCATTGCCTATTAAAATGCTAGCGTTATTTATGAGCGTTATTAGCTTAGAAAAATCTAAAATTTTAAGCACCTTTGCGCTTGAAATTTGCGCGATTTTTTTGGCTTGTATTAGTTCGTTATCGCCGTTTTGAATTATTAAAATTTCATAATTTTTAAGGCTAGATTTTAAAATTTTAATAACTTCATCAAAATGCGCGTAGCACTTGCTTTGCTCGCTTGCAAATGGAGCGATTAGAATGTAGTTTTTATTAGTTAAGTTTTCGTTATTTATTAAAATTTTATCTTTTTGTAAGTTTTCATAACTAAATAAATTTTTAGTAAAAATCGCGTTTTTGTTTATTATTTCATTTATTTGATAAGTGAATTTAAGTCCAAAAGCGCATAAATTAGCATTTCTTAAAATCACATTTTCATTATAATCGCTTTTAAATTTATGCGCATATAAAATGCTACAAATACCTTCTTTTGCGCTTTTGTATGAAAAGCCATAAATATTTTTGCCTAAAATTCTAGCGATTATGCTTGATTTTATTAAGCCTTGTAAGTCTATGATTAGGTCGAATTTATTTTGGTATTGTTTTAAAATTTCAAAGCTTTTTTTGTAGCTTTTTTCTTTTAAGGGCAATAAAACTAATTCATCAAGCAAGGCACAATGATTTAAAATTTTGCCAAATTTTAAATCCGCAAACCACGAAATACGAGCATCTTTTATATATTTTTTAATTAAAGCAAGACTTGCGCTTGCGTGGATTATGTCCCCAAGTGATGAAAGTTTGATTATAGCTATATTCACCTAAAATCCTAAAATTTTGGCTATTATTCTAGGCAATTTTTTCTAAAAAGTTGGTAAATTATGAGCTATATTTGCGTTTTTGATTGTGAAACTATCCCAAATGCTGCGCTTTTAAGACAGGTTTTTGGATATAGTGGTGATGATTATAGCGTTAGCTTACAAGCATTTAGCGAGCAAGAGGCAAAAACTGGCAATGCTTTTTTGCCTGTGTGTTTTCATCAAGTAGTTAGCATTTCAGCCGTGATGGCTGATCAATATGGTAAGTTTTTGCGCGTTAAAAGTATTGATGGCGCAAATGAGCGCGAGATGATCACGCAATTTTTAAGTTTTATTGATAAATATAATCCTAGACTTGTTAGCTATAATGGGCGCGGATTTGATTTGCCTATGTTGATGATAAGGGCAATGAGCTATAATATCTCGGTAAATGCGTATTTTGACACAAATGATAGAAGTTTAAATAAAGATAAATGGACAAATTACCGCTCGCGTTATGATGGGGTTTTTCACCTTGATTTACTTGATCATATTAGCGATTTTAAAGCAGTTGGTGGGTTAAAACTAGATTTGCTTTGTGCTAGCTTAAACTTACCTGGCAAATACGACATACACGGCAATCAGGTTTTTGAATTATTTTATAATAACGAACTTGATAAAATCCACGAATACTGCCGCAGCGATACATTAAATACTTATTGGCTTTTTTTAAAATACGAACTTTTACGCGCAAAAATCAATTTAGATGATTATGCAAATAACCTTGTAATAATGAAACAACACCTACAAAACGAACATACAGAATTTGGCTACACTAATGTATTTTGCGAATATATCGATCGCGAACTAGCTAGAATCAATGGCTCGCTAAGTTATGAAGATAAGCAAGATAAATGCGAAGAAAATGATGAAAATTTTAATATAGAAAATATAGATGATTTTATGAATCAAAATGGCCTAAACAAAGGTGCTAGCGGACTAAAAAGCACCAAAACACAGCCAAAAAACAGCACAAATGATGATGAGAATTTGCCTGAAATAAACCTAGATGATGAATAAAGCAAAAAAGGATTTTTATGCTTAAAGAAAAAATTGCAATTATTGGCTTAGGTTATGTTGGTATGCCCTTAGCAGCGGCATTTAGCGAGCATTTTGAAGTAATTGGCTATGATTTAAATCAATCTCGCATAGATGAATTAAAAAATGGCTTTGATAAAACCTTAGAACTTAGCCCTAAACAAATGCAAAATGCCCTAAAACAGGGAATAAAATTTACAGATGATATTTATGATTTAAAAGAATGCACTTTTTTTATTATAAGCGTGCCTACGCCTATTGATAAAAATAAACGCCCTGATTTAAGTTGCTTACAAAGTGCTAGCCTTAGCGTGGCCAAAGTGCTTAAAAAAGGCGATATAGTGGTATTTGAAAGCACTGTTTATCCGGGTGTGAGCGAGGAATTTTGTGCGCCACTTTTACAAAGTTGTGGTTTAAAATTTGGCATAGATTTTGAGATAGGTTATAGCCCTGAGCGCATAAATCCAGGCGATAAAGAACACACAGTAAGCAAAATCAAAAAAATCGTATCTGCTAGCTCTAAGGGCGCGCTAGAACGAGTAAGTAAAGTTTATGCCCAAATTATTAAAGCAGGCATTTATGAAGCAAGCAGTATAAAAGTAGCAGAAGCGGCTAAGGTTATAGAAAACACACAAAGAGATATAAATATTGCTTTTATAAATGAGCTTTTAATGATTTTTGATAAGATGGAGATAAATACGCAAGAGGTGCTAAAAGCGGCTTCGACAAAATGGAATTTTTTAAATTTTACCCCAGGGCTTGTCGGCGGGCATTGTATAGGCGTTGATCCTTATTATTTAACGCACAAAGCAGCAGAAATAGGCCATCATGCCGAGCTAATCTTAGCAAGCAGGCGAATAAATGATAATATGGGCATTTACCACGCAAATGTTGTTATAAAAAAAATGATAAAGCATAATTTAAAAATTAAAGGCGCAAAGGTGCTGATTTTAGGTTTAACCTTTAAAGAAAATTGCCCTGATATTAGAAATACTCGCGTAATTGATTTATATAATGAACTTAGAGATTTTGGTTGTGAATTAAGCGTAAATGACCCTTTGGCTAATGCTGATGAGGTAAAGAAATTTTATAATATAAACTTCCAAAATGAAAAAATTTGCGAGCAAAGATTAAAAGATTATGATTGCGTGATTTTAGCTGTCGCGCACGATGAGTTTAAAAAGCTAGATTTTAGCGGTGTTTTGACACATTTTATTAAATATTTGGAGTAAAAAATGAAAATTTTACTTACTGGCGTTGCAGGATTTATAGGTTTTTCATTAGCGCGCGAGCTAATCAAAGGCGGTGATGAAATAATTGGCCTTGATAATATAAATGAATATTACGATGTAAGATTAAAATATGCGCGCCTAGCCCAGCTTGGCATAGATGATATAAATGCTAATAGCTCAAATCTTGTAAGTTCGGCTAAATATCAAAATTTAAGTTTTATTAAGCTTGATTTAAGCGATACCGAGGCGATTTTAAAATTTTTTAAAGAGCAAAATTTTGATTGTGTGGTTAATCTTGCAGCTCAAGCTGGCGTGCGTTATTCCTTAGAAAATCCTCAAAGCTATATCAGCTCAAATATTTTAGGTTTTGAAAATATTTTAGAGGGTTGCCGCCAAGAGGCTGTGAAAAATTTAGTTTTTGCTAGTTCTAGCTCAGTTTATGGGCTAAATACTGCCTTGCCTTTTAGCGAAAGCGCAAGCACGCAACACCCAATTAGCCTATATGCAGCCACAAAAAAAGCAAATGAAATGATGGCTCACAGCTACGCTCATCTTTTTAATTTGCCTTGTACGGGGCTTAGATTTTTTACCGTTTATGGTCCGTGGGGACGCCCTGATATGGCGCTTTTTAAGTTTGTTAAAGCAGCGCTTAATGATGAAAGCATCGATGTTTATAATCACGGCAATATGAAGCGCGATTTTACTTATATAAGCGATATTGTAGGTGGTATTATTAAATGCATACAAAAGCCAGCCGCGCCAAGCACAAATTTTAACGCCCAAAACCCAAACCCAGCAATTTCAAGCGCGCCGTATAGAGTTTATAATATTGGCAAGGGTCAAAGCGTTGCGCTAATGGAGTTTATAGTGGCTATTGAAGATATTTTGGGCATTAAAATTAAAAAAAATATGCTAGCAATGCAAGCAGGCGATGTAGAGGCTACTTGGTGTGATACTAGCGCATTAGAGCGTGATTTTGGCTACAAAGCGCAAGTGGGAATAAAACAAGGCGTAAGCGAGTTTATCGCTTGGTATAAAAAATATTATGGCATTTAGCCCAAATTTTAATTTAAAATTTACAGCCAAATGTTTTAAAACTCCATAAAATCGCCAAAACCCAGCAAATTTTAAAATTTGCTGGCAGATTAAACTTGTAAAATCTTTCTAATAAAGCAAATTTTAATTTAAAATTTTAAATAAAGCTAACGCAAAATGTGGTTTGTTTTTCATTTGAGCTAGCTGTGATGGTGTAATTTAGCTCATCGCAAAATCGCTTAACCAAAGAAAGTCCTATGCCAAAACCGCCATTTGTCCTATCAAAACGCGTAAATTTATCGTAAATTTTTTCTAAGTTTTGCTTGTTTATTACCACGCCTTTTTGCGCGATTGCTAGTTTATTGTTTTCTAAGCTCACGCTTATGATCTCACCAGAAAAACTATATTTTATGGCATTTGATAATAAATTATCTATAATTTTGCTTAGGCGAAATTTATCGCTTGTAAGTTCAAGGGGCGCTAAATCTAATTTAAAGCTAATTTGCTTTTTGCTAGCACTTAGCTCAAAAAAGCCCACTCTTTCTTTAATGAGCGCGCTTACATCGATATGCTCAAAGCTTAATGGCTGGGTTTTAAGCGTGCTAGAAAGATCGCTAAAAAGTTGCGAGAGGCTAAAAGCTGCGTTTTTGATGTTGGCTAGATATTTTTGCGGATTTTTCTCATACATTTCAAGGCTCATTAAAATCACGCTTAGTGGGGTGTTAATCTCATGCGTGGTATCAGTGATGAAAGTATTAAGGGCTTTAATGTGGCCAAGTAAAGGCGCATAAGCTAAACGCACAATAAAATAAGAAAGCACCAAAACCACGCCAAAGCTTAGCAAGCAAATCACCAAAACGCTAGCAAATAACCTAGCATTTGCCTTATGTAGCTCATTTGTGCGTAAAATCAAAACAAGCGAGCGTTTGTGGATTGGGGCGATGTAATAAGCATAATTTTGGCTAATAATAAAATTGTTAATGCGCTCTTTTGGCTTGGTGTTTTGGGGAGATTTTTCATCTGGGGTAATATGCTCTGGCAATGCTTTTTCATCTGGTGGCGCGATATTTGGTGGTGGCAAGGTTTCATCTAATGGATAGCTTGGCTTGGTTTTTTTCTTAGAGTTTTGCTTGAAATCTTTTTGTAAGTGTTTAATGGCTTGTGTAAGTTCGTTTGGTATATCATTAAATTCTTGGACTTCGTAGGAATTTTGAGCTAAATTAAAAATATTTATATCGTAATTTCTAAATCCAAAAATGCCGTCCATATCGCCATTTGTGCGCCTAATATAAGCAATTTGGCGCGCGCCATCGTGCAATATAAATGAAGTATGATTTAAAATATCGTTTTTTTTGCTTTGATAATAAAATGTGCCAAAAAACAGCACAAAAGCACCGCTAGTGCATACATAAACAAGCAAAACCAAAAGAGGATATTTTAGGTTTTTATCTATCATTTTTTAAATTCATAACCCTGCTTAGAATGCGAAATAATGCGCTCTTGGCCTAAAATTTTACGAAGTTCTCTAATATACACACGCAAGGCCATCTCGCTAGGCTCATCTATGCCCCATAAATGCGAGTAAATCTCAGCTCTTGATACAATACAATTAGCCCTGGCAACAAAAAGCGATAAAAGCTCACTTTGTTTATTATGTAAGTTAATGCGCTTACCATCGCAAAATAATTGCTTTAAAAGCACATCATAGCTAAAATGCTCGTCAATTTTTACCACGCTTTTTCTATCAAAATTTCTTTTTAATAAATTTTGAACTCTCAAAGCTAGCTCTCCAAGCTCAAAAGGTTTTTTTAAATAATCATCGCAACCTGCGCGAAATCCCATTTTAACATCGTCCATACTATTTAGCGAAGTGATAAAAATACAAGGCGTGTCGATGCCAGCCTCTCTTAGCTCGCTTAATAATGTAAAACCATTGCCATCAAGCACTTTCACATCAAAAATAAATAAATCATAATTTTTACTAGCTAATTCTATGGCTTCATTATAGCTAGCGCAAGCATCTACGCTATAATTGTTATCTTGTAAATACTCAGCGATCATATCACAAAGCATATTTTCATCTTCTAAAAGTAAAATTTTATTCATTTAGTTTTCTTTTTGGCAAATTTTATTTAGCAAGCAAAACGCAGTTTATGCGTTTTGCGCCTTTTTGGCTTATTTTATTGCTTGGCAATCCATATTAGGACATTGTGGCATTCTTTTTTGTCTTTGATGGTCAAACTTAGCTGGCTTTGCTTTTGGGCCAACAAAACCGCCAAAATTCCCACAAACCCTATCATTGTAAATATCATCTCGTTTAAGTTTTGCTAAGCCTTGGCGATTTTGATATTTTAATTCGCTTAAAAACTCAGCCCTTTGAGCTTCGTCTAAATTATTAACTACGGCTTTTAGTTGGCGCTCTTTGGCACAAATTTGAGCTATTTTTGCCTCTAACTGGCTGGCCTCTTTTTTCAAGCTTATGCTCTCTTGGGCTGTTTTGCTTGCTAATTTTTGAATCTCAGCCTTGCTCATCTCAGCACCAAAACTCGCACTAGCTAGCAGGCTAGCTGCTAAAACAATACTTAATTTTTTCATCTTTTCTCCTTTGAAGTGATGGCAAAATTATGAAATATAAATGTTAAATGCTTGTTAAAATTTTAATTTTTGCAAGAAATTTTAAAATTTGCTAGCACTTTTAGCTTAAATTTTAAAATTTAGAGCTTTTCATTGATGTGTTTTACTATTTTATCTATGGTATTAAGCTCCATAAATTCATCAGCGCTGATTTTGATATTGTAAGTTTCTTCGATATTTAAAAATAAACTTGCCTTATCCAAAGAATCAACGCCTTGATCGCTAAGATTTACATCATCTTGTAAGTTTTGCGCTAAGATGCCACATTGTTTAATTAGCTCTTTAATCTCTAAATTGCTGATATTTTTCATTTTTGCTCCTTTTGATTTTTTTCTAAAATACAGCTTCCCCACGAAAGCCCACCACCAAAACCACAAGCCAAAATGCGTTTTGCGTTTTGCTCTAACAGCTGGGATTGAAGCATTAAGGGTATAGATGATGAGATGGTGTTGCCGTAATTTTTAGCTAAAAACGGCATTTTGCTTTCATCAAGCCCTAATCTTTTGGCTAATGAATTGATAATAAACTTGCTTCCTTGGTGAAATAAAAACTTATCTATTTGCTCTTTGCTAAGCGAGTTTTCTTGTAAAAACTGCTCTATATGCGATGAAATTATTTGCATAGCAAAATTAAAAACCGCTCGCCCGTCCATACTTAATCTATCTTTTTGGCAAAATATCGCTTCAAAGCCAGCTCCATCAGTACCAAACTTAAAAGCTTTTGGCACATAAATAGGCTCTGTATTTATTAGGCTGACACTAGCAGCATCGCCAAAAAGCAAGGCTGTGTTTTTATCATCATCATTTATAATTTGGCTATAAGGATCGCAAGTAAAAAGCAAGCCTTGTTTAAAGCCATTTATTTGCATAAAGCCCAAAATCGCACAAAGCCCGTATATATAACCACTACACGCCAAATTTATATCAAAACAAGCACAATTTTTTGTTAGGTTTAGTTTATCTTGTAAGATGGCTGAGGTGTGCGGGATTTTAAAATCTCCATTTTGCGTGATTAAAACAATACAATCAATAGCATTTTTATCCACATCTACAAGCTTTTCATAAGCCTTTATACACAAATTGCTTGCTTTTTCATCTTTTTGTTTGCGCGTTAGATACTCAAAGCCGATTTTTTCTTTAATGAAAATTTCATCTATGCTAAATTTATCTTTAAAATCATAATTACACAGCTTTTCTTGTGGTAAAAAATTTGAAATTTGTCTTAATCCTAGCATTTTTATCCTTTCATTTTTAAAGCAAAAAACATTGGGCTATTTTATTTTCTGGCTCTGCCAAAAAAACACCCCCCCCCCCTGTCATTAGCTATTAAAATTTCGCTTTTTGTAAGCAAGAAATTAAAATGCGATTTAAAGCGAAGTTTAAGCGGGTATTTTTCTTTAAACTCATCATTTAAGTTTAATTTAGCAAAATACCATTTGCTCTTTTGCTCGCTTAATACATTTAAAAGCAAATGTTTATTTAAAGCAATAATTTCTTCCATAAAAGAAAAACCACTTGGGCAAGAAAGCGTAATTTCTTGTTTTGCTAAATCCAAAAAGCTTTTAGATATTATTTTTTCTTCTTCATAAATTATACTTTTGCTTGGCTTTGAGTTTGGATTTTTTAACCCAAAAATCCTTAGTTCGTTTTTAAAATTTAGCTCTTGCGCGCTTTTAAATCTGGCGATAAAATAAAGATCTTTTTCATCTTTTGGCGCGCCTTGGCTTAATAAAATATTTTGCGTCATTAGTTGATGAAAGCTAAGCTCAAATAACTTTAAATTTGGATAAGTTTGTAATAAAGCATTATAAACATCAGGGCCTTGTATATAAGTGCGCTCGCCTTTGAAATTAAAATTTAATTCTTGCATTTTTGCCTCTTATATTCTATATGGTTTTTCTTGTGGTTCTTGCTTCATCCAAGCATAAATATCTTTTGAAAAAAGCTCCACACAAGCTTTATAAAAAGCCTTATAATCATACACAAAAACCGCACTTTTGCCTAAATTAAACTCACGCACGCTCTGTTTATAAACTTGCGTAAAATATTTAAAAATTTTAACATTCTCATCGCGCGTCAGTTTTCTATAAGGTTCATAAAGCACTTGCAAATAAAAATTTTTATAACTTATTTCATCGTTTATTTTTATAGGATGATAAAATTCTTTTATATATCGATAAGGCACATTCATTACAAATTCTACATGATGAATAAGCGAACAAGTAAGATTTGGGCGCATTCCTATGCTTATCATTAAAATTTTATCAAATTCAAGCATATTATGATAAGGGCTTGCTATGCCATAAGCGTGTGGCGTGCTTGTGTTGCAGATTTTAGCATTTTTGCCAAGAGCTGTATAAGATGCAAAAGGATGTAAGCTGCGCACGCTATTTGGAGTGTTTAACAAAAAATTCCCAAAAGCACCCAAATTTGATGGGGTATAACGCTCAAATGGCGTGTTTGTGTTGCAGATTTGAAAGCTCATGGTTTGGGTCATTATCGTGGCGTTATCATTACTGGCTTTAAAAATGCTTGCGTTTATGGCATTTAATAGATCAAATTTATTTTTACTATCAAAGCTACCAGCTACGCCCAAATCCCCAGCGACAAAGGCTATATCTGTATGGGCATTTATATTTTTGGTTAAAATTTGCTCCAAATCTTTTATTTTATAATCACTCACAATCTATCCTTTCAAAAAATCGCTCCAAAACTCATCAAAAACAAACACGCAAAGCACAAAACCTACAATTAAATTTATCAAAGCCCCAAAGAAAAATGCTAAAAAAGGCTTAAAGCCCACGCTTAAAATATCTTTAAATCGCACGCTAAAACCTATACTTAAAAAAGCAAGAGTAAAAAACCAGTTTTTTAAATTTTTAAAACAGCCAAGGACTTGCTTTTCATACTCGCTTAAATTTTGAAGTTCTAAATTAAAGCTAATAAAACTTGTAAAAAGACAAGCAAACAAAAAACCAAGAATAAATTTAGGAAATTTCTGCCAAATCATTAGCGCAGAGATTTTTTCATTTTCGTTTTTATCCCAAAATTTAAGCGAAATAAAAGCTAGCAAAACAGCCCAAACGCCTATAAATGTATCTCGCCCAATAACCTTCATCACCAAAAAAGCAAGATTAGCGCGCTCGTCATTTAATCTTGCTACTGCTGCAAACCCAGCCGCATCAGCAAACTCAGATGTCCCAATAAACGCCCCAGCCACGCCAGCATCAAGCCCCAAAGCCTTGCAAAAAAGTGGCAAAATAACTATCATCAAAGTAGCAAAAAACACCACTATGCTAATGCTTGCTGATATATGCTCTTTTTTTGCCCTACAAGCCTCGCCTACGACAATAGCCGCGCTAACGCCACAAATAGACCCACCAGCTGCTAGCGTGGCAGCAAATTTTTTATCAAGCCCAAAAATTTTAACAGCAATCAAAAAAATAGCCAAAAATGTAATGATAGTAACCGTGCAAGCTTGTATTATAGCGATATTTGCAGCTTGTAAAAAAGAATTGAGCGGCAAACAAACGCCCATTAAAATAACGCCAATTTTTATATAAAGCTCGGTTTGCGTGGCATTTGCTAGCTTTAAGGGCGTAAAATTCGCTAAAAATAATCCAGCTAGCAAAGCCATCAAAGCACCATCAGCCCAGCTTTTAAACCCAGCATAAGCGCAAAATACAAGCACCAACACACAAAGCATAAAAAACGCACTAAACTCAAAAATAAATTTTCTAAGCCTGCGCCCATAAATCCAAGCCACAAACGCAAAAACGCCAGCAAAAAGCACATAAAAAAGAATGAAATTTAATAAATTCAGCCCAGCCAAAAGTTCATTAAAATTTGAATAAGTTGTGATTTTAAAATTTAAAAAAGAAATAAAATCTAACCCAGCAAAATGCCCTAAATTCACCACAAAAATAAGCACAAAAGCAATTAAAATTGCTAGATTGTCTTCTTTTTGCCAAAGGCCTTTTGCGCTCATTTTTTTCCTTTTACTGCCAAATAATAAAATTTTAAAATTTTAGTATTTTATGATGGCTTTTGCGGTTGTTTTTATTGCTTGATTTTTAAAATTTCTAGCGAATTTTTGAATATTTCATCATTAAACCCATTTAAGCCTTATTGAAATTTTAATATCACGCTCTATAAACTCACCACTTTTTAAGCTTTATTTATAAATTTTATAAATTAGCAAGCAAGTTTATTTTTTAAATCAATAAAATTTTAAAACTAAGCCATTTTAAAGCTAAAAAGTCTAGCTAAATGGCTTAAATTTTAATTTATTTATTAAGCTTGTAAGATTGCGCCGTTGCTTGCGTTGCTTACTAAGGCTTGATATTGTCTTAAATATTTGCTTTTTACTTCTTTGCCACCATAACGCCAGCTAGCTTTGCGCTTTGCTATTTGCGCTTCATCTAAGCGCACATTTATACTAAAATTATCCACATCAATATCTATTATATCGCCATCTTCGAGTAAGGCTATCATACCGCCTTCTGCTGCTTCTGGGCTAATGTGTCCTATGCTTAGTCCGCGCGTAGCACCGCTAAATCGTCCATCTGTAATCAATGCGACATCTCCGCCAAGACCGCGCCCTACAATCAAGCTAGTAGGGCTTAGCATTTCTTGCATGCCAGGGCCACCTTTTGGGCCTTCATATCTAATTACCACCACATCGCCCTTTTGGACTTTGCCACTACTAATACCCGCTATCGCTTCATTTTGGCTATTAAAGCACACAGCCTTACCGCTAAATTTTCTCTCGCCTATAATGCCAGCAGTTTTTATCACACAGCCTTGCTCGGCTAAATTGCCAAATAAAATCGCCAGCCCACCACGCGTAGAATAGGCGTTTTGGCTTGTGTGTATTATGCTCTCATCGCGTATTTTGGCGTTTTTAATGCGCCCGTGTAAAGTGCCACCTTCAATTACATTTACGCTAGTATCAAGTAAATCCGCATTAAATTTGTAAATTTCATTCATTATCGCGCTTAATCCGCCAGCATTATGAATATCTTGCATATGCACGCTTGGCAGGCTTGGGGCAATTTTGGCTATGTGCGGGACGGCGCGACTAATATCATTTAGCCCAGCTATATCAAGCCCGCATCCTGCCTCGCGGCTAATTGCTAGCATGTGTAAGATTGTATTTGAGCTGCCGCCCATTGCCATATCTATTATCATAGCGTTGCGGATTGAGCGTGCGTTTATGATGTTGCCAATTTTATAATTTTCATCTAGGGCGATTTGGCAAATGCGCCTTGCGGCCGTTCTTAGCAATTTCTCTCTCTCAGGGCTTAGGGCTAAAATAGTTCCATTGCCATTTAATGCCACGCCCATTGCTTCACATAAGGTATTCATAGAATTAGCAGTAAACATACCAGAGCAACTCCCGCCACCAGGACAAGCATTACATTCAATAAAATGTAATTCTTTTTCATCAATTTGGCCTGTTTGAAAAGCGCCAACAGCTTCAAAGGCTGAGTTTAAATCCAGGCTTTGGGTGCCGTGTCCTGCGCCTGCTCTCATTGGCCCGCCACTTACAAAGATAGTAGGCACATTTACCCTAAGTGCGCCCATTAACATACCTGGCGTGATTTTATCGCAGTTTGGTATGCAAATTAACGCATCTAAGCAGTGCGCGCTCATTACCGTTTCTATGGAGTTTGCGATTATTTCGCGACTTGGCAGGCTATAAAGCATACCATTATGCCCCATCGCTATGCCATCATCTACGCCGATTGTATTAAACTCAAATGGCACACAGCCATTTTTGCGAATTTCATCTTTAATAATGCGGGCGTATTCATTTAAGAAAAAATGCCCAGGGATTATTTCTATAAAACTATTTGCTACGCCAATAAATGGCTTTTTAAAATCATCATCTTTTAACCCAGTAGCGCGCAATAATGAGCGGTGCGGAGTTTTTTCATAGCCCTTTTTAATCTTATCACTTAGCATTTTGATCCTTTGAAATTTTAAAATTTGGTGCCGATTATAGCCAAAATCATAAAAATTTTAGCGATAAATCCTAGCATTGCGCTAATAATTTAAAATTTAAAAGCAAATTTTAAAAAGCCATTTCTTCATCAAACACCACGCAAAATTCGCTCCCAACGCCAAATTCGCTTTGAAGTGTGAGATGAGCTTTGTGGTAAAAGCAAGCGTGCTTGACGATAGAAAGTCCAAGTCCTGTGCCGCCAAGTTCTTTACTGCGGCTTTTATCCACGCAAAAAAAGCGTTCAAAAATGCGGCTGTGGTGTTCTTTTTTGATGCCTATGCCGCTATCTTTGACGGTGAGTTTGATGATGCTGTTTTGCCTTTTAAGTGAGATTTTGACAAAGCCATTTGGTTTGTTGTATTTTATGGCATTATCGCAAAGGTTGTAAATGAGGTTTTCTACAAGTTCATAAACGCCAAAAAGCTCTTGTTCTTCTAAATCGCAAAGAAGTTTCACGCCTTGCTTTTGTGCAACTTGCTCTAAACGCGAAACCACTTTTAAGATGATGGTTTTTAAATTTATTTTTTGCTTTTGGAGTAAATTTTGTTTGTTTTCGTCAAAAAATGAGAGCCTTAAAATCTCATCAATCATCTCTAAAAGTCTTTTTGATTCGCTATAAATTGTATCGATGAATTTTGGCATATCAGCGCGTTGGACGAGTTTGTTTTTTATCATCTCGCTACTTGCTAAAATGCTTGTAAGCGGGGTTTTAAGCTCGTGGGTTACATTTGCGCTGAATTCTTTTCTTAATTTTAAGGCTAGTTTTTCCTCGCTTAAATTTTGAATTAAAATCATCATTCCTTTAAATTTTTCCTCCACAAAAATAGGTGAAAAGATAAGTTCGCATTCCTCATCATTTAAGGGCATTTGAATGTTTTTATTTTGCTTTATTTTTTGGGATTTAAACTCATCAAGCATTTGAGCGCACAGCTTACAAAAGGCTGAGTTTTCAATGTTTTCAAGGCTGACAGCATTGTTTAATTTTAAAAAATTTTCTATATTGTTGTTGGCTAAAATTATCATTCCTTTGGCATTAAGCAGCATAAAGCCGTCTTTTATATTTTGTGCTAAAAGCAAGCTTTCTTGCTGTTTTTGTAAAAGTTTTTTGTAGGCTTTTTTTATGGTTTTATTTTGTGTTTTGATTTTTTTGATGATGCCTCCAAGTTCGCTGTAAGCGTCATTTTTGTGAAGTTCTTTTAAATTTATATTTTTTATGGGGCTTAAAATTTTTTTTGCAAGCATTTTGGCGATGAAAAAGCATATAAAAAGCAAAAACAGCATTTCACACACAAAGAGCAAGGCAAGGTTTAAAATAAGGCTTGTGAGGCTTTTTTGGGCGGTGGCTATTCTGATGATATAGGTTTGATTTGCCTTTTTGTAAGCTTTGGCGTAGTAGATTAAATTTTGTTTTAAGCTTTGTGAGTAGCGTATTTTAAAGCTTTCTCCCTTTGTAAGCGTGTCTTTTATTTCTGCTCTGTTTAGGTGATTTTCTAAATCAAAAGCAAAGTTGTCAAACAGCACAACGCCATTTTCATCGATGATTGTAAGGCGGTTTTGCGTGTTAAAATCTTGTATTTTGCTTAAATTTTCATCAAATTTTTGCACGCTTAAAAGGGTGGCGGCTTGTTTTTTCATATCGTTTATGATTTGAGTTTTAAAAAAATTATCAAAATACAAAAACAAAAATATATTTGAGGTTAAGAGCAAAAAGCCACACACGCCAAAGATAGCATAGAAAATTCTTTTTTGCATTTAGGCTTCTTTTGAGAATTTATAACCTACGGCGCGTATGGTTTTAATGTGCTTGCCAAATGCGCCAAGCTTGCTTCTCAAAGTGTTTATGTGTATGTCAAGTGTCCTGCTGCTCGTGTAAGCATAACCCCACACAAGCTCTAAAATGTCATCTCTTTTAAAAACCCTTTCGCAGTTTTGCAAAAGCAGTTTTAAAAGCTCAAATTCTTTGAGTGTAAGCTCTACAAAATTGTCGTTGATTTTTAAGTTGTGTGCGATTAAATCCATACTCAACCCCTCAAATTCAAGCTTTTGGTTTTGAGGTTTTAGCCTTCTTTGTATCGTTTTTATCCTTGCGATAAACTCCATTACCCCAAAAGGCTTAGCGATGTAATCATCTGCTCCAAGCTCTAAACCTTTTACCTTGTCCATTTCGCTATTTAAAGCACTTAAAATCAAAATGGAAATGCTTTTTGTTGCGGGATTGTTTTTAAGCTCTTTTGTGATTTCAAAGCCGCTTTTACTTGGCAGCATTAAGTCCAAAACGACAATTTGAGGTTTATTGTTTGAAAGTGCTTTTGAAAACTCATCTGGGTGTTTAAAGCCCAAAGCCTTGATGTTTTGCGATTTAAGCGCGTATAAAATAAGCTCTAAAATGCTCTCATCATCTTCTAAAACATAAACCATTTAAGCCTTTCATCAAATTCAATCAAATCCTAAAATCAAATTCGGTTTTTACAAATTTTTATTAAGCCTTTTTTAGCCAAAGCGTCCTAAAATGTAATCTTGCGTTTTTTTCTCTTTGGGGTTGTTAAAAATCTTTTTTGTCTCATCATATTCAACCACTTCGCCCATTAAGAAAAATGCCGTTTTATCTGAAATCCGCGCGGCTTGTTGCATATTATGCGTAACGATGATTATAGTATAATTTTTCTTTAAATTTAAAATCAACTCCTCAATTTTAGAAGTTGCTATCGGGTCAAGTGCGCTTGTTGGCTCGTCCATTAAAATCACCTCAGGATTTACCGCTATTGTCCTTGCTATGCAAAGCCTTTGTTGCTGTCCTCCACTTAATCCTAATGCTGAATGCTTTAATCTATCCTTTAAATCCTCCCACAAGGCTGCTTTTTTAAGGCTAGTTTCTACTATCTCATCAAGTTTAGCCTTATCTTTTGTGCCGTGCGTTTTAGGTCCAAAAGCGATATTATCATAAATGCTCATCGCAAAGGGATTTGGCTTTTGGAACACCATTCCTACCTTTTTACGCAACAAATTCACATCACAATCCTTGCTGTAAATGTTTTTGTCGCGAAATAAAATTTTGCCTTTGATTTTACAGTATTCAATTAAATCATTCATACGGTTTAAACTTTTAATAAAGGTTGATTTCCCGCACCCACTAGGTCCTATAAAAGCCGTTACTTCGCCTTTGTAAAGGTCTAAGTCTATATTTTTAAGCGCGTGAAAATTCCCATAATACAAATTCATTTTTTTAATGTCAAAACATACTTTCATAAAGCCTCCTTAAACTCGCAATAATTTTTTAGCGATGAAATTTGCAAATAAATTTATAGCCAAAACGATGAGGATTAAAATCATTGCCGTGCTATATGCTGCGTTTATATGTAGTCCCTCGCTTGAAATGGCATACATATGAACGCTTAAAGTTCGTCCTGAATCAAACAGCCCAGCCACCTTTGCTACGCTGCCTGATGTATAAAGCAAAGCCGCACTTTCGCCTACAATCTTGCCTATACTTAAAATAATGCCCGCTAAAATGCCCGAAATCGCACTTGGCAAGATTATCACAAAAATAGTGCGAATTTTTGAAGCTCCAAGCGCAAGTGCTGCTTCTTTGTAGCCCTCAAAAACACTTTTTAAAGCCTCTTCGCTACTTCTTAAAATAAGGGGCAAAATCATAATGCTTAAAGTTAAAACTCCTGCAATAAAACTTGTCTTAAAGCCAAAATAAATCACAAAAGCCAAATACCCAAAAAGCCCATAAACAATGCTTGGAATGCCTACCAAAGTTTCAGAGGCTATGTTGATAAGCCTTAAAATTTTACTTTTTTTGCGTGTGTATTGTGTCAAAAAAATCGCCCCAAAAATGCCTACGGGCATAGCGATACAAATGGCGCAAATAATCATATTTATAGTGTTTATAATGGCTGGCATCATCGAAATGTTTTTGCTATTATAATTCCACTCAAAAAGGCTTAAATTTAAGTTTAAAATGCCCTTGTAAAAGATAAAACCTATCAAAAGAAAAAATATCCCCAAAACGCTAGCAATAGCAAATCTTAAAAGAAATGACAAAAGCAAGCTGAGTTTGTCTTTTTTCATTTTGTCTCCTTTTTTATGGCGTTAAAACTTGCGTTGATGATGAGGATAAATACAAAAAGCACCGCTGCACTTGCGATTAAAACCTCTCTGTGTAAATCAGTCGCATAGCCCATTTCTAGCACTATGTTTGTAGTAAGTGTTCGCACACCGTCCATTAAGCCGTGCGGGATTTGGGCTTGATTGCCAGCTACCATAATCACAGCCATAGCCTCGCCGATAGCCCTGCCAACGCCAAGTATCACAGAAGCTAAAATTCCACTCTTTGCCGCAGGAACAAGAGCAAAAAATACACTTCTTTCTTTACTTGCACCCAAGGCTAATGCGCCTTCATAATAGCTTTTTGGCAAGGCGTCAATAGCCGCTTTTGAAAGCAAGATGATAGTAGGCAAAATCATTATAGCCAAAACAAGCGAGGCAGCCAAAATACCCTTGCCAGAAATGCCACCATATAGGCTTGATAAAGTTGGCACAATCACCACAAGCCCAAAAAATCCATACACAACAGAAGGAATAGCCCCTAAAAGCTCCACGCAAGGCATAAGGAATTTTTTAAGCCTTTTATGGCAAAAACAAGAGAGATAAATCGCGCTTAAAACCCCAAGTGGCACGCCTATGAAAATCGCCAAAGCCGTTACATAAAGGCTACCGATAATCATCGCAAAAATCCCAAAAAGATCCTCGCTAGGAAACCACTCAAAACCAAAAATAAACTCAACAAAACCTATTTTTGACATAGTTGGCAGTGCATTTGCAAACAAAAAAAGGCAAATCATCAGCACGGCAAGCACTGAAAACACCGCATTTATAGCAAAAAGCGCAGTGAAAAATCTTTCTTTGAGCTTGGTCATTTTTCTAACCTTTTCTTGCTCTATATTTACGAGCCAATAACCCCGCCATCAAGCTTTTTAATTTGCATTACCGTGCTTCTTGGCGTGGTGTTTTTGCCGTTTGGAAAATGGCTTTTTGCGCCAAACTCTCCGGGGTGCTGAACGCCTACAAACATCACCGTGCTATCTTTTGAAAAGGCACAGCCCGTAATCTCACACGCCACAGGTCCGCTTAAAAAACGCCTAATTTCGCCTGTGTTTGGATTCGCACAAAGCATTTGGTTATTTCCCATTTTGGCGTAATCTCCCTTATTTGAATACTTACCATCACTTTGTATCCACAACCTGCCAAATTTATCAAATTTTAAACCATCAGGCGAGTTAAACATATTTTCTGCGTTGATGTTTGAGCTACCTCGCCTAGTGCCGTTTGGATACACCTCTGGGTTGCCCATTAAAGCAAAAATAATCCACTTGAAATTTTTGCCTGCGTGGTCTTTGTTTTGCGCTTGCCAGCTGATGATTTGTCCGTAAATGTTGTTTGTTCGTGGATTTGCGCTGTCTATTTTTTCGCGTTTTGTGTTGTTTGTCATTGTCGCATAGACAAACTCGCCCTTTAAATCCGCCGCGATCCATTCAGGTCTATCCATAGGTGTTGCGCCGACAAAACTTGCAGCAAGGCGAGCGTTGATTAAAATTTCAGCCTGCGAGTTAAAGCCAGAGCTTTTATCAAGCCCGTTTTTGCCATAACTTAGCTCAATCCACTCTCCCACACCTTCAAGCAAATCACCGTTAAATTTTGCCACATAAAGCGTTCCGCTGTCTAAAATATCTTTATTTGCGGTTTTGTTTGTTTTGTTAAATTTATTTTTGCTTACAAATTTATACAAAAACTCATTTGCCTCATCATCGCCCATATACACGACAACACGCCCATCTTTGTTGATGAGAACTTCTGCGTTTTCGTGCTTAAAGCGTCCCAAAGCCGTGCGTTTGATTGGCGTTGAGTTTGGGTTGTATGGGTCAATTTCCACCACCCAGCCAAAGCGGTTGGCTTCATTTGGGTTTTTAGCTAAGTCAAAACGAGGGTCAAGCTCCCATTTATACACGCTTTCTTTGCCAAAGCCGTAGCGTTTTAAAGCAGGTGTGAAAGCTTGATTTGCCTCGCTTGAACCGAAAAAATCATCCACATTCTCCTCACAAGTTAGGTAAGTTCCCCACGGAGTTTGCCCATTTGCGCAGTTATTAAGCGTGCCAAGCACCAACTCGCCTTTTTTGTCCGCAGCAGTGCGCATAAGCCTATGTCCTTTTGCAGCTCCTTGTAGCTTCATTGGCGTTTGAGCGGTGATCCTGCGGTTATATGGTGAGTCAAGCACCACTTGAAAAAAGCCGTCCTTATCTTTACTTATCTCAAATATACTTACGCCAAGTGAGTTTTGCATATACCGCACATCTTCAAGCGTAGTTTTTTCGCCCTTGTGTGAAAACATTATCTCAGGGTTGATATACTCATTATTTACCGCCAAAAGCGCGTTGCCGTTTTCTAGCTCAAATAACGCCATCCCGTCATTGTTGTCGCCAAAAACCAAATTCGCATTTTCAATCGCCCTTTGGTCGATGATTTTATTTTCATCAAACGCGCTAGCCTTGCTAAAAAGCGCGTCTCCCCACGAAATGAGCGGTTTTGCTTCGTATCCTTGTGGGACTACAAACTTATCTTTGTCGTTAAAGGCGATCTGCTCAAAGCCTAGCAAATTTTCACTAGACGCGGCAAAAACCGCAGAGGGAGAGAAAAAACTAGCAAACCCAATCGCTCCGCAAGTCGTTTTTAAAAATGTTCTTCTTTGCATTTTTCTTCCTTTTAAAATTTGGCGGACTTGCCGCCTTGAACCACGCCTAATTACCTAACTTCGTCCCAGTCAGTAACTTCGCCCATAAAAATCTTTTTGACGCTCTCTTTGCTGATGTCGTCAAGCTTGTTGCTTTTATGGACGATCACCGCTAAGCCATCAAGTGCTAAAACCTGCGCTTTTAAACCCTTTTTTAGTTCGCTTTGCTTAACCTCGCGCGAAACCATTCCAATGTCGGCGATGCCCTCAATTGTCGAAGTAACGCCCGTTGTGGAGTCAGATTGTAAAATCTCCAAATTCGCATTTGGGTTAATCTTCTCATACGCCTCTTTTAGCTTTTCCATAAGCGGCGTTACAGAGCTTGAACCTGCGATAACAAGCTTGCCTTTTGGCTTTTTAGAGCTAAACGCGTTTTTGCTAACGGCGATGTAGCCCGCTTTTTCAATGATAGCAAGTGCGTTTTGCGAGCTAGCGTAACTTAAAAAATCCTCAGCAAGCGGAGTTTTTGTTTTTGTAACGACATTAAACGGACGAAAAATAGTGTAGCTTTTGTTGTTAATGTTTGCCACGCTTGGCGCAACGCCGTCAATCTTTAAAGCCTTGACCTCGTCATTTAACGCCCCAAGCGAGATGTAGCCTATGGCGTTTTTGGAATTTGCCACTGTGGTTATCATAACGCCTGTGGAGTTCGTAACTTCGGCTTTTTTGGAGGTGGCGTCAATTTTCTTGCCTGTTTCTTGTTTGACATCAAAAATATCCACAAAAGCACCTCTCGTGCCTGAACCCATTTCGCGCGAGATAGGGTAAATGCTTTCAGCAAAAGCACAACTAAAACTTAGCATCAAAGATGCCATTACAAATTGTAGTAATTTTTTCATTACCACTCCTTTCAAATTAAATTTGTGATGAAAGTATAAAAAGGCATTGTAAAGTTTGATTTTGGCGAATGTAAAATTTATGTAAATTTGTGATGAGAGTTGAAAAAAAGTTGAATTTAGTAGAATAAATTTAAATAAGCTTGCAATTTTATCAAACCACAAGCTTATTTTGCATAAAACCAACGCTTAGCCCATTACGCCGTCCGTTGCGCTCCATTGCAAAAGGCTGTTTTCTTTGGCTTGCACGCAAAGGTAGCGTAGTTTGCTCGTAGCTGATATCTTTCTCATCACGCTTGGAGCGACTCGCACCGCGTCATTTGCCTTTACTGCAAGCTTTTCGCCATCTAACTCGATAGCACCATCACCTTCTAAAAAGAGATAAAGCTCTTCATTTTGCTGATGAGCGTGGTAAAATGGCACGCTTGCGCCAGCTGGCAGCTCATTGAGCGAGACTTCACAGCTTGTTAAACCAAGCTTTTCCTTTAACTCCACTCTCGCTTCGTTTGCGAGTGAGATTTTGCTGAATTTTGACATTGTGTCCTCCTGTTTAAGTTATGTTAAAGCCTTTTTTTAAGGCTTGCTGCTTTGTGAGTGAATTTTCACTCTTATAACAAATAAATTTGTCAAGCGAAATTTAACACACTAGCATAACTTTATCAAGTAAGCACTTTTTTATTATATAGTTATCTTTTAGAAACTATTGTGAAAAAATAAGCCTTTAAAGGCTTTAAAATTTTTGTAAATGTTTTAAAATTTTTTGAATTTTGGCTTGAATTTTGAAAAAAATTTGCTATAATTTTGGCAAATTTTTTAAATTTAAAGGACAAAAATGAAAAAGTATTTCTCCCCTTGCCCCATAGAAACTGTGTTAAATCTCATCGGCAACAAGTGGAAATTCCTCATCATACGCGATTTGCTTAAAGACACAAGGCGTTTTGGCGAGCTGAAAAAGTCCATTTCAGCTACTAAAAACCAAGACATTTCGCAAAAGGTGCTGACACAAAATTTACGCGAGCTTGAAGAAGCAAGGCTTGTAAAACGCAAGGTTTTTGCCGAGGTCCCGCCCAAAGTCGAGTATTCTTTAACCCCGCTAGGACAGAGCCTTGAAAGCGTTTTTGATAGCCTTGCTTTGTGGGGCGAAAATTACAAAAAGCTAGCTTAAATTTAGAAATTTTTGCTTGCTAAAATCAATAAATTTTAGTAATTTTTTCATTACCAATCCTTTCAATTAAAATTTTGATTAAATTTTAAAATTTGCCTAATATTATAAAAATTTTAAAATTTTAATGCCTAAAAGGTGTAAATTCTCAAGCTAAAATTTCGCTAAATTTTTTCAAGAAAAATAAGCTAAGAATAAGCATAAATCAGCTATGATTACGCCTTTTAAATCTAGATTTAAGGATAGAAAATGGCTGTGGAGCATTTCCAAACAGAAGAAGACTTCGCAAAATTGCTTGCAGAAGATGAGCGATCACAAAGTAGCGGAGCGCTTTGTGAGGGCGTAATAGTAGCGATTAAAGACAATGAAGTTTTAATTGATGTTCGTAAAAAATCAGAAGGCGTGATGGATATAAATGAAATCCAAGACGCAAATGGTGATTTAACTTATAAAATCGGCGATAAAATCAGTGTTTTAATAACAGGTTCGCGCTCAGGTCGTCCGCTAGTATCGCACAAAAAAGCACTTAGAAAAGTGAAAGTTCGCCAATTCATTGAAAATTATGATGAAAATGCTGATAATATTTATGAAGTAAAAATCATTAGCAAAAATAAAGGCGGATATGTAGGTGTAAATGATGATAGCGTGGAGTTTTTTATCCCGCGCTCACAAATACGCGATACAAATATAGGCGCTAAAATAAAAGTAAAAGTGCTTAAAGTAAATAAAGATGAAGGCACGATAATAGCTTCAAATCGCCGTATTGTAGATACAGCTCGTAAAGAACGCGCCATAGCATTAGAAAATATCACAAAACAAGAGGGCATAATAGACGGCGTGATTAAAAAAATCACTAGTTATGGTATGTTTGTCGATGTTGGCGGCGTAGATGGCTTGGTTCATTATAAAGAAATCAGCTACAAAGGGCCGATAAACCCTGCGAGTTTGTATAAAGAAGGCGAAAGTGTAGGCGTTAAAATTTTAAATTACGATAAAGATAAAAAACATCTTTCACTTTCCATAAAAGCAGCTATGCCTGATCCTTGGACTGATGTTAAAGACAACCTAAGCGTAGGCGATACTATTCGCGTAAGTGTGAGCAATATCGAACCTTATGGCGCTTTTGTGGATTTGGGTAATGATATAGAGGGCTTTTTGCATATTAGCGAAATTTCTTGGGATAAAAATATCAAAAACCCGCATGATTTTATAAAAGAAGGCGATGAGATTGATGTAGAGGTTATAGAAATCGATATGGACGCACATAAACTTCGCGTTAGTCTTAAAAATTTATTAGATAAACCTTTTGATGAATTTCGCAAGGCTTATAAAGTAGGTGATGTGGTAAAAGGCAAGGTAGTTTCTACTACTGCTTTTGGAGCGTTTATTCGCATAGCTGTAAATAACGGCAGTGTAGAAGGGCTTTTACATAACGAAGATTTAAGCTGGGATAGAAATGCCAAATGCAAAGAAAATCTAAAAATTGGCGATGAAATACAAGTAAAAATCGTCAAAATCGACACAGAAAAACAAAAAATTTCTCTAAGCGTGCGTGAGCTTAAAGATAGCCCTATTAGCCAATACGCCAAAACTCATAAAATAGGCGATGTTGTAAAATGCACCATTAAAGATATAAAAGAATTTGGTGCTTTTGTAAGCTTAGAAGGCGATATAGAAGCGCTTTTAAGAAAAGAAGATGTTAATGATTTTAGCGCGCTTAAAATAGGCGATAGCTTAGAAGCAGCCATAGCCTTTATAGACGAGCGCAAGGGGCATATTCGCCTTAGTGTAAAACGCGTAGATATACAAAAAGAGCGCGATACCATTAATAAAATAAATGCCCAAGATAGCGATAGAATAAGCCTAGGCGATATTATAAAAGAGCAATTAGCCTAAGTTTTAGCACATTGCGTTGAGAGTTTGAGTGTGAAATTACCTTTAAACTCGCAACGCATTAAAATTTGTTTTGTGCGTTTTATAATTAAAATTTTAAGTTTTGCTTTATTAAAATTTTGATTTATTGGTAGTTTAAAATTTTAATTTATTGAAATTTACCAAAGTTATGAATTAGCTAAATTTTAATGCAATACACAAATAGGCGAAATAAAAATGACAAGTAAAAACGCTTTATACATTGCTTTGGCTTTTATAATGTTATTTTTGATAATTACAGCCGTTGTTTTGATAAATTACGCGCGCGTAGCAAAGCCTGTGTTTGATTTAACGCCAATAGCGCCTATTACTTGGAGTGATACAAACAAAAGCGTAGATGGCTGGATGGCTAATGTCGCAAAGCTAAATAAATCCAGCGATGTTTTGCCTGTTAATTTAATGTATATAGAATTAAACGAGCGCAAAAGCAGGCTGGATTATCACACAAATAATAAAACATTGCGCTATCAAGTGCTGATATCAAAATGCACGGATTATTCTATTTTTTGTATGCAAAGAGTGGCTAAAAGCTTAGATATAGAACTTAGCCTTGTGCGCCAAAATGGCTCACACACTATTTTTATAAACACAAATAGCGCAGCTACGGCTAATAGCTTTATAACTAATCTCAAAAAATATAATATAAACTCCACTTTAAAGGAAGTTAAATGAAAACTATCATAGTTTGTGATGCTATTCACCCTAAGGGTTTTGAAATTTTAAGAGCGCAAAAAGATTTAAAGATCATAGACGCTGTAAATGTCCCAAAAGACGAACTTTTAACTATGTTAAAAGGCGTAGATGTAGCTATTACTAGAAGTTCTACTGATTGTGGCGAGGATTTTATAAATGCTGCTAGCGATTTAAAGGCCTTAGTGCGTGCTGGCGTGGGCGTGGATAATGTAGATATACAAACTTGCTCTAAACACGGCATAATCGTAATGAATGTCCCAACCGCAAACACAATAGCCGCTGTGGAAATGACAATGTGCCATTTATTAAACTCGGCGCGTAATTACATAGCAAGTGTGAATGATTTACAACAAAACCACACCTGGAAGCGCGAAAAATGGTATGGCACAGAGCTATACCAAAAAACGCTAGGCATAATCGGCTTTGGCAATATCGGTAGCCGTGTCGGCACTCGCGCGCTTAGCTTTGGTATGAAAGTAATTGCTTATGATCCTTATATTGAGCCGAGCAAGGCAACGGATTTGGGCGTAGAATATACCAATAATTTTGATGATATTTTAGCTTGCGATTTTATTAGCATTCACACACCTAAAAATAAAGAAACTATCAATATCATAGACGAAGCACAAATTGCTAGAATGAAAGATGGCGTGCGTTTGATTAACTGCGCGCGCGGTGGCTTATATAATGAAGATGCGCTTTATAAAAATTTAAAAAGCGGAAAAATCGCATACGCTGGCATTGATGTTTTTGTTAAAGAGCCAGCTAGCCAGCATCCGCTTTTAGAGCTAGCAAATGTTAGCGCAACGCCTCACCTTGGAGCAAATACGCTTGAGAGTCAAAAAAACATCGCAGTAGATGCTGCCGAGCAAGCAATTAGCGCAGCGCGCGGTATTTGTTATCCAAATGCGCTAAATCTACCGATTAAAACAGAAGATTTGCCTAATTATGTAGCACCTTTTGTAGAATTAACAAGCAAAATGAGCTATTTTGCCGCTCAGCTAAATAAAGGCGCGATAAAGAGCATTAAGCTAATAGCTGAGGGTGAAATTTCAAATTATGCAAAAAGTTTGCTTACCTTTGCCTTAGTTGGTGCTATGAAAGATAGCGTAGGCGATGGGATAAATTATGTAAATGCTTCTTTTGTGGCAAATGAGCGCGGTATAGATAGCGATGTGGAGATAAAACCTGAAAATAGTGGTTATAAAAATAAAATTAGCGTGAAAATAACCACTGATGAATACGCTATTATTATAGGCGGAACGGTATTTGGTGAAAATGAGCAAAGAATTGTTCAAATTGGCGATTTTAAAACAGATTTTAAACCAAAAGGGCAAATGATAGTGTTTAAAAACACCGATGTGCCAGGCGTTATTCGCGATATTAGCGGGATTTTAGCAGCGCAAAATATAAATATAGCAGATTTTCGCCTAGGCAGAAGCGGACATGGCGAGGCCTTGGCTGTGATTTTGGTCGATGGCGATATAAAAGCGAATATTTTAGATGAATTAAATGCGCTAAAAACTTGTATTTGGGCAAAATACGCACAAATTTAATTTAAGGAGAAATAATGGCAAGCTACCAAATGGGCGATTTAAAAAAAGGCTTAAAGATTGAAATAGACGGCATTCCGTTTAAGATCGTAGAATATCAACATGTAAAACCAGGCAAGGGGCCAGCCTTTGTGCGCGTAAAAATTAAAAGCTTTATTGATGGCAAGGTGCTTGAAAAAACTTTTCACGCCGGAGATAAATGCGAAGCGCCAAACTTAGAAGAAAAACAAATGCAATACCTTTATGATGACGGCGAGAATTGCCAGTTTATGGATAATGAAAGTTATGAGCAAGTAGCCATCAGCGATGATGATGTAGGCGATGCCAAAAAATGGATGATAGATGGAATGATGGTTGATGTGCTTTTTCACAACGGCAAGGCGATCGGCGTAGAGGTGCCACAAGTTGTAGAGCTTAAAATCATACAAACTCAGCCAAATTTTAAAGGCGACACGCAAGGATCAAACAAAAAGCCAGCCACGCTTGAGACGGGTGCGGTGGTTCAAATCCCTTTTCATGTGCTTGAAGGCGAGATTATTCGCGTTGATACTGTGCGCGGCGAGTATATAGAAAGGGCAAATAAATAATATCTCACTTTTTGCAGTAATACACAAAGGCAGGCGGGATATTTTGCCACACTGTTTTAGAAGTTTTTACTTCGCCAAATAAAGTAAAAAGCTTTTTTCTAAATTTAGCCCTTGCTCGTGTTGGTAAAATGTAGGCAAAAGTGGTAAAATATCCTCCCTCATCTAAACACTCATAAATGCTATATAAAAGCTGTTCTTGTTCTTTTTCTTTCAGTAAAGCCCAAGGAATCGAAGAGATAACAATATCAAGCTTGTTGATTTTTCTTTTAGATAAAATGTTTCTCAAATTTAAGGCTGAGTTTATTTCTATATCTAAATTTTCAAATTTATGTGAGAGTTTATTTGCCATTTTTTTGTTAATTTCCACAGCGAAAAAATTTGCATCCTCATCTTTTTTTGATAAAATATTTCTTGTAAATGCACCCGTTCCAGCACCTATTTCAGCGATATTGCGAGCTTTTTGAAAATCTATATTTTCTGTCATTGCCGCTGCTAGTTTAGATGAGCTAGCGCACAAAGCTCCTGTTTGTTTTGGATTTGTAAAATATTGAATGATAAACATTTTTTAACCTTGTTTTAAAATCAAATATTACAGTAAAAATGTAAATTGAGCGTGAATTTTTATTTGATGAATAACACTCGATAATTATAAAAAAATTTGCCAAAATAGCAATTCATAAAAATTTTCAAAGAGTAGGGTATGCACGGCAAAATAGTTATGCGTATGGAATCCACAGGGTGTGGCACTGTGATGAACTTAGCTAAGGTTTTTTACGATTTTAATGTTATTAAAATTTTGGCGCGCTTTGCTTAGATTTATTCTAAAATTGGATCTTTTGCCTTTGCCATAGCAAAGCCTCTTGCGCGCAATAAACAGCTATCACAGGCTTTACAAGGTTTTTGGTTATTTTCATAACAACTATAAGTATGCGAAAAATCCACACCCAAACTAAGCCCAAGGCTTACGATTTGGCTTTTATTTTTATGCACGAGCGGGGCGCAAATTTTAATATTTTCACCACTGCCACAACTAATAAAATCTTGCGCCTTATTAGCAAAATCTTCGCTACAATCAGGATATCCGCTGCTGTCTTCTTCAACTATGCCTAAAAATATCGCCTCTGCGCGTTCGCGTTGAGCCAAAGCCGCTGCAATGCTAAGAAAAATCCCATTACGAAACGGCACATAAGTTATAGGTAAGCTTTCAAGTGCGTTTTTATTAGAAGTTTGCTGGCTTTGAGCATCAATGCTATTTTTGCTCTCATAAGCGTTTGTATTTAAAATTTCTAGCGCATTTTTAGGGATATTTAAGCTAGTATCAGTTAAAGCTCCGCCGCCGATTTGTGCTATAAAATTAGCATCAAAAATAAAGCTTTTTAGCGCGCCAAAATCCTTACAAAGCATCTTAAAGCATTCTTTTTCGCGCTCTTGCGTGCGTTGATTATAATCAAAATGCAAGGCTAAAATTTCATAGCCTTGGCTTTTAGCAATGGCTGTGGCTACTGCGCTATCCATACCTCCGCTTAAAATGCAAAGAGCTAGTTTTTTATTCATTATTGTCCTTAAAATTTGAGCTAATTTTATTTATTAGGGCTGTAAATTTTTCTTGTATTAGGCTTAGGTTTTCTTGGCTGTTAGCCTCAAATCTAGTAACTAGCACAGGCGTGGTATTACTAGCTCTTACTAGCGCCCAGCCGTTTTCAAAGCGCACTCTTACGCCATCGATATCTATTACATTTAAAATTTGCGGTAAATCTGCTGTGTTTAGCGCATTTTTAATCTCTTCTACGATGATAAATTTATTTTTATCGCTTGAGTTTATTTTAATTTCATCTGTGGAGTAAAGTTTTGGGAGTTGATCTAGTTTAGCGTCTAAATCCACGCCCTTAGCACATAGCTCTAAAACCCTCATAGCCGCATAAACCGCATCATCAAAACCAAAAAATCTTTCTTTGAAAAATATATGCCCGCTAACCTCAGCTGCCATATCTATATTTAGCTCTTTCATAGCTTTTTTGATATTAGAATGCCCTGTTTTTCCCATAAAAGTTTTGCCGATTTTATCGATTTGATCATACATATTTTGGCTACATTTTACCTCGCCTAAAACGCGCGGGTTTTTCATATTTAGTGCGTATAAATATGCTAATTCATCGCCTTTGATTAAGCGTTTTTTGCTCAGCACTGCTATGCGATCGCCATCTCCATCAAAACCAAAGCCTAGCGCGAATTTACCGCTATTTAGAGCCATTTTTAAATCCTGTAAATTTTCTGCTACGCTAGGATCTGGGTGATGGTTTGGGAAATTGCCATCTGGTTTAGGGTATAAAATATGAGCGTTTAAATCAAGCGCTTTAATGATTGCTTCTAAGCTAACGCCAGCAGCCCCATTAGCACAATCACAAACAAAAGGTAAATCAAAACCCTTTAAATGCGCAAAACATTGGGTAAAAAAATCTACATATTTGCTTAAAATATCGTATTTTTGGCATTTTGTATTATTTGGAATTTGCTCTTTTGAATCTACTAGCGCGCATACTCTTTGGCCTAGTTTTGTGATATCATCGCCAAAAAAACTATCCGTGCCGATAGTGATTTTAAAGCCATTGTATTCTTTTGGATTGTGTGAGCCTGTGATCATAATATTTGCATCAAAAACCCCGCTAAAAACGCTATAATACCCAACTGGCGTAGCCAATAAGCCAATATCAAAAATTTCTAAATCATTCGCATTTAATCCGCTAAGCAAATAATCAAAAAGCTCTGGCGCGCTCAGCCTTGCGTCATAGCCTACACTTACATTTTTTACGCCACGCTCTTTCATCACCGCGCCTAGTTCTTTGCCTATTGCTTTAATGCTTATTTGATTTAATTCATCGCCCACAATTCCTCTAATATCGTATTCTCTAAAAATATCTTTAAGCATATTTATCCTTTAATTTTAAATTAAAATTTCATTTTAATTCTAGCTCTTCAAGTAAAAATTCTCCCGTAAATGAGCCTGTTTTTTTATAATTTTTTGCTAGCTCTTGTGGTGAGCCAGCAGCTATTACGCGCCCACCTAAATCCCCGCCACCTGGACCCATATCTATTAAATAATCGCAGTTTTTTAGCACATCTAAATTATGCTCGATTACTATTACGCTATTGCCAAGATTTACAAGGCTTTGAAGCACATTTACTAAACGATCCACATCAGCAAAATGTAAGCCAGTAGTTGGTTCATCAAGGATATAAAGCGTTTTGCCAGTGTCTGCTCTGCTTAGCTCTTTTGCTAGTTTTATTCTTTGAGCCTCGCCACCACTAAGCTCGGTTGCACTTTGGCCAAGGCTAATATACCCAAGCCCAACGGCTTGAATTGTGGCTAGTTTTGTGCGAATTTTAGGCAAAGCATCAAAAAACAAAAGCGCCTCATCTACGCTCATTGAAAGCACATCGGCTATATTTTTGCCTTTATATTTAATTTCAAGTGTTGGCTCGTTATAGCGCGTGCCATTGCATGCATCACAAACCACGCTTACATCGGGCAAAAAATGCATTTCTACTACTATCGCGCCATCTCCGGCGCATTTTTCACAGCGTCCGCCCTTGACATTAAAGCTAAATCGTCCGCTTTTATATCCTCTTAGTTTTGCTTCTTTTGTTTGAGCAAAAAGCTCGCGAATTTCATCCATTACGCCTGTATAAGTTGCTGGATTTGAGCGCGGTGTGCGACCTATTGGGCTTTGGTCTAAATAAATTACTTTATCAAGTTGATCTAAGCCTTCGATATTTGCATTTTTTAGTGCGCTTTCATTTATTTTGGCTTTGCTTAATTGTGCTTGGGCTCGTGGTAAAAGCGTTTGAAGCACCAAAGAGCTTTTGCCTGAGCCACTTACGCCACTTACGCCTACAAAATTTTTAAGAGGAAATTTTACATTTAGATTTTTTATATTATTTATATTTGCGTTTTTAACCTCTATCCATTGTTCTTGGGGTCTATTTTTAGCATAATTTATTAGTTTTTTGCCGTTTAGATATAAGGCCGTTTGGGTTTTGCTTTTTAAAAGCTCTTTATAAGTGCCACTAAATATTACATTACCGCCATTTTTGCCAGCACCTGGGCCTATATCGATGATAAAATCTGCATTTTGCATAGTTTTTTTATCGTGTTCTACTACAAGCACGCTATTGCCTTTATTTTGTAAGCTTCTTAGGGTTGAGATTAGTTTTAGGGTGTCTTTTTCGTGTAAGCCTATGCTTGGCTCATCTAGCACATACATTACGCCACTTAATCCTGAGCCGATTTGGCTTGCTATTCTTATGCGCTGTGCTTCGCCTCCGCTAATTGTCCTTGCATCGCGCCCAAGGCTTAGATATTCTAAACCAACATCATTTAAAAAATGTAATCTTTCGCGAATTTCTTTTAAAATCGGCATAGCTATTTGTTTTTGCGTGTCGCTAAAATATTTAAAATTTGCTTCATTATCGATAAAGGCTAGGCATTGTTTAATTTGCATACTAATTAGCTCGCCTATGCCTTTATTAGCTACTTTTACAGCAAGCGAGCTAGCATTTAAGCGCAAGCCTTTACAATCAGGGCAGGGTTTTTGCGCGGTATAATCGCTAAAATCTTTGCCATCTTTGATTAAATCATAGCTGATTTTTAAAGCGCCCTCAAAACGCCTTGATAATTTATGCCTTTTCCAAATAAACTCCACATTGCTAGCATTACCATATAAAAGCGCTCTTTGCTCATTAGCATTAAGCTGGCAAAAAGGCGTTTTAGCATTTATTTCATTTTGCTGGCAAAATGCTAGGCAAAACTTATAATAATAGCTTTTATTAAAGCCATAAAGCAGTTTTAATGCGCCATTTTCAACGCTTAAACTTTCATTTATTATCTTGCTTTGATCTATGCTAAAACACGCACCAAGCCCATCACAGCCCCCGCACGCGCCTTTTGGCGAATTAAAGCTAAAAGATAGCGGTTCAAGCACTTCATAAGAAATTTTACAATCAAAACAAGCATTATGCTCGCTAAAATGCATAAAATCATTTGAAATTCCTAACTCACTCGCATTTATTATGCTTAATTCAACCTCGCCATAGCTTAAAGCAAGCGATTTTTCTACTGCTTCAATAACGCGTAAATGATTTTGCGGGGTTAGCTCTATGCGGTCAATCACTGCTTTTATCGTGTGTTTTTTGGTTTTGCTTAGCTCTATGTTTTCATCTAATCTTTGGATAATGCCATCGATTTGAACTCTAAGCAAGCCATCGTTTCTAAGTTTTTCAAAAGTGTCAGCAAATGTGCCTTTTTTTTCACGCACTAATGGAGATAAAATAACCACCTTCGTGCCATCTGGCAAGGCTGAGATTTGATCGATTATATCTTGTGCGCTCATTTTTGAGATTGGTTTATTACATTTATAACAATGCTGAATGCCAACGCGCGCATATAAAAGTCGCAGATAATCATAAATTTCAGTGATCGTTCCAACAGTAGAGCGCGGATTTTTGCTTGTGGATTTTTGATCTATGGCAATAGCTGGTGTTAGGCCTACAATGCGCTCTACATCTGGCTTTGTGTTTTTGCCTAAAAACTGCCGTGCGTAGCTTGAAAGGCTTTCGATATAACGGCGCTGACCCTCAGCATAAAGTGTATCAAATGCAAGCGTGCTTTTCCCGGAGCCAGAAATGCCAGTAAATACGACTAATTCATTTTTTGGAATTTGTAAGGATATGTTTTTTAGATTATGCTCTTTTGCGCCTGTAACGCTGATATATTCTTTTTTCTTTTGGCTCATACCCGCCCTTTAAAATTAAAAGGCGCAATTATAGCAAAAAAATACGAGCGGGCGTTTTTAAATTTTAAAGCGCAACCAAAAAAGCTAGCGCGCATTAAAATTTTAAAAAAATGTATCTTTGTGGATATTTGTAAAGGCCGATTTTAGGCTGATAAAAAGCTTAGGGTTTTTGGCTTCAAGTCCAGCTAAAAGTGCTTTGGTTTGCGCTCTTGCGTGTGGCATTTTCACATCAAAACGCATAGCAGGACAAGCCTCATCGCCTATTACTTGCCAATGATTTTTTAATGCATTATCTCGTAATTGTCGCTCTCTGGCTAAAATTAGCGGGCGAATTACGATTATGCCGTTATTTGCGGTGTATTTTGGAGCAAGGGTGCGAATTGCGCCATTGTGAGTAAAGTTCATAAAAAAACTCTCAGTCGCATCATCAAAATGATGGGCGATTGCAAGTTTATTAAAACCGCCCTTTAATGCATAGCTGTATAAATACCCGCGCCTCATACGCGAAAAAAACGAGCAAAAACTAGAATTAGCGCGAATTTTTTCTTTGCTAATTTCAAAAATCGAGCTATCAATTACGCTGTGTTTGATCCCATAAGCCTTGCAATGCTCGCTTAAATAGCTAAAATCTTCGCCCATACCATAGCTTAGCGTAACAGCTTCAAAGCTAAATTTTTCTGGCGTTACTGCGCAAAAATGCTTTAAGATGTGTGCTAAACTTAGGCTATCTTTGCCTCCACTTAAAGCAAGTAAAATTTTATCGTTTTTTTCAAACATCTTATAGCGCGCATTTGTTTGACCTACAATTTTTAATAATTTCTTGCTAATTACAACTTGCTCATTATCCATTTTAATCCTTGTAAATAGGCTTTAAATTTTAAAATTTAAGGCTAGATTTTTTTAATCATTTCTAATAAAAATTTCGCAGATTTGCTAGCAGAATCTTTTAAAAACTCATCAAAATCAAACTCCGCCCCAGAACCTGCTTCATCGCTAATTGCCCTAAGCACAAAAAACGGCACTTTCATTAAATCACAAACTTGCGCCACGCTAGCACCTTCCATCTCTACCGCGTCCGCATTAAAAGCATCTTTAATCCAGACTTTTTTATTTACATTACACACGAATTGATCCCCGCTAGCTACTATGCCCTCAAATAATTTTATATTTAATTGGCTTGCAACTTGTCTTGCGATTTGATTTAAGCTTTCATCGCTTTTTGGCGCGATATTGATACCAGGGACAAAGCCAGCAGGATGGCCAAAAGCCGTGATATCAAGGTCGTGCTGGACGCAGCTTGTAGCAATTAACATATCGCCTATGTGTAAGTTTTTGTTTAACGAGCCAGCAACTCCGCTAAAAAGCACGATCTCGCATCCATATCGCTCAATCAAAAGCGCAGCACTAAGCGCGCTTGCAACCTTGCCTATTTTAGTACAAGCTATGGTTAAATTATGATCGTTTAATTTTGCCTGATAGAAAGTATTTGATGCGTATTCTTCGCCTGTGTATTCTTTTAAGCTAGCTAAAATCGGCGCAATTTCTTCATTCATCGCGCCCAAAATTCCTATTTTCATCTTTATCCTTTTTTAAAATTTGCTCTAAATTTTAATGATTTTTTAAAAATTCCACTGCCTGGTTTAAACTTGCTAAATCGTTTATGGCTATGCTTGGCTTTTGTGTGATTTTTTTATTTAATCCACAAAGCACGCTAGAACCAAACTCTACAAAACAATCCACTTCATCTTGCGCTCTTATAATGCTTTGCTTGTAAAGCACTGGGCTTGTTAATTGTGCTTTTAATAGCTCTTTTGCTTGCGTGGCTGTGCTGTAAGGTTTGGCATTTACATTTGAGATTACGGCTTTAAAATTTGGAGCGATTTTGCCATCAAGCTCGCTAGCAAGGGCATTTGATGCGTTTTGTAAAAGCTTACAATGGCTAGCAACGCTCATATTTAAAAGCATTGCTCGTTTTGCCCCAGCAGATTTAAACTCACCCTCAAGTGCCTTTAAATCATCTTTTAAGCCAGCAATTACAATTTGCCCATCGCAGTTGTAATTAGCCGGCCACGCAGATTTTTCAAAATCAGCACAAATTTTTTCTACTTTTTCATCGCTTAATCCTAAAACCACCATCATACCAGCGTCTTTGCCTTCGCAGTCTTTTGCCATCAACTTACCGCGTAAATTAACGAGCCTTAAAGCATCGATATAATTAAACGCCAAGCTCGCACACAAAGCGCTAAACTCTCCAAGCGAATGCCCTAAAAGCACGCTAGCTTCGCAATTTATCTGCTCTTTGAATGCGCTAAGAGCCATTAGGGAATTAAGCAAAATCGCTGGCTGGGTGAATTGGCTAATATCAAGTTTTGGATTTTGAGAAAACATCAAGGCTTTAAAATCTATATCAAGCGCGCAACTAGCATCATCTAAAAGCTTTTTAGCACTAGAAAAATTTTCATAAAATTCTAAACCCATACCAATTTTTTGCGAGCCTTGTCCTGGGAAAATAAAGGCTAAGTTCATTTATAAATCCTTAAAAATTATTTAGGTTGTTTAAAATAGTATTTTTGAGCTAGCGCGATTAAAATTTGCCCTTAAATTTTAAAATGCGCTAGATTTGTGTGAAAATTAGTGTTCTTTACAATGCCCGCCGCCACAGCAACCACCATCGCCATGTGAATGCTCGTGCGAATGTCCGTGTGAATGCCCACCACAGCAACCACCATCGCCGTGAGAATGCTCGTGCGAATGCCCGCCGCCACCACACGCACACACATGCGGGGTTTTTACCACGCCTGTTAGCTCTTCATCGCTATCTGCTTGTCTGCGCTCTGTAATTTCTACATCAAAAATTAAATCCTTGCTTGCGTAAGGATGGTTATAATCAAGCAAAACATTTTCATCATCGATTTTTACAACCGTTGCATGCACGCTCTGGCCACTTTCATCTTGGCCTATTAAAGCCATACCGATTTTTAAATCAATGCCCGCAAACTGCTCTTTTGGCAATAATTGCATTAAGCTTTCATCGCGCTCGCCAAGCCCGTCAGCGGCTAAAATTTTAATTTGCTTTTTTTCGCCAACGCCCATTTTTAAAAGCTCATCTTCAAGTGCTTTTATGATTTGATCTTTACCACATACAAAGCCTAATTCAGCTCCACCTGCATTGCTTTCAAGTAGCTCTTTGGTATTTGCATCGCTCAGAGCGTAAAAAAATTTAATTACTTCTGTCATTTTAATCCTTTTTTTAAAATTTATTTATTAGCCAACAAGCTTAAAATCGCCATTCTAACAGCTACGCCATTTTCAACTTGCTCATAAGCTAAGCTAGTATTATCAAGCACGCCCGAACTCATCTCCACGCCACGATTTACAGGGCCTGGATGAAGTATCAAAACGCCCTTTTTAGCATCCTTTAAGCTGTTTTCGTTTATGCCAAAATACTTTGGATATTCAGCTGGCAAAGCAACCTCATCTTTGCTTCGTTCTAGCTGAATTCTTAGCATTATTAGCACATCTGCGCCACTTATAGCCTCTTTTAAGTTTTTAGCGATTTTGCATTTAAACACGCTAGCATGGCGCAAGCAAGCAGGCGGGCCAAACAGCGTAATATCAGCGCCAAGGCCTTGCATAGCATAAATATTTGATCTAGCAACGCGCGAATGAAAAATATCGCCGATTATGCTAATTTTTGCGCCTTTAATTGGGCTTAAATCTTTAAAATTTACGCCATCTAAATGCTCTAAAATAGTGAATATATCAAGCATTGCTTGGCTTGGATGCTCATTGCAGCCATCGCCTGCGTTTAGCACATGTGCGCTTGTATTTTTTGCTATAAATTGCGCTGCTCCGCTATTAAAATGGCGCACCACAAAAAAACTATTTTGCATAGAGCTAAGATTTTTAATGGTATCGATTAAACTCTCGCCCTTTGCGGTGCTTGAAATACTTGGATTTAGGCTTAAAACATCAGCGCCTAGGCGTTTTGCGGCTAATTCAAAACTCATTCTAGTTCTTGTGGAATTTTCAAAAAACGCGCTTAATACGCTCTTGCCCTCTAAAAGATTTTCGTGTTTATTTTCGCTTTTGCCTAGTTTTTTAAAATGTTTGGCTCGTTCTAGGATCGCAAGAATATCGTCTTTGCTTAGATTTTGCGTGCTTAAAAAGTCTTTTTGCATAGCTGGCCTTTTGATTTTGGGCGTGATTTTAGCCAAAAAGCTTAAATAATTAAGCAAATTTTAGTTAAAATCCGCATTCAAATTTTAAATAAAGGCGAGAAATGCGTGGCTACAAGATATTTTCAGGCACAGCAAATATAGATTTTTCAAGGCAAGTGGCGAAATTTTTAGGCATTCCACTAAGCGATGCTAGCATTAAGAGATTTAGCGATGGAGAAATTAGTGTTCAAATCGGCGAAAATGTGCGTGGCAAGGATGCTTTTATCATTCAATCAACCTGTGCGCCAACTGATACTAATTTAATGGAGCTTTTGATTTTAACAGACGCCCTAAAACGAAGCTCAGCTAGCTCAGTAACTGCTGTGGTGCCGTATTTTGGTTATGCTAGACAAGACCGCAAGGCTGCGCCACGCGTGCCAATTACTGCTAAGCTTGTAGCAAATATGATGCAAACAGCCGGCATTAACCGCGTAATTACCATGGATTTACACGCTGGACAAATACAAGGCTTTTTTGATGTGCCTGTGGATAATCTTTATGGGACGATTGCTTTTACTAATTATGTTAAAAATAAGCACTTAACAAATCCCATTGTCGCAAGCCCTGATATAGGTGGCGTAGCGCGTGCTAGAAGTTTGGCAAAGACGCTAAATTTGGATTTGGTTATAGTAGATAAACGGCGCGAAAAGGCAAATGAAAGCGAGGTTATGAATGTAATAGGCGATGTAAATGGCAAGGATGTGATTTTAATTGATGATATGGTAGATACTGCTGGCACGCTAGTAAAAGCGGCTAAGGCATTTAAAGAGCGCGGGGCAAATAGCGTGCTTGCATTTTGTACGCATCCTGTGCTAAGTGGTAAAGCGCGCCAAAATCTTGCGAGCGGAGCCATAGACGAGCTAGTAGTAACTGATACTATACCATTAAACGAGCCTTGCGAGCATGTTCAGGTGATAAGCGTGGCATCGCTATTTGCTGAGGTTATAAGGCGAGTTTATCATGGTGAAAGCGTAAACGGGCTTTTTGAATATTGATTTTTATAAATTATTAGTGTTTTGGCCAAAATTTTAAGAATAGAAGTTAAATTTTGTAATTTTCGGGTTATGAATTTGGTTAGCTACTAGCTACTCTATACTTGCATTAATATAAAAAAACGATAAAAAAGTGGATAGAGGATCGAACATAATGTCAGGATCAAAACCTGTCAGCAAAGCAAGAATCTCAATTATTTTTAGTAATTAGGCGATTTGCCAGATAAAAGGAATGTATTAAATGGCTTTACAACTTCAATACGACAAACAAGACAGGATTTATAGCCCCTTGCGTAAAAAACACCTTGTCGCTACGCCAGAAGAAAAGGTTAGGCAAGGCTTGAATTTAGCGCACTTAAAAAAGAATATGAAAGCATTTTTAATTTAGAAAGCACAAAGCCCTTTGAATGGCGTTTTGAATTCCCTGAGGTTTTAAACGAAAATGGCGAATTTATGGGCTTTGATTTGGTAGTGGGAAATCCGCCGTATATTGATTATAGAAAAATTGACGAGCAAACAAAAGGCATTTTAGCTAAAAATTCAGCCATTTATAAAGACAGCAAAGAGGGGAGCATTTATGTTTATTTTATAGAAAAAAGCAAAGAAATTTTGTCAAAAAATGGTAGTATGATTTTCATCAATCCTATTTCTTACATTTGCCAAGAGGCAGGTTTTGGGTTAAGAAATTTTATCGATAAAAACTTGTCTTTGAATTTAATGTTAAATGTTTCAAATTTAAAAGTCTTTGATAGTGCCGCAACTTACACTTGTATCAATCACTTTACACATAAAAATAAAGAGTGTAAAACACTTAAATTCGGAATTGCCAAAGAAAAAGGCGATTTATCAACAATAAATTTACGAGAAATAGAACAATGCAAAATCGAAAATTTATCCTTGCTTTTAAATCCTATCACTACAAAAATTTTTAAGGCAAATTATCCAAAATTAAATAAATTTTGTGAAATTTTTTGTGGCTTATCAAAAGCGGGTTTTAGAACAAGCGTTAAATTTGATAAAAAAGAAACAAATCGTCCATTTTTAGAGGCTTCGGACATTTTTAGGTATGAATTTAAGCAAGGCAAATTTTTAAGTCAAATTCCTTTTTATTATTCGCAAGATAAAATCAATATCTTTGAAAATAAAGAAATAATTTTTATGGCAAGAATGACAAATTTTATCCGCTGTTGTGTAACACCAAGTGGATATTTTGGCGGAAAAGTGAATGTTTTGTATGATTTTAAAGTCGATAAAAGATATATTTTAGGGCTTTTAAATAGCAAATTGATGAGCTATTTTTACGCTCAAAAATACTTTGCTTCACATATGCAAGGCGGTGCTTTTGGCTTTGATACTTTGAGCGTAGGCAATTTACCTATCCCAAAACCAAATTCGTTAAATCAAAATTTAGCTGATGAAATAATAAATTTGGTTGATAAAATTTTCCTTTGTGCTTTTAAATTTAGTTTAGTGCTTTTAAAGTCAGCGCAATTTAGCACTTTTTGCAGTGAAATTTATGGTATTAACGCCTTAATCAAGCGCATTTAGCCTTACAAAATGCACGAAACAACATAGCGATTGTAGCAAATTTGACTTGCAATTTGGCTAAAGTGTGGTTTTTGATTTAAAAAATTTATTCAAAGTTAGGTAAAATTATATAAAAAGGAAAGTTGCTAGCTTTTTAAAAATGATAAATCATATCATAATAAAAGGCAAAATAAAAATAACAATTTCATAACAATTAAGCAAATATTTATGCTTTAATTTCATTTTGAGAAAGGAGAAATTCGTTAAACACTCGACATTTAAGCTAGTAGTTGTATAATCCGTTGTGATTATATTTACCAAAGCAAGATTATTTGCTTTACATTTACTTAAAGGAGAATCCAAATGAGTAGTGAATTTACTCGAAGGTCTTTTCTAAAAACCGCCTGTATCAGCATAGGGGCTTTGTATGCGGGCTGTTCTAATCCCACAGGAAAGGACGACAAACAGGCAACCCCACGCAACTTGCCTTATTGTGATGTCCTTATCATCGGCTCTGGCGGAGCTGGACTTCGCGCCGCAGTAGCCGCAAGAAAGGCAAATCCAAACGCAAGCGTGGTTGTCGCTACCAAAATGATGCCATCGCGCAACGCCACTTGTATGGCAGAGGGTGGAATCAACGGCGTAACGGATTTTAGCGATGGGGATTCATACAAGCTGCACGCTTATGACACGGTTAAAGGCGGGGCTTATCTTTGCGACCAAGATGCTGTGCTTAAATTCTGTGAGGCGGCGGGCAAGGTGATTTTTGAGATGGATTACATAGGCACGCTCTTTTCACGCAACGAAAAAACGCTTGGCGTGGCTCAAAGAATGATGGGCGGAGCGAGCAAAAGGCGTTGCAACTATGCAGCTGATAAGACAGGACACATTTTAATGCACTCTTGCCTTGATGATGCTATCAGCAACGGCGTGAAATTCCTAATGGACACCGAGTTGCTTGATATAGGTGTGAGCGAGGGCAAATGCGAGGGCGCAGTGCTTCGCGACATACAAACGGGCGGCATTTATCCCGTGCTTTGCAAATCCCTTGTCATCGCCACAGGCGGTTACACAAGGATTTTTTACAACCGCACTTCAACGCCATTTATTGCCACAGGAGACGGCGTAGCAGCCGCACTTCGCGCTGGGCTTGGCTTTGAGGACCCTGAGATGATTCAGTTTCACCCAACAGGCGTGCAAAATGGTGGCACGCTCATCACAGAAGCCGCACGCGGCGAGGGCGGATACTTGCTGAACAACAAAGGCGAACGCTTTATGCAAAAATACCACGAAAAAGCCGAACTTGCCCCACGCGATGTCGTTGCTCGCGCAATGGAGATAGAAATCCGCGAAGGGCGTGGGTATGGTGAGGGTTTAAGCTCTTATGTGCTGTGCGATGTGAGGCATTTAGGCAAAGAAACCATTATGAAAAAACTGCCAAAAATTCGCCACACCGCAATGCTCTTTCAAAATATCGACCTAATCGACACGCCCGTTCCCGTGCGCCCAACCGCTCACTACTCAATGGGTGGAATCGAAGTGGTAAAAATCGATGATATGAGCACCAAAGTGGCTGGAATTTATGTCGGCGGCGAGGCTTCTTGTATCAGCATACACGGCGCAAACAGGCTTGGAGGCAACTCACTCACCGATGCTGTGGTTACAGGGCATTTAGCTGGGCTTGGAGCGGCAAATTACGCTAAAAATGCTGAATTTGGCAAGGGCGAAAAAACCCACGAACTAGCCCAAAAATGGCTTGCGACTTTTAAAGAGGTAACAAGTGGAGGCGGCGAGGTGAATGATATGTATGCCTTGCGTGAAGAGCTTGGCAAGCAAAATTGGGACAATATGGGGATTTTTAGGACAGGGGACAAGCTTGATTTGCTGGCAAAAAATTTGCAAGAAATTGAAGTAAAATACCAAAAAATCCGCGTGCCAAATCCAAACGAAGTGATGAATACCGCATTTACTGACTATGTCGAGCTTGGCAACTTAATCTTGCTTTCAAAATGCGCTTGTTTAGCCGCTCAAAAACGCCTTGAAAGTCGTGGGGCGCATACGAGGGAGGATTATCCAAAACGCGATGATGAGAAGTTTTTAAAACACAGCATCGTTACGATGAACGACAAAAACGAGTTAGAGCTTAGCTATAAAGATGTCGTTGTCGGCGAATTTTCACTTGATGGGAGGAAACCAGAATGAAAATTTTTATAGACCGCTTTGATGGCAAAAACAAATACGAATCAAGCTACGAGCTTGAAGAAAAGGACTACAAGGGCAAAACCTTGCTTTCTGTGCTGCTTTTCATCAAACAACACAAGGACATTACCTTAAATTTCACGGCTTCGTGCAAGTCAGCTATTTGCGGGGCGTGTTCGGTGCGTGTCAATGGACACTCTTATTTAGCCTGTGATACCATAATGGACAACTTGCTTAAAGAGTATGATGAGCCAGAGAGCATTCGCATTTCGCCTTTGGGGAATTTCCGCGTGATAAGCGATTTGATAGTGGATTGGGAGCCTAGCATTGAAAATTTGCGTAAAATCCGCCCAGCCATAAAGGCAAAGGCTGAATTTAACGCAGAAAAAGGCTGTAAGCAAACTCAGGCAGAATACGACAAAATCGCTAAACAATGGGACTGCATTTTGTGCGGTAGCTGTGCTAGCGAGTGCAGCAAGCTTGAAGCTGATAGTAGCGACTATATGCAGCCCTTTGTCTTTACTCACGCTTACCGCGCGGCTGCTGATTCGCGTTCTGCTGATGCGCTCACTCACTTAAAGCCTAGCATTGAAAACGGGCTTTGGAACTGTGTGCATTGTGAAGAATGCACAAACCGCTGTCCAAAGGGCATTAGCTCGGCTAGTGATATAGCAAATTTACGCGTAATGGCTCTTAAAAAAGGACTTGATAGCGGCACAGGACCTGACCACGCTATGGCGTTTTATAAAGACTTGGTTGAGGGTTCAGGGCGTTTGAATGAAATTTACCTTGCGCTTCGCTCGGAGGGCATAGGCTCTGTCGGTAAAACAGACATTGCCATCAAACTAATGAGTGCAGGCAAGATGAATTTAGGACACATTTTTGGCGAGGACGAAATAGAAGGACACGCGGACTTAGTCAAAATGGTTAAAGCAGCACAGGCTGCGGAAAAGAAGGAGTAAGTTATGGCAAAAGAATTCGCATTTTTCCCGGGTTGTGTGCTTTCACAAGCCGCAAAAGAATCCAAAATGTCGCTTGAAGCTATCGCGCCGATTTTAGGCTGGAAACTCAACGAAATCAAAGGTTGGAGTTGCTGTGGGGCAAGTCAGGCACAAGATGTCGACCCCATCGCCACGCTTGTGGCAAACGCTCGCAACATAGCACTTGCCGAGCAGATGAACCAGCCTATGCTTACTACTTGCAGCACCTGTATGCTTACGCTAACCCGCGCTAAAAACACGCTTGATAAGGGTGCAAAAGAGCGCATAAACACCTTTTTGGCTGAAGGAAATATGAAATACGAGGGCAGCACAGAGGTAACAAGCTTACTTTGGGAGCTTTATACCGACCTTGACAATGTCAAAGCCAAAGTGGTAAAACCGCTTTCAAATTTAAAGGTTGCGCTTTTTTATGGCTGTCATTCTTTGCGCCCTGAAAAGGAATTTGGAGGCAAGGAAAGCGCCACAAACCCAAAAAGTTTTGAAGAGGTAGTAAGCGCGCTTGGTGCGAGCATAGTGCCTTTTGAAAAAAGGCTTGATTGCTGCGGCTTTCACGCGTCATATCCAGCTGAAAAGTCGGTGAAAAAAATGTCTAGCCAAATCGTCAATAACGCCAGCCAAAACGAGGCGCAATGTGTCGTTACGCCTTGCCCGCTGTGCCAAATGCAGCTTGACATTTATCAAGAGCGTTTCCAAAGCGCGACAAATTCAAAGGCGAGATTGCCTATAATCCACCTTTCACAGCTTGTGGGGCTTGCTTTTGGGCTTGGAGCGAAAGAACTTGGGCTTGATTTAAACATCATAGACGCGACAAAAATCGCCGTTTAAGCCCACACTGCCACGCTCTTAACTTGGGCGTGGCGACCCACAAATTCGCGCTTAAATGCGTTTTAAAAGGCTTTAAAATTCCTAAAAAACAGCGAAATTTTAAAAAGAGTAATTTTGCTTGATTTAACTATAAATTTTGTTAGAATTACGCCGAAATTTAGCTTAACAAAACAAGGACAGGACAATGGCTAGAATTTTTGCAAATGCGGATTTTGGTTTGGCTCGCGCTTTGATGAGTTTTCACAACACCAAATTTGAGCTTAACGGTGTGCAAAACAGAGCCGTTTTTTCTAGCCTTTCTAATATGAGTCAAGATAATTTGCAAAATTTTGCTAAAATCATCAATAAAAATTTAGACACAAACAATATAAAAACAAGCTCAAATTTAGCTAAAAATTATGAGTTTAGCAATGAAATTTCTTTTACCGATAAAATAAGCACAAATACCATAAATTTAAGAATTAGTGATGAAAATTTATCAAGGCTTAAAACGCATTTTGGCTCACAAAATTTTGACAAAGATAAAAGCGGGAAAATCACACTCAAAGGCGAGGCAGCAGACTTTGTCTCAGGCTGGTTTGGCGACATAGCTTATAAACGCAACTACGCAGGTGCAGACAGCGATAAAAACGGCTTTTTAAACGACAGCGAAAAGGGCGAAACTCTGGCAGGATACGCCACAAATACCACTAAAAAGGTTGAGGGCGCAAATGTAACAGATGTCGATTTTAATGGCGTTTCGTCCTATTTGCCTTACTCCAAACACTATGACGCACCCCTAGCAAACACCATAGAAAAGGCACTTAACGAAACTCTCAAAGCCGACACAAATATGGACGGATACTTGAATTTAGGCGAACTTCAAAGCAAAGAGCAAATCATCAAATACGCTAAAAAGAGCATACAAACCGACTCATTAGATGAACCGCGCGTTTTTGTGAGATTGGAAGAGCTTTTACAAAAAATGACACAAGAGAGCAAGGAACTCATCAAAAAACGCCTAGACATAGAAAATGAAAAGCAACTTAACGCCGAAAACTACGCCACAAGTGAGGATTTGTTTAACGCCCTTGAAAGCGAGTTAAAAGAGCTTACAAAAAGCCTTTCCGTGTCCTTTAAGGTGAGCGAAGAGCTTGTCATCAAAAACCTTGACAACCCAAATTTCACAAACGATATGCGCTCACTCATCAGTGAGATTTCAGCAAGTGCTAAAAATAGCGTGCAAATAGACATTTCAGCGTGAGATGAAAGCTAAAAACTAAAAAATTTTCTTTGCTAAAAATTAGAAATTATAAATTTTTCTTTACTAAAAAACTAGAAATTATAATTTTTTTTCGCTAATTTTGTGATTTTATCATCACAAGCAAAACGCTTTTTTGCCTGTCCTTGCGAGCTTTGAGAAGCTACACTTTTATGCAAAAAGCGTTTAGCTCAAAGCCTTGTTTTTTGCCGTCCAAATTCACATTGTTGGCATAGTTTTTCGGTGAATTCGCCCCTTTCAAAGCCCTTTTTCATCGCTACTGCACGCTTGCTTGCTAAAATTTCGCTTAACTCTTGCGTAAAAAGGTTGCCAAGCCCTATAACGCCGCTTGTATCCATACAGCAAGGCACAACCGTGCCATCGCTTAAAATGCCGATTTGCTTACGCAGTGCGTGGCACGAGCCTTTGACACACGGCACTTTGGGCGCATTTTTTTCGCCTTGCAAATCCACAAATTCTTTTTGCACGCCCAAATCATCAGCCTTTGCCCCAGCCCAGCAAAACAGCTCACTTTGGTGCAAAATGATACGGTTTTCAAGGCGGTTTTTGGGCGCATTTTTTTGAATTTTTGTGTTAAATTCGCGTTCTAAAAGGCTATAAATGGCGTTGTTTTCAAATGGTGGCGTAAAATTTGCTCCTAAATTCCACAGCCTTAAATTCACGAAACTTTGCGAATTTTGCGCCAAATGCAAGCGCAAAAAACGCAAAATCGGCGCAAAATACTCGTTTAAATTCAGCTTTTTTTGCGCCAAAAAAGCCATTAAAGAAAGGTTGATTTGACGGATATTTTCACTTTCAAGCAAGAGTTGCGCGTTTTTTTCACCCATATAAAAACCGCTCGTGGTAAGCTCTAATAGCATTTTGTGCGCATTTGCAAGCTTGATGAAATCCTTTAAATTCGGCAACACAAGCGGGTCGCCCAGCAGATGAAAGGTGTAAATTCGCCCCACACCAGCCACTTTTTTTGCGATAATGCCAAATTTCTCCACGCTCATCGCCCCACGCACGCCCTTAACGCTCGGACAAAAGCCACAGTTAAGCCCACAAATATCGCTTAATTCTATGTAAATCTTTTCAAATTTCATTGTTACAATCCGTAACATAAACACTAAAAATTTGTTTCATTATTTATACACTTGTGTATATTTTTTATTTCCAATGTTATAATAAAACTCTAAATAGATTCCAAAGGAGAAAAAATGACACACTTGCAAACAGCAAACTTAGCTGGGGGAGGAGGCTTAACAAAGGCTCAAAAAATCCGCTCTATCATCGCCGCAAGTAGTGGAAATTTGGTCGAATGGTTTGATTTTTACATTTATGCTTTTACGGCGGTGTATTTTGCGCACAATTTCTCAAATTCTGACAACCCTACCATACAGCAAATCAGCGCTTTTGGCGTTTTTGCGGCTGGCTTTTTTATGCGCCCTATCGGTAGTTGGCTCTTTGGCTCGCTGGCTGATAAAATCGGACGAAAGTCATCTATGGTTTTTTCGGTTATTTTAATGGCTGTGGGTTCTTTTCTCATCGCTGCTTTGCCGAGCAAAGAAAGCGTTGGGGATTTGGCTATCATTTTACTGCTCATCGCAAGGCTCATTCAGGGTTTGAGCGTAGGCGGAGAGTATGGCATAGCCGCTACTTACCTTTCAGAGCTTGCCACAAAAGGACGGCGAGGCTTTTATTCATCGTTTCAATATGTAACGCTCATCGGCGGACAGCTTTTAGCGGTGGCGAGCATTAGCATTATGCTTTTGTTTTTTAGCGAGCAAGAAATGAATGATTACGCTTGGCGGATACTCTTTGTCGTGGGCGGGCTTTTGGCTTTGGGATCTTTGTTTGTTCGTTCTGTGATGAGCGAAAGTGCTACTGAACTACACAAACACGAGGACAGAGGAAGTTTCAAAGCCCTTTTTAGCACTTCTTGGAAGCCTTTTTTAATCATAGTTGGCATTACGGCGGGCGGTTCGCTCACTTTTTACACCATAACCACTTACACCAAAACCTTTATGATAAACTCAGCTGGCTTTGACAAGGCACTTTCAAACAACATAATGCTTGCGGCTTTGTTTGTTTTGATGATAATCCAGCCCATTTTTGGACTCATAGGCGATAAAATCGGTCATAAAAATTCCTTGTTGATTTATGCTGTTTTGGCTTTTTTGGGCATTTATCCGCTTTTTATGCTTTTAAAAATAAGTGCTGATACGCCTTTACTTGCCTTTTGTTCGATTTTGGCTTTGTTTGTGATTTTAAGTTTTTACACTTCGGTGGCTGGAATTTTCAAGGCAAAACTCTTTCCCGAGCATATAAGAGCTTTGGGAACAGGGCTTTCGTATGCGGTGGCAAATGCCATTTTTGGCGGTTCTGCGCCCTTTGTCGCCTTGCAATTTAAAAACTACGGCTTTGAAAACTTCTTTTTCGTGTATGTGGCTGCGATGATGATTTTTGTGTTCTTTGTGGTCTTGCTTTTGCCTAAAAAAGCCTTGCTGGACTAAAAAGTTGCAAAGCCTTTACACAGAGCTTAGAAAGTGGGAGCAAAGACAGCTTTTTAGGCTCTATAAATTCGCATTCTTGTAGGTTGAGTGCTTTAAAAATGGGATTTTGAGCTAAATTTTTGCTCTTTTTGTCAAATTTAAGCTCATAAACCCTTGCATTTATGTGGTATAGTCAAAACGCTTACACTCAGGAAATTCCAAACACTAAGTTAAATAAATATCTTTTGAAAGAGTTGTGCGATATAAATCCTAGCGTGGATATGAAAGAGATAATCAAGCAAGATAAAAATATAAGCTTTATCCCTATGGAGATGCTTGCAACTGATGGTAAAAGTTTTACTCCACTATATAAAAAGGCGTCTTTGCATAAAGGCTTTACAAAATTTCAAAACGATGATTTGCTGTGGGCAAAAATTACGCCTTGTATGCAAAATAAAAAATCAGTGGTTGTAAATAGACTAGAAAATGGCATAGGCTTTGGCTCTACGGAATTTTTTGTGCTTCGCTCAAAAGATTCTAACCAAACTGATATACACTTTATTTTGCAAATTTTGCGAACTAATTTGGTTGTAGAACAAGCAAAATTGCATTTCAAAGGAAGTGCTGGACAACAAAGAGTGCCAAAAGAATTTTTAGAAAATCTGCAAATCCCACTTCCACCACTACAAATCCAAAAAGAAATGATTAAAAATATAGAGCAAAAAACTTCACAAATAAGCAAAATGTCGCAAGAGCGAATCGCCTTGCAAAACAACATAGAATCTAAATTACAAAAAATGTTTTAAGTAGAATATAAATAACGAAAACTCGCGCAGTTTTGGTATAAGTGCGTTGATCAGGATTATAAGCATTTTATAAATTTTAAATAATCAGCTGGTAGCATTTATTTGCTAATTTTTTTAGCACCTTTTTTTGTTCTAAAAAATGTAGGGCGTTTATCACGGTTGGCTTGCTAGCGTTGCTAAGGGCGCAGATTTGAGCTATGCTTAATTTTATAATGCCATTTTCATCTGCATATTTACATAAAATGGCTATAATTTCGAATTTTTTACCTAAAACGGCGTTTAAAACGCGCTCAAACATAATAATCCTTTTTTGGCAAATTATATCATAAGGACAGAAAATGAAGCTAATTTCGTGGAATGTAAATGGCATTAGAGCGCTTGCAAATAAAGGCGAGCTGGCTTGGCTTGGTGATTGCGGAGCTGATTTTATCGGCTTACAAGAGGTTAAGGCTAGGCCTGAGCAATTACCCAAGCAAGTAAATGATTTGGGTTTTAAGTTTTTAGCGCAAAATCCAGCAAAAAGAGCTGGGTATTCAGGCGTACTAACCTTAGCAAATTTTAAAAGTCAGGTAAATAACTCTATGTTTAATGATGACGATGAAGGGCGTGTGATAGAGCATAGTTTTGATAATATAAGGCTTTTTAATATATATTTTCCAAATGGGCAAAGTGGCGATGAGAGATTGGCTTATAAGATGGATTTTTATGCTAAATTTTTAGCTTATATTAAAAAACTGACAAAAGAGGGCAAGAGCGTGATTTTTTGCGGTGATGTAAATACCGCGCACAAGCATATAGATCTAGCGCGCCCAAAGCAAAATGAAAATGTAAGCGGATTTTTGCCTATTGAACGCGCGTGGATGGATGAGCTTTGTAAGGCTGGTTTTATCGATACTTTTAGGCTAAAAAATGGTGATATTAAAGATAAATATTCGTGGTGGTCATACCGCGCAAACGCAAGGGCAAATAATGTCGGCTGGCGGATTGATTATTTTTTTATTAGCCAGGATTTAAGCTCTAAGGTAAAAGATGCTTATATTTTAGATAGCGTAACTGGCTCAGACCACGCGCCTGTCGTGCTTGAAATTGATTTATAAATTTTAAAAGGCAAAAAATGAACTCACACAAAAAAGAGTTATTAGATATTGTTTTATTAGCCTGCGAAGATGCGGGCAAAAAGATTATGAAAATTTACGAAAGTGGCGATTTTAGCGTGCAAAAAAAAAGTGATAAATCGCCATTAACCACAGCTGATTTAGCTTCAAATGAAACCTTATTTTCTTATTTAAATAAAACTGGCATTGAAATTTGTAGCGAAGAGAGCATTTTAGATGTTAATAAACGCACAAATAATAGCAAATTTTGGCTCATTGATCCGCTTGATGGGACAAAAGATTTTATGGCAAAAAACGGCGAGTTTAGCATTTGCGTGGCTTTGATTGAAAACGCTAAGCCACAGCTAGCTGCGATTTATATCCCTTGGAGCAAGGAGGTATTTTATAGCGCGGGCGAAAATCAAGTATTTAAAAACGGCGAACTTTTGCGCCCAAAAAACTATGAAAAGGCCGTGATTTCAGGGCATTCTAGCCATAGTGTTAGTGTGGATAAAATTTGCGAGCATTTTGGTTTGGAGCGTAAAAAATGTGGTTCGGCGATTAAGTTTTGTAGATTGATTGAGGGCAAGGCATCGCTATATCCGCGCTTTTGCGCTAGTAGTATTTGGGATATAGCTGCTGGGGATTATTTACTTGCTCAAAGCGGCGGAGCTATGGTAAATATGCGAACCAACGAGCCTTTTAGCTACGCAAAAGAATTAAAAAATGATTTTTTCATAGCAGTAAATGCTAGCCAAATGCAAAATCTCCAAACATATTTAAAATTTGCCAAAAGCTTGCTTGATGATTAAAATTTTAAAGCCAGAAGTTTTTTATCATTTAAGTTTTTGTGTGGCATTAAAGCACGCATTTAGTTTAATTTTGTAATCTAAAATTTTAAAATTTATCTAAAATGCTTGCTTTTTTGATTTTTGCGCTTACACTTTTTGGGATTTTAACGCGTCCTTTTGGGCTTGGAGTTTGGGTGTATTCAAGCCTTGGCGCGCTTTTTGTGCTTGCTTTTGAGCTTATAAATTTTAATGATTTAGCTGTTATATTTTGGCTTATTTGGGATAGTTCTCTTACGCTTATTGGGCTTATTGTCATTAGTCTTTGCTTACAATCTTTGGGCTTTTTTGAAAGGCTGATTTTTTTGGTGCTTAGGCTTTGTGTGAGCGCAAAAAATCACACAAATTTTAATCAAAACTTACTAATCATAAACGCAAAAACACTTTTTATCAAGCTTAGCATTTTGTGCGCTTTGTGTAGTAGCGTCTTAGCAAATGATGGCGCGATTTTGATTTTTACTCCGCTTGTTTTGGGTTTATTTTTACGCGCTAAAAAGGCAGATTTTGCTTTGATTGTTGTGTTTTTATTTGGAATTAGTTTTATTTGTGATATTAGCTCTAATGCTTTAATTATTTCTAATCTTACAAATATCATCACTGCAAATTACCATAATATCGCATTTGATGATTTTGCTAAGATTATGTTTTTGCCGAATTTATTTGGCTTTGTGTGCGGGCTTGTTTTGTTTTTGTTCATCTTTTCTAAGCGTTTTGGGCAGGATTTAATTTTTTGTCATATTCGCGCGCCTAAACTCCCAAATAAGCTTTTTATTTTTCATTTAATGCTTTTGGTGTGTTTTGTGCTTAGCTTTTTTGCTGGGCGAAATTTTGGCTTGCCATTTTGTGTAAATTCTATGATATTTGCTTTGATTTTGCTTTGTATTTTATGGCATAAATCGCCAAAAAAGACAATAAACATCATAAAAAGCGCGCCTTTTAGCATTATTATTTTTATTTTCGGGCTTTTTATTGTGGTTTTTGCTCTTAGCAAGATTGAAATTTCAAATTTTATTGCTACATTTTTTAATGTAATTTTACAAGATAAGATCAGTGCGATTTTTGGCACTGGATTTATAAGCGCGCTTGGTGCTGGCGTGTTTAATAATTTGCCTATGGTGCTTTTTGGTAATTTAGCGATAAATGATTTTTTGCTAAGCTCACAAAGTTTTGATGAAAATACGCGCCAAATGCTAGCATACGCGCATTTATTAGGTGCTAATATCGGCTCTAAGCTAACCCCGATAGGCTCACTTTGTACGCTTTTATGGCTTGGGCTTTTGGCTAAAAAACGAGTAAAAATCAGCTACACAAAATATTTTTCATACAGCTTGATTTTTACTTTGCCCGTGCTTTTTGTTGCGCTTTTTGCTTTGTTTATTGTTTTTGCTTAAATTATTCCCATTCTATTGTAGCAGGTGGTTTGGAGCTTATATCATAAACTACACGGTTTATGCCATCAACTTCATTGATTATTCTACGGCTGCAATTTTCTAATAATTCATAAGGCAAGCGCGAAAAGCTAGCTGTCATACCATCGCTAGCATCTACTACGCGTATGCAAACAGCATTTTCATAGCTTCTATTATCGCCCATTACGCCTACGCTTTTTACATTTAAAAGCACGCAAAATGCCTGCCAGGTTTTATTATACCAGCCGCTACTTTTTAGCTCTTCGCGCAAGATTACATCGGCTTTGCGTAGCAATTCTAAGCGCTCTTTTGTAACTTCGCCCATAATCCTTATAGCAAGGCCTGGCCCAGGAAATGGATGGCGATACACAACCTCGCGACTAAGCCCAAGTTCAAGCCCAAGGGCGCGCACTTCGTCTTTGAAAATTTCGCGCAAAGGTTCGATTAGTTTTAGTTTCATTTTCTTTGGCAATCCGCCTACATTGTGATGGCTTTTGATTGTTTTAGAACTGCCTGCTACGCTGCTTTCTATGATATCAGTATAAAGAGTGCCTTGTGCTAGATATTTGATGCCTTCGTGTTTTTTGGCTTCTTTTTCAAAAACTTCTATAAAGGTTTTGCCGATGATTTTGCGCTTTTTTTCTGGATCTTTTATGCCTTTTAAGCGTTTTAAAAATATCTGGCTAGCATCAATGCTAATTAGCTCCACGCCTAATTTTAGCTTAAACATCTCTTCAACCATCTTAGCCTCATTTGTGCGCAACAAGCCATTATCCACAAAAACAGCCACTAAATTTTTAGGCGCCGCATTTGCTAGCAAAGCAGCCACAACAGAGCTATCTACGCCACCACTTACAGCGCATAGCACCTTATCTACGCCTAATTTATCTTTTAAAATTTTCATTTGCTCTTTGGCAAAGCTACCCATATTCCAAGTGCTTGAAAGTCCGCAAATTTTAGAGAAATTCTTTAAAATCATCGCGCCAAATTCGCTATGTGCTACTTCTGGGTGAAATTGTAAAGCATAAAATTTGCGCTCATCATCGCCAAAGGCGCAGTTTTGGCTATTTTCGCTAGTAGCAAGAACGCTAAAACCTTTTGGGAGCTTTTCAACCTTATCGCTATGGCTCATCCAAACAATGCTATCATCACTAACGCCATCAAATAAAGCGTGCTTATTTACAAGTTTTAGTTTTGCTTTGCCGTATTCGCTGTGTTTAGCTGGCTCTACGCTACCATTAAAATGCTGTGCCATTAATTGCATTCCATAGCAAATTCCAAGCACTGGCAAACCTAAGCTAAACACGCCAGCATCGCAAAAATACGCATCTTTTGTATATACGCTAGCAGGGCCGCCACTTAAAATTATGCCTTTTGGATTTTTGGCCTTAATCTCATCTAAGCTTGCATTATACGCTAAAAGCTCGGTATAGACGCCATTTTCTCTTAGCCTTCTAGCAATTAATTGCGTGTATTGCGAGCCAAAATCTAGCACTAAAATATCAGCATTTTTCATTTATTATCCTTTGTTTGTGATGGGTTTTGAGTATAAAAAGGATCGGCCTTATAGCCACAACCTGTAAAAAACGCACAAATTAAAATAATTTGCGCTATAATCTGCAAATGCGAGCGAGTGAAATTATAAATCATATCTTAAACCTTCAAGATTTTTCTAGGCTAAAAAATATAAATCACACAACCAAAGTGCTTAGGCTACATTTAGGTGCGCGCAAAAATGCTTTGGTGCGTTATGCTTATATTCGTGGTAATTGCTTATATATCGCTGTTTATTCAAATCATGGCTTACAAGAATTAAGGCACGATAGTAACACAATTAGCATTAAAAACTTTTTAAACTCTAACCTAGGGCTTTTAAAATTTCAAATAGAACCTATAAATGATGTAAGAGTTTTTTTAGAAAAATCAAAACTCTATCAAGGCATAAGACCTTATATTCCACACCAGCCAGAGCTAGCTAGGGGCGAGTTTAAACTGCGCTGTAAAGATAAAAAAATAAAAGAAATTTTTGAGCAAATTAGACAAATTGTAAAAAGAAATTACGACAAGCAAAATGACTAAATCAAATCAAAATTTATCAAAAACCGAGCCAAATTTTAAACTAAAAACCGCGCTAAAATCCTTACCAAATAGCCCGGGCGTTTATCAGTATTTTGATAAATTTGGCAAATTGCTTTATGTAGGCAAGGCCAAAGTGCTTAAAAATCGCGTAAAAAGTTATTTTATTTTCAGCCCAGAGCTTGGCCCAAATCCGCGCCTAAGCCCAAGAATTGCTAAGATGATAAACGAAACAGCGCATTTAGAATATATCGCTACTTCTAGCGAGGCAGATGCGCTAATTTTAGAAAATTCTTTCATCAAGCAACTTCACCCAAAATACAATATTTTATTGCGCGATGATAAAACCTACCCATATATTTTTATAGATTTAAACGAAAAATTTCCGCGCCCAAAAATCACACGCAAAATCATAAAAGGCTCTAAAATTCGCTATTTTGGCCCCTTTCATCAAGGCGCGCAGCAAGTCCTTGATGCTATTTATGCTGAGTTTAAATTAGTCCAAAATCCAAGCTGTATAAAGGGCAAAAAAGCTTGTATTTTTGCGCAAATGAATCGCTGTTATGCGCCTTGTGAGGGCAAAATCAGCGAGCAAGATTACGCTAAAATCGTTTTTGCGGCTATGGCAAAATTAAAAGATCCATCGCGCCTAATCCCGCATTTAGAGCAAAAAATGCAAAATTACTCTCTTAATCAAAACTACGAGCAAGCATTGGCTGTGCGCGAGCAAATCCAAGCCATAAACTCACTAAAAATTAAAATACAAATTGATCTTGCAAAGCTTGAAGATTTTGAAATTTTCGCCGTTAGCGGGTTAGATATGATGCTAGCTTGCGTGCATTTTAGCGTGCGCGATGGTAAGGTGGCTTTTGCAAATCATAGCATTATAAAAGCCACAAATGACGATGAGAGCGTAAATGAGCTTTATAAACAAAGCATTTTAAGCGCTTACAGCCAAGAATCTCCGCTGGCTTGCTCTCAAATATTTTGTGAAAGTGCTTTTGAAGATATGGAGCTTTTAGGACAAATTTTAAGTTCGCGCCACGGGCAAAATTTTGAGATAAAATGCCCTAAAATAGGCTCTAAGCGCGCTCTTGTAAATATAGCCAAGCAAAATGCTAGCGAGTTAATCAAAAAGCAAAGTAAGCTTGGCAAATACGAGTTTTTAGAGCATTTACAAGAATTTTTTGGGCTTAGTAATTTGCCTGCTAGGATTGAATGCTTTGATAATTCTTGTTTATTTGGCACGGCTGTTGTTGGTGCGATGATTTGCTTTGATATCAATGCAAGCGATAATAAAGAGCAAAAAAACTCATCAAGCGGGGCATTTATCAAGGCAAATTATCGCCATATGCATTTAAATGGCCAAAGCGATTATGAACAAATGAAAGAGCTTTTAAGCGCGCGCGCATCGCGCTTTAATAAGCTTAGCGCGCCTGATTTATGGCTTATTGATGGCGGGCAAGCTTTGTTTGATCTAGCAAAAAAAATAATCCAAGAAAGCGGAGCAAATGTCGATGTTTTAGCCATCGCAAAAGAAAAAATAGACGCAAAATCCAAGCGCGCAAAAGGCGGTGCGCTAGATAAAATTCACGGAATTTTTGGCCAAATGAAACTAAATAAAGACGATGAAAAATTACAATTTTTACAAAAAATACGAGATGAAGCCCATCGTTTTGCGCTTAGTTTTCACCGCAACATCCGCGATAAACGCGCGCTTTCAAGCTCAAAACTTGAAAAATTAGGTCTTAGTGTTGGCAATATAAAAAAATTGCTTGATTATTTTGAGAATTATGAAAATATCCAAAATGCTAGCTTTGACGAGCTTACAAGGCTTACAAATAAAAATATTGCCAAAAAAATCAAGGGCGAAGATTAATAAATTTTAAAAGGTATAAATTTTAAAAATTTTAAAATTTATACCAAAAATAGCAGTAAATTTTTAAAATTTGCGTTTAAATTTGCTAGTTTTGCGCGTTAAAAAGATTAAAATTTTAAAATTTGCGCTCAATTTGGCGCGAATTTTACGCGCTAGATATTAAATTTTAAAATTTAGCAAATTTTAAAAGCTAAGAAATTTTATAAACTCTCGCTCATAATTTTTAGCCTTTTGATATTTGGCTTTAAGCCTGCCTTAAAAACAGCGCGCACTCTATCCATACCTATATAAAACTCTTTCATCAAAACCACCATCAAATATCGCCCAAAATTACTAAGCTCGATTTTTTGTCCATTTCGTGTGATTGCTCCGCAAATTTTAAGCGCGCGCAGCAAAAGCCCTAATTCTCGCTCATTCACGCTATAAAGATTGATAAATTCATCAAGATTTAAAGAGCCTGAAAAGATTTTGGTTAAGAATAAATAAAGCATTCTTGCGCGTTTGCTAAAATCATTTATCGCAATTATCGCGCTACGCCCGCTATTTACGCGCTCGCAATACTCATTTAAATCAAAAGCATTTATATAAAGTCTGCCATTTATAAAGCTAAACGCCCCGCTCCCTGCGCCGATGTATTGCGTGTGATCGGCGCAATATTCATCTTTCATTTTGTGGTTAAAATTTTCATCTTGCGTGCTTGAAATTTTATCTTTTCTAGCAAAACTCCACGCGTTATTTGCGCTGTATTCTTGCATTAAAGCACAAATTAACTCATAAAATTCCCTTTCATTATCTTTAATCTCCACGCCCAAACTTGCGGCGATTTTGTCTTTTGTTAGGCTTGATTTCATTAGCGGATAAAAGGTGATTTGCTGTGGATTTAGCATTTTTGCGGTTTGTATATCACGCAATAACATTTCTTTATTTTGGCTTGGAAAATTAAAAATTAAATCAAGGCTTAAAATCGGCAAAACATCAATGGCTTTTTGAATTTTTGTAATTAGCGTTTTGCTATCGCCAAATTTTTCCAAGCGACTAACACGGCGCAAAATATCATCATCAAAGCTTTGAACGCCGATACTTAGGCGAGTTATTAAGCCCTTAAAACGCTCTAAATTATCAAGGTGATTAGGATCGCTCTCACAAGAAATTTCTTTTAAATCAAATAAATCGCGCGCTAAAATCAGCGTTTTTTCAAGCTCATTTTCATTTATTAGCGTGGTGCCACCGCCTATATACATACTATCAAAGCTAAAACCAGCGTCTTTAATGGCTCTTAATTGTTTTCTTAAACTCTTAAAATAGCTTAGCGCAATTTGGGCATCATAAGCGTATTTATGAAAACTACAAAAGGGGCAAAAAGTATCACAAAATGGTATGTGCGCGTATAATAAAAGCTTGTTGTCCGCTGTGGAGTTTTCATTAAAATTTGCTTTTGTAAAAAGCTGTGCTTGGCTTGGAGTTGGCGCGATATCATAGCTTAAAATATTTGCGTTAAGCTCGGTGTATAAAGCTTGGCGCATTATTTTCGTGGCTGTGAAAATGGCCTGATTTTCTAAGAATTTCATAATTATAAAACCTTAAAATAAAATAAAAAAGCGCATATTATATAAAATTTTAAATTAAAATTTACAAAATTTTCTTTTTTTTATATTTTATACCACTTTGGCGTAAAATCGCTAGCTTTTTGCATTTTAAAATTTTAAATTTTTCAGTAAATATTAAAAAATCATTAGCTAAAATCCACGAATTTTTTACTCTCAAAGGTCTTAAATGGACATTATAGCTTATAAAATTGATGATAATATCGTAGATACACACACTTATAATGCTAAAAATTTAAAAGGCGGTGAGCCGATTTATTTTGATAACTCAAAAGACGCGCTTGATGTGATTAGGCATTCTTGTGCGCATTTGATGGCTGAGGCTTTATTTAAGCTTTATCCTAGTGTGCAATTTTTCGTAGGTCCTGCCATAGAAGATGGCTTTTATTACGATATACGCGTTAGCAAGCCAGATGGTAGCAATTTAGGCGAGGATGATTTAGCCCAAATAGAAAAGAAAATGAAAGAATTAGTCCAAGCTAAAAATGATTTTGTAAGAATATCATCAACCAAAGCAGAAGTTAGCGCAAAATACGCCCACGATGATTTAAAACAAGAAGTGCTTAAAAAAATCCCAGATGGCGAGGTTAGCATATACACCCAAGGCGATTTTAGCGATATTTGCCGTGGCCCACATGTCCCAAATACAAAATTTCTACAATTTTTTAAGCTAATTAGAGTAGCTGGTGCTTATTTGGGTGGCGATGAAAAGCGCGAAATGCTAACGCGCATTTATGGCACGGCGTTTGCGGATAAGCAGAGCCTAAAAGAGCATTTGCATATGCTTGAAGAAGCCAAAAAACGCGATCACCGCAAGCTTGGCGAGGCTATGGGATTTTTTAGCTTTGATGATACTATCGGGGCGGGGCTACCTATTTGGCTACCAAATGGGTCAAGATTGCGCACAAGATTAGAGCATAAATTATATTTTGCGCTTAGAAAACGCGGTTATGAGCCTGTAAGAGGGCCTGAAATTTTAAAAAGCGATGCGTGGAAAATAAGTGGGCATTACGCAAATTATAAAGAAAATATGTATTTTACGCAAATTGACGAGCAAGAATACGGCATAAAGCCGATGAACTGCGTAGGGCATATTAAGGTTTATCAAAGCGAGCAAAGAAGTTATAGGGATTTGCCATTAAAATTTTGTGAATATGGCGTTGTTCATCGCCACGAAAAAAGCGGGGTTTTACACGGGCTGTTTAGAGTGCGCGAATTCACACAAGATGATGCGCATTTATTCGTAATGCCAAGCCAAATCAAAGAAAATGTCTATGAAATACTTGATTTTGTAGATAAAATGATGAAAGCTTTTAATTTTAGCTATGAAATGGAAATTTCAACCAAACCACAAAAGGCAGTTGGCGATGATAGCGTCTGGGAGATAGCTACAAACGCGCTTAAAGACGCCCTTGATGAAAAAGGCCTAAAATACGGCATCGATGAAGGTGGCGGGGCATTTTATGGGCCAAAAATCGATATAAAAATCACAGACGCGCTAAAACGCAAATGGCAATGTGGCACGATTCAAATTGATTTTAACCTGCCAGCGCGTTTTGAGCTTGAATACACAGACGAAAACAACCAAAAACAACAACCCGTGATGATTCACCGCGCGATTTTGGGGAGTTTTGAGCGTTTTATTGGCATACTTTTGGAGCATACAGCGGGCGAATTGCCGTTTTGGATAGCGCACACGCAAGTAGCCATCGTGCCTATTAGCCAAAACCACCACGCTTATGCTAAACAAATAGCTGACGAGCTTTTGGATTTAGGTGCTGATAGCGTGGTGCTAAATCGTAATGAAACGCTAAATAAACGCATTCGCAACGCCGAAAAAGAGCATGTGCCTCTTATTTTGGTGCTTGGAGATAACGAGCTAGAAAGCAAAAGTGTCGCCGTGCGCGATAGAATGAATAAAACACAATATAATCTTACTTTGGAGGAATTTTATAAAATGATACAATCTAAACTTAACGAGGTGGCTTTTTGAGTAAAGACAAAATTTACTTAAACGAAGATATACGCGCTAATCAAGTGCGTTGCATTGGTGATGATGGCACGCAATATGGTATCATCAGTAAAACTGAGGCGCTAGAAATTGCTAGCAAAATGGGCTTAGATTTAGTGCTAATCGCCCCTGATGCGACTCCGCCAGTATGTAAGATAATGGATTATGGCAAGTTTAAATATCAGCAAGAAAAGCGCCAAAAAGAAGCGAAAAAAAAGCAAAAAATCATTGAAATTAAAGAAATCAAACTCTCCGCAAAAACCGCACAAAACGACTTAAATTACAAAGTAAAACACGCATTAGAATTTATAAGCGAAGGCAAACATGTAAAATTTCGCGTTTTCTTAAAAGGGCGCGAGATGAATACGCCAGAAATCGGCATTAAAATGCTTGAAAAAATCTGGGAGATGGTTCAAAATAATTGCGATCAAGCAAGCGCGCCAGCATTAGAGGGTCGCTACACAAATATGCTTGTGGTGCCTAAAAAATAGCATTATTTTGGCTTTTTGAGTTTTGCAAAACTAAGTTTTGCAAGGCTTAAATTTTTAAGTTTTACAAGGCTTTAATTTTTAAGTTTTGCTAATACGGACTAAAAATCAATAAATAATGGCAAAATAAGCATATTTTAAGTTTGCACTTTTGATTTAATGCTTTATCGAGCGTTTTTTTGTTGCGCCCGCTTGCGTGTTTTTTAATTACGCAAACCAAACTAAACGCACCACGCCATATTTTACGCCACACATTTTTACGCCCACAAGCCAAGCCACCAAAATGCCACGCGCAAATCCGCCCGCTCGCCACGCGCTTTTTGCATGTTGAGCCCATTTGCACGCCTGTTTTGCGCGTTTTTTGCGGTTTAAACTCCGCACGGATTTTTAAAATTTTAATTATTTTTTGTGGTTTTATTTTTTGAAATTTGCTTTTTTTATTTTAAATTCTGTGCGGTTTTTTTAAAATAAATATTTTTGATTTATTATTTTTTTGCGCGCTTTTTTTCCTTTATTGATTTTAAAATTTCGCGCTTATTTTACGCGCATTTTAAGATTTTTTGTCTTTTAAAATTTGCTTTTTAATTAGCATTTTTGATTTTAAAATTTTGTGCTTATTTTAAATTTTAAACTGTGCTTTTACCGAGAAAATGTTATAAATATAATCACGCCCGCCACGCGTTTTTACACCTTTTTTATGTTTTATCCGTGTTTTATACCACGCAAATCACGCGCCCAG